>NVSF01000090.1 GCA_002401135.1 Zetaproteobacteria bacterium
TGATGTTGATGCCGCATCATGGGAGCACGACATCAAGTACAACTGAATTTGTGCAGAAAGTCCGCCCCAAGATTGTGATTGCCCAAACAGGATATAAAAACCGCTATGGGTTTCCTAAAGAAGAGGTCGTGAAGCGGTATCAGGGTGTGGGTAGTGAAATATACAACACTGCCGATGGTTATGTGCTGATTAAACTGGAAGATTTGAGGTAAAACTTTTAAAAAGAAGGCAAAAAAAGACCTGCCTAAGGGGGGAGGGGGGAGGAAGGCAGGTCTTTTCTTCACAGTCGTTGGACTGGCGTTGTGACCTACAAAAACAGAACCCTAGAGTATGTTAGGGGGATGCCTTCTGCGGGTTTTAGGTTTCCCAAAAAAGGGAACGCACACCACCTGCCAGTCAGCTTCCATATAAAACGTATCGGTTCAGTTTTATAAGTCACAACGCCAGTCCAACCACGTTATACATCTATATTAGCAGAGCCTGTGCCAAATGCTGTGATATGCGTCATCATTCTTTATTTACAACGCATGGCGTTGTTTTTGTTTGTTTGTGTATAAAGGTTAATAGGGTTTGATATGACTCATGCTGCCGATTTTTTGACGGCAAGTGTCAAGATTACTTTTGCGGTTTATCCATCATTCTTGTATGGTATTGATTCAACTTCTGGGGAGATGTGAAATTATCGAATATTTACAACGCATGGCGCGGTATAACCAATGGATGAATCATAAGCTTTATGAAAAAGTGATRTTGTTATCGGATGATGACATCGCCAAAGAYAGAGGTGCRTTTTTCTCGTCTATCCTTGGCACACTTAAYCATATCTTGGTGGGTGACATGGTTTGGTTTCGCCGATTTGCAGCATCCAAAGCTTGCAAAGAACATTTAACTGCCATGAAGGATATGCCGCGCCCAACCCGTTTGGATGAGCTGCTGTTTACCGATATGTCCGCTTTAAAAGAGCAACGCGAAATCATGGATGCGTTAATACTAGATTTTAGCCACTGCTGGGATGAAACCATGCTGCAATCAGATATTCGCTACCGCGATATGAAAGGTAACAAACATCAACGTCCGCTGGGTGAATTGCTGCAACATGTGTTTAATCATCAAACCCACCATCGAGGGCAAGTCACCACGCTTCTTTTTCAAGCAGGTATTGACCCTGAAGTTACGGATTTATTGGTTATGATGATGGAAGAAAAAGGGAGTTGATATGAGACGAATGGTATGCCCTACACACCCTGGCGAAATCWWARMANKAAGANWSTSTNNWGCCTGNWTKAKANAYSASAKTTAYYSMMKCNGCCANACCRRMWWRSMGTRACTCGTGTTGCGTTGTCTCGTGTTATCAATAGCAAAGCAGGCATTAGCCCCGATATGGCATTGCGCTTAGCCGCATGGTTGGGCAGTAGCCCTGAATCATGGATAAATATGCAATCTGCTTATGACCTTTATCAAGCATCACAAAAGAAACGACCAAATATCAAACCTGTGCAAGAGGTGGCGAATGTTTAACTATCAAATGTGCGAAACAAGACGGTATCTGACCCTGGTGATATGGAAGGAGATAGGTTGTGAAAGTAACCTATAAAGCTATTAGTTGGGGGGATCCAGACGCTGTTAAAACAAAATCATTTGTTACACTAATGATAGATAACTGGAATGACTTTGGTTTTAAAACTTATTTTCAAATGAATGTTTATGATGAAAAGGCTGTAAAACATGAGATTGGAGGAATTAAGATAGGCTTTGTTGGTCAGTCAGAAACAACAGCGACATATTCTCTTTTTAAAGAACCCTTTTCGCATTTGCCAGAAGGATACTTTTCTTTGGGTCAAAGCCCAGAGTTTTACAAGGCACTTTCAGAGCTGAATGTTAAACTCAGAGATTCTATTTTAAGAGATCTAAATGATGTTGTTTTCAACCCTGATATTTTAGTGGTCGCACAACAAGAATCAGTTTTTAATACATCTTTACTGCGTGGTGTAAGTTTATCTTCGGTGAAGGGGCAATATAAGCGAATACTGGAAGGAGCAGACCTTTTAACGAAGTATCAATTTGAATACACTTTACCCAAAGGAAAAAGTCACTCAGATTTAGTTTTAGACTTTGCAATTAAACCAGAATCAAACCCCCCAACAAATGTACATGTACTTATTGGTCGAAATGGAGCTGGTAAAACATATCTATTAAACAACATGATAGAAACCTTGGTAGATAACTCTTCTTCAAGCGGAGAGATTAGCAATACAGATAAGTACAGTGACTTGGGAGATGAGTTGTTTTCTGGTGTTCTTTCGGTGTCCTTTAGTGCGTTTGACCCGTTTGAACCATACCCAGAGAAAAAAGATAAATCTGAAGGCCTACGTTACTCATATGTTGGCTTAAAAAGGTCAACCAATAGAGGCGGCAAAAAAGGTACGTTGATGAGTCATGATATGCTTACTAAAGAGTTTGTCTCCAGCCTGATGGGCTGTTTGTCATTTGGGAAGCGAGAACGGCTGATGGTCGCCATTGAWAAATTAGAATCAGACCCAATATTTAAAGATATAAATCTTTATCAAATACTTTCAGAAACGCCTGAAGATAATATGGAGGCAACAGTCACATCACTATTTAAAAGGCTTAGCTCAGGTCATGGAATTGTTCTTTTAACCATCACAAAATTAGTGGAAAAAGTCGAAGAAAAAACTTTAGTGTTAATGGATGAGCCAGAAGGCCACCTTCACCCTCCATTATTGTCGGCTTTTATTAGAGCATTATCTGAGTTGTTATCTTTTCGAAATGGCGTGGCAATTATTGCAACACACTCTCCTGTCATTTTACAAGAAGTGCCAAAGAGTTGTGTCTGGAAATTATGGCGCTCTGGTACTGAAGCCAAGGCAGCACGACCAGATATTGAAACATTTGGTGAAAATGTAGGTGTGTTAACGCGCGAAATATTTGGATTAGAAGTTACCGAGTCTGGGTATCATCAGATGCTGTCAAAGGCAATTGCACAGTGTAACTCATATGAAGAGGTCGTGGCTCAATTTGATGGTCAACTTGGCAATGAAGCCAAAGCGATTATTCGGGGTCTTTTATCTTTAAAGAAGATAGATGAAAGGGCAGCTTCATGAGAACCTTAAATAAACCAAATGATGATGATGCTAAGAGTGTTTTTGAAACCTGTATTAGCAGGGTAAGAAACCATGATTTGCAGGCTCGTTTGCAAGGTGTGTCAAATTTAGTTGAGGCTGCAGCAGTAGAATATGACATTCAAGGTGAAAATAAGAATTGGTTTGTTATTCCAGAGCATTCAAGTGTTGGGTCAGTATCTGCAGATGAAATGAAGAAGGTTTATACGMGCCGAATGGTAGGCCCAAAGTCACCTGGGTATACAATTTATATTAAGCTTAGAACATCAACAGAATTATGTCCTTATTGTGCACAAAGATCAGTATCACAATTAGATCACTATTTACCAAAGGGTAAGTTTCCTTCACTTGCTGTTACTCCTTATAATTTAGTCCCTTCCTGTAGTGAATGTAATAAAACCAAACTAGCTGATGTTGCAAAGAATGAAGAATCTCAAACCCTTCATCCGTATTATGATGATGTTACTCATGAACAGTGGCTTTATGCAAGGGTGATTGAAGAATCACCAACTATTGAGTTTTTTATTCAACCACCCAACGAATGGGCGCAACCACTAAAAGATAGGGTTGATTTTCACTTTAAGTCGTTTGAGTTGACCCATTTGTATACATCTCAGGTTGGTGTTGAGCTTTCAAATATTCAAAACCAAATAAGAAAGCTTTATGAACGTGCTGGAACTAAGGCTGTTCAAGAGCATTTGAAAGAAGCGGCTGACTCAAGGTTTGAAAGCTATAAAAACTCATGGCAAACCGCAATGTATCAAGCATTAGCTGCTAGTGAATGGTATTGTAATGGAGGGTTTAAAGAGATTTAAAGAAAAATGAAGTAAACCTTTTTATTGTGCCATAGCGTTGGGTAATGTGAAGTAAGTGATTAAAAATTGACTTAACTTCACATATTGCTTACCTTGTTTATTCTTGTAATATGATAAGGTAAATGACATGAAGTATAATAAAATTAGTTATTTAGAGAAGCTTGAGGCGCTNAGGGCGTATTTCCCTATATCGTCAGCGTTGATTGAAGTGTTGGGAGTTTCCCGCAACTCACTTCTCAACTGGCTTGATAGACCTGAATCCATCAAAGCGGAAAATCGTTTTAATATTGATGTGCTTTATTGCAAACATTTTGTTGTGCCTGAGTGGGATAAACCTAAGCAGAMTTATGATGCCGTRTTGTTGCCTGATGATATGCCGCATAATCATCATGTGTTTATGCCTTTTTTGCGTCGCTTGAGTTATGGCACSATWGAAATTGARACCARTATTGAYCAAGCAAGCTTTGATAAGGCGATTGATGMYGAAAAGYTGCCCAAAAACATGYCCAAAGAAGMRTTTCATGARKCATGGAAYACMTTTGCGACCATCAAAGARCTTTGGCAAAAGGTGATTGAATATCAAGAGCCATTTGTTGCATCAGAAGAGAGCATTAAAACATTACACAGTGGTTTTATGCGTGGGGTTCACCCCAATGCTGGCTTCTATTCCAAGCATGTGCGCGTGATGGGGACATTGGAAAACTTTGATACCACATTGCCTGAGGATGTGCCCGAAGAGATGAATCGCTGGGTTTATAAGTATAAAGATGTGGATTCACTTGAAGATATTGCCAAAGCACATGCKCAYTTTATTGCTATTCATCCGTTTGGTGATGGTAATGGGCGCGTGGGGCGAGCATTGGTGATGGCGCAATGCTTGAATGCACGATTGATGCCGCCTGTGTTTAATGGTGAGAATAGGGCGATGTATTTTGCAGCCATGGAACATGCCTTAGTGCATGGCAGACATGCGCCTTTGGTTCGCTTGTTTGATGAGGCTTCGCGTTCGGATTGATGTTTGTTAATCCAAGGTGATACGCACACTTTACGGTATCCAAAGGTTAAAGCTTGATAGATTGGGGTGAACTGTTTTAAATGCTCGCCTATGGATGAATACACCTTACTTGATAGCAGCACAGAACATGGGTTAACCATGCGTATATTTCAGCTTGGCGATGAGTTTTCTATTCGGGTTGACCAAACCGATAGTGAATTGATGAATAATGAGTTTCACTATTCAGAAGATGTGTTGGCAGAGCTGGCTTGCGCGCCGATTCGAGCGCGAAAGAATGCACATGTCTTGGTGGGTGGTTTGGGTATGGGCTTTACCCTTGCTTCGGCTTTAAAACATACAAATGCTGATGCAACTGTGTCGGTGAGTGAGTTGATGGCTGCGGTGGTGCGCTGGAATGAATTGTACCTTGGTAAAGGTGCGGGTTACCCGCTGCGAGACGCACGTACGCGGGTTATCAATCAGGATGTTGGCAAAGTGATGAGCGAACACAAAGACACTTTTGATGCGATTATGCTTGATGTGGATAATGGTCCTGATGGGTTTACGCGAGACAGCAATGACTCTTTGTACGGTCTTGTAGGGCTGACCAATGCCCATGAAGCGTTGAAAAGTGGTGGTGTGTTAACCGTGTGGTCGGCTGCACCTGATATTGAATTTACGCAGCGTATGATGAAGGTTGGGTTTGAAGTGGAGCAACAACTCGTGAAAAGCCATCCG
>NVSF01000091.1 GCA_002401135.1 Zetaproteobacteria bacterium
CCACTGACATCCGTTTGCACACCACCACACATATAATGCGCTGCAGGCACAATAGGGATGGGTTGCTGGCTCATGTCCATGCCCATTTTCAATAATCGGCGTTGGATATTCGGAAACTGGYTRTTGATTTTRTCWGCRCCCAAGTGGGTCACRTCSARRTACATGCAATCTTCGCCTGTTTTTTTGATTTCGCGGTCAATSGAGCGMGCCACRATRTCWCKKGGTGCAAGTTCGCCGCGYTCATYATCATCAAAGGCRAAWCGYCGCCCATSTTTATCAATCARATGYGCACCTTCACCGCGTAATGCTTCGGTRAGCAACATGGTTGAACCGCTTGGGTTGTATAAACATGTGGGGTGAAATTGCATAAATTCTAAATTCATCACAGGGCAACCTGCGCGCCATGCCATGGCAATGCCATCACCCGTTGCCGCATGAGGGTTGGATGTATACATATACACTTTTCCCGCACCGCCCGTGGCTAAAATCACCTGCTTGGCAGCAATGCTAAACACTTCACCCTGCTCGGGCAGAATATATGCACCCAAACATTGGTTTTTTTGATGGAATACACCCAAYTTATAGGTYGTGATTAAATCCACGACCATGTGYCGTTGYAAGCAGGTGATGTTTTCATTTTGYTGCACATGTTTAAGCAATGTTTCACCAATMGCYTTRCCTGTKGAATCTTGCACATGGGCAATGCGYCTATGCGAATGACCACCTTCGCGGGTGAGGTGCAGTGCGCCGTCATCCATGTCAAAGGGTGTGCCTAAGTCCAATAACTCTTCCACCATATCATGCCCGCGATTGACGATTTCACTGACCACATCGGCATGGCAAAGCCCTGCACCTGCTTTGATGGTGTCTTGAATATGACTTGCGATGGTATCTTCTTTGGTGATAAAGCCTGCAATACCGCCTTGGGCTTGGAAGGTGTTGGAATCAGGAAAATCAGATTTATTCACCAATATCACGCTGCCATGTTCTGCCAAACGGTGCGCTGCCATCAATCCCGCAGCACCACTGCCAATAATCAGGTAGTCGCAACCTGATGGATATTGAGACGTTGGCTTTTCGGGTGTTTGCTTGTTTGATGGTGAAGGCATGGGCATAGCTTAAACGTGAAACTGAATGATTTCACCTGTTGCTTTGATAATTGGCGTGTAAGCTTGGCTCTATGTTTAAAGAAATACTGGGCTTGATTGCCGTTGCGATGACATTCATCGCATTTATTCCCTATATCCGCTCCATCAAACAAGGTAAAACCAAGCCGCATGTGTTTTCATGGGTGATTTGGGGTTTAACCACTTTTGTTGTATTCCTTGGGCAAATCGCTGATGGCGGCGGGGCAGGTACGTGGGCAACAGGTGTGTCGGGTTTAATCACCATGTATGTGGCACTCTTGGCATACAACAAGAAAGCTGACACCCATATCACTGCAACCGATTGGGTGTTTTTCACCATCGCATTATGCTCCATTCCATTATGGTATTTCACATCAAGCCCACTGTGGACGATAGTTATTTTGACCACCATTGATGCCTTTGGTTTTGCTCCCACATTTCGCAAATCGTATTACAAACCATTTGATGAGCAGCTTAGTTTTTATGTGTGGATGGCAGTTCGGAATGTGGTAGCGATTGCAGCATTGATGCACTACTCCACGATTACGGTGTTGTTCCCAGCAGTGACAGCCTTCTTGGCGCTATTGTTTATCGTGATGGTGGTTGTGCGCCGAAAACAAATGACATCATCGTAAACGCTTAGGTTTAATCAGCGTTTTAGGCGTAATGTGTCCATAATCGAATGATTTTCACTGTTTTTTCATCGTTGTAAACTTGATAAACAAGTCGATGCTGAATATTGATGCGCCGTGAATATGCGCCTGCCAAATCACCAATCAATTTCTCAAACGGTGGCGGGTTTTGGTAAGGGTCTTGTTCCAAAATAGCTAAAAGCGATAATGCTTTGTTTTTTAAGCCCGATGAAGCCAGTTTTTTTGCATCTTTTTGGGCTTGTTTGGTGTAAACAAGTTGCCAAGTCACCCKARGTCACCAATCCAACTCGGTATCACATTCCGCAATAGGTTGCTTTAACCCTTGGCGAATAGATTCCCGCATATTGGGTACTGACAATAGATGCAGTGTTTCAGTGATTGCATTCCAATCTTCTTCTGCGAGCAACACAGCGTTACCCCGTTTGCCYGTGATGGTAATGGGCTGGTGRGTTTCAGAAGCTTSATCAATCAATTTGTATAGGTTTGTTCTTGCATCAGTAACGGTGAGAATAGACATGRTTTATAACCTCWTTRMAAARCGTACGTTATTACGTTCTTTTGTCAAGGYTTGWTYYGYTRGTGTGGYTGAKAAGTAGCACTGTTACTTWCRRGMMTGAYMSGYWRWKMMMWWWKKAYACTSTCMMYKWWTWCTTGTGAAGCTAGATGCATTCTTCTCAGAAAAAACTACTGCCCCGAGTATGTCTGTGGGAGCATTCGCATCTCGTTCAGTTATATATAAATTGATTGACTGTGCGCCAAGCCTTAAAATTTTCTCAATGTCGGTATTTGTGGAGGCTGCATTCCCAACCGCTTCAATAAAATATTCTATAGGTATTGAWSGTYSKARWTSRWAWKWWRWWRRRMKSKYAWYMTWKRYYKATRKAWAYKGYTTCCANNWKWMRSSKTTWCAACTTGCCGCAGCATATCAGCCATGCCCAATATAAAAATTTGGATTCCTGCCCTTGCAGGAGGGCTTGAAAGCTTATCAGATAGCAACGTCATGCTAACAGTAAGGTAAGATTCAAGAATTAAAACTTGTTTTAGTTTATTGTTTTCGACCTTATTTCTATGAAAATTGAATTCATCTAATTTTTCTTGGGTGTGTCGTGCGAATGTTAATCCAGGAGATTCGCCATAAAAGTTTACAATGGCTTTAGGAAGAGAAAATGKAAAATTATCCACAWAGCCATTGACACCAAATGCAAATGGTAGATCTATCCCTAGCGATTTATCAAATGGCATAAGAGAGAATTCTTTTGGTGCGTTGTTAGATCTGCGAGGGTGATACATGCTAAAATGTAATTGATGCCACTGAGTACCATCTAAGCACACTACCTCGTACAAATCGATAGAGTTAGATGTAACGGACGAATTAACGCTCCCTATTCTATGGAAAAACAGTGCATTTCCAGATTTACCTCTAAGCTTAGCTAAATACTTTATCTCTCCAAGGGGTCCATTTACTGGAATAGGGTTTGTTAAACTGCCAAAATCACCGTGACCTATTGATAATTCATCGCAATCTTCACCGTTTATAATCTGTCTAGCAAGCTCAGGGGGGTAACTATCTATATCTTCACGTTGTAGCTCGACTGGCTCATGTGTTTTCTTTTTAAAAAGACCAAACATTGGTCGCCTCCTTGTTATCTAATTATTGTGTCAGTCCAAGCTAAGTCTGCGAGTAGAGTTGTGTCAACCGCTGTATTACTCATCATAACTTTACATTTCCACCCGAAATTCAATCTTCTCATCATTAAAATTGGCATAAATTACTTTATTTGTGCCATGCCCAGGGTTGGGCTCTTTGGTGATGCGAATCAAATCGTATTTGGATAATATTTTTAAGTCGTTATTGAGGCTAGCGGGGCTTCGGTTTAGTTTTTTGACAAGATGCGAAAATATAGCCTTTTTTTCTGTGCGAAAGAATTTTACCAAATCTGTGCGTTCAGGTTTTAATAACAKCATTAAATCCTTAGCATCCACCCAAATAGTATGTTTGGGGGTAAGCTTTTTGCCTTCATCAATGGCTTTTGCAGTTTCTTTTGCGGCGGTAAAGAAGTCATCAAGTGTACCTGCTTTGATTTCAATGGTCATTGGATATACTCCTTTATTTCTTGTTCAAACTGCGTAACAAGGTTTTCATAGCTGATAAAATCAATGGGTGAGATTTTACCAAAAAAATGTTTGTGGTGATAATCATGGGCATTGTCATAACCAATCACACGCCCATTGTCTTCTTGGCATAGGTTGAAGTTGATATATGCGATATTGTATTTTACCACAATACCCTTGCTATCTTGCCAAGCCTCAATTTTTATCACACCGCCACCTTTGCTCTTGGGTAGGTCATATCTTTCATCAATAACCTTGAGAAAAGGCTGCTTTTTCTTTTTTGMYMWKWCGMARRYAWMRYAGCTTTATATTTTTTNATAAAGCTGTGATTTATTTACTGCCTAATCCTTGGGTCAGCCCAAGCGTAGGCGAGGTCGGCGATGAGGTTGCCGAGAAGGGTTAAGACTGCGCCGATGACGGTGATGCCCATGACGAGGGGGTAATCCCTTGAAAGCACGGCTTCAAAGAACAATAAACCCATGCCGGGGATGGAAAACAGTTGCTCCACAATCACTGAGCCGCCAATTAAGCCGGGAATGGATAAACCCAAAAGCGTAATCATGGGTAAANGTGCGTTTTTGAGGGCAAGGCGATAGTGAATGGCGGTTTCGGATACACCCATGGCGCGTGCCGTGGTGATATATTCGCTGCGAATCACATCCAACATGCCTGTGCGCATAAAGCGAGACATACCCGCAAGCCCACCAATGGCAGAAACAAACACAGGAAGAATCAAATGTTTGAGCAGGTCGAGTTGTTGTTCTAGCCAGCTCATTTGCTGCCAGCCGTAGTCATGTATGCCTGAAATGGGTAGCAGTTGCATATTCACGCCCAAGGCAATCATCAGCAATAAACCCAACCAAAACGAAGGGATAGCAAAAGCGAGGAAGACAAACACGGTTAAACTGCGGTCTAACCATGAATCTTTGCGAACAGCCGATGCCACACCAATCGGCACGGCGATGATGAGAATGAATGCCATGGCTAACACRCTTATCAAAAGGGTGACGGGCAGCCGCTCGGCGATTTTATCAAGCACAGGGCGACCATCGGCGGAAAATGAGTTGCCAAAATCGAGGGTGGCGAGGCGGGTGAGCCAATCAAAGTATTGGGCATATAAAGGTTGGTCTAAGCCATAGAATGAGCGTAGGCGTTCTATATCATCGGCAGAGACTTTGGGGTCGAAAGCTTGACCCACCACGGAGGGTTCACCGGGGGCAAGGTGCATCATACCAAAGGATATGATGGTGATACCAAGCAATAAGGGAATCATGCCGAGTAGGCGCTTGAGGGCGTAGGCTTTCATGGCTGCAAGCGTATGTGTGATGAAGCTATAAGGCAATTGTTTGCAAGGCCGTGTTTAAACCGCAGAGGACGCAAAGTTTG
>NVSF01000001.1 GCA_002401135.1 Zetaproteobacteria bacterium
TGGCCTTCAATCACGCCAATCACAGCTTCATGATAAGCTACCTCATGATCAATATAGCTTTTATCAAAAGCTTTGCCTGATAGTGTGTTTAGCTTCTTTTCATGCTCTTGTGATTGTTTGGCAAGTGTGGCAACCAAATCATTGTTCACAGGTGTAACACCAAGCTTTGTAACCAGTTTTACGGCTGAGTTTAACACAGCCGTATGATCTGTAACCATGCGTTGGGCGAAGTCTTTTACTTTAGCATTATTAGAGCGTTTAAGCGCAATATTTCCTGCTGAAATGTCTATATTGTTTGCGCCAACTACAATAGCTGCAATGTTTGCATCTGTTAATGGATTGGCCTCTGCTACCCCCATTGAAGATTTTTCTGAACACCCCGCTGTAATGAATGCGCATAAAGCTAAAAAAGCCAAGCTTCGCACTTTAGAATATCGTGTTGCTACTGACATATCAGTCTCCTTATATTAACTTGCAAATATTTTAGCTACATATTTATGTAACCATACTGCATAGATGCTCGAAACTAATAAAAGGTTCCCAAAATAAATTTTTAACTGATTCTTTGTCTAGAATGTTTGTGGCTTACTCACTATCCCCGCTATATACACTTGTAATCACAATATTCATTCCCCTTCGCATTAAAACCTTAACTGTAGGTTCAATTTAAAATATACCTTTCCGTTACTCTCTCTAATTAAACTACCATACCTATGACGTGTAGTAGACGGTGTATCAAACTTGATGTTTTCAAACAAGTAGTTTTCAAGCTCACTTTTATCAATGATATGAAAACCAACCTGCTCACCATCTTCTTTAACCACAATAGTTCCATTAGAAACATAGTTACCATCCCACTTTGTTCCTGCAAAAAAGCCCAACAAAACCGAAACCAGTAGCCGCTTCACTTTAACTTCTAAAGCAGCCAAATCAGTATCAAAGGTATGACCTGAATGAAAAACATTCGTTAGATTTTCTGAAAGGTTAGAGGTTCTTTGAACAAAAAATTCTAACAACATTTTAGCAATCAAGCTGGGAATCAATGAATCAACCAGTGATAAATTATAAGCCATCGTTTCTTTTTCTATCTTATCAAACTTTAATTCTGCACCAGACTGATAAATCTCATGAATTTTATCCTTGAGTTTCGTTCTTGTGTTAATGGCATTAATTCCATCTATTTTATTCTGGCTTAGACCTACAACCTCAAAAATAAAGTTTGTGTTACCTGATGCGTTCAGAAGTGTGGGCTTGCTTCCTAAATATGATTTAATGCCAAAACCTTCATTTTCTTTTTGAACATCATGATTTTCAATGTCTAAAACAATATCAGCCTTCTGACTACTAGTGCCACCTTTAACAATAGAAATACCCAGTTTGTCTTGAATAACTGAAAATGCAGGAATGCTAAATGTTCTGCCACCTGACTTGATGCTTGAGACCTCTGCATCATTCCCGCAAGGAAAACATTACATAACCCTTTAATATTGTTATCCTAATGACTTATTTTAGGAGTAAATTATGCTTGGTTTTACAGTGCAAATGGTACAAGAACGTCTAGGAACACAACATCACCTCGTAAAAATGTACCATTTGTTAGATTGGAATGCTTTTGCAGAGATATTATCCGTTGTTTATGACAGGAAAGCAGCTGTGGCAGGCGTAGTGCCTTACGAACCCATCAAAATGTTTCGGGCGATGATATTGCAAGCATGGCACTCTTTGGGTGATGCCAAGATGGAAGAAGCACTTAAAGTCCGCTTGGATTTCATGTTCTTTACTGATTTTGATGTTGCAGAATCTGTGCCTGATGAAACGAGTATTTGCCGTTTTCGTAACCGTCTTGTAGCGAAGGGTTTAGATGCYAAGCTGTTTACAGAACTTAATCGWCAGCTTGTAGCWCAGGGRATTATGGTGGAAAAAGCCCAYGCTGCAGTGATTGATGCTTCGGTRATTGAGTCTGCTGCAAAGCCACGTCAAACYGTTGARAACATAGCTGAAGACAGAAAAGAAGGTGAGGCTGAAGTGASTGAACAAGTCACTCATTCTGTTGATCCAGATGCGACATGGCTGAAGAAAGGACGTAAATCTTACTTTGGTTTTAAGCTGTTTGCAGCCACAGACGAAGAAGGGTTTATGCGTCACGCACAGATGACGCCAGCCAATCACAGTGAAATGACATATTTTGAACCATTCGTGAACAACATGCCTTCCAATGAAGGTATGCGTGTGTATTCAGACAAGGGTAACGCTTCAAAAGCCAACAGGGAAGTCCTTAAAAAGCATAAGCTCAAAGATGGCATTATGCACAGAGCCGCTCGCAACAAACCTTTAACCAGCAAACAGAAAAAGAAAAATAAGCTTATCTCAAARGTACGTTACGTTGTAGAACAAAGTTTTGGCACCATGAAACGTATACTCAATTTTTCACGCTCATCCTACATGGGGCTGGATAAAACACTTGCTCAAACCATGCGCAAGCTGATGTGTTTGAACATGATCAAGGCAGCCAACAAGATTACCTTCTTCCCAGATAAAATGATGCCCTCYMAGGCKGYAATCCAGCTTGGAGAYGCAAYATGAGGGGTTATTGCCTCTCAAAAGCAGGTGTTGAGTCTAAATGGGTTCAGTATCAGGAAATTGAAGTGCATAGACCTTTGTTAATTTATGACGATATTGTTCAAAAAAATAATATGGGAGAAGTGGAGCTGTATTTGCGTATTGTGCAGAAGTCTCTGCTTTGCGCTAAATCATCAAGTATTTTTTGATTTAAAATATCAGAGACCTTAACCTGCTTTTCTTCTTGTGTGTGTTCATTTCTTACGCTCAACATATCCTGTTCTTCAAGGTAGCATGACTCAGCAATATTTAATGTTGTCACCTTTGATACAGTAAATCCTGCTGATTTAATTTGTAAATTCTTATCTGCAAGCTTAAGTTGTCCATCATGAAGAAGCTTTAGGAACACATATAGCTCTGTCCATTCTCCTTTGTTTTTTGTGCTGACCATATTTTTCTCCCTTGCTTCCAAACTGTGCATGTGAGTTAACATCGCCTGTGCGCACTCTCGAATCGCATCAACAGCAACACTATTTCCAAGCTGTTTCATTGCTTGTGTGTTTGCCACAGGAAACTCAAACTCATCAGGAAAACCCTGCATTCTTCTTGCCTGCTCAGGCATAATCTTTCTTGTTTCCCCGTCCACCAAATAGGAGTCCCAATTCCGTCTATCTGTTATCTTTGAGCCTCGCCCACCAACACGAAGCGTAAAACCCACCTCTCTTGAACACTCACCACCCCAAACATCTGACATATTAAATCTAAGCGGAAGCTTTGGTGGAAAAGAAAAGTTAGATAAAACCCCCTCATCCTTAAACCCAATCATAAATGTTCGCGGTCTTAACTGCGGTAGACCATAGTCAGAAGCTTTTACAACCTGATAGTGAAAGCTGTACCCCAGCTCTTTCTCTAAAATGTCACGTATGGTTTTAAAAGTTTTACCATTGTCATGATTAACAATGCCTCGCACATTCTCTAAGAAAAAAGCTTTTGGCTTTTTCGCCTCTAATACTTCAACAATATTAAAAAATAAATTCCCTCTTTCTGACTTGTGCGTATCATCAAATCCCCTTTTGTAACCCGCTTGGCTAAAAGGCTGGCAAGGAAAACCTGCACACAATACATCAAAGTCTGGCAAATCACTGGGAGTCACTTTTCTTATATCATCATTAAACATTCCCTTAGAAAATAACTTTGGGTTTTTAGGTTTAAAATGATGCTTATAAGTTTTTCGGGCTGCAGTATCAATTTCTGATGCAAACACACACTCCCCTCCCAAGGACTCCATCGCAATATGAAACCCTCCAATCCCAGCAAACAGGTCTATAAAGGTAAAAAGCTTATGATGTTTATTCACTGTCGCCTCGATATTGTAATGCCTCAGCTATATGTGCGGCTTGCACTTTTGGCTCACCTACCAAATCAGCAATGGTTCGCGCTACTTTTAAAATGCGATGATAACTTCTTGCCGATAAACCAAATCGGTTGAGCGCCGTGGTGAGCAGGTTACTTCCTTCTTCATCGGGTTTGGCATGTTTTTCCAAAGCTGTGGGTAAAAGGCGTGCATTAACAATGCCTTCGCCTTGACGCGTGTATTGAATGTTACGTGCTTGAATCACGCGTTTTCGCACCTCTGCCGAACTTTCTCCCGCTTGCATATTCGTCAATTCATCATGCTCCACAGGTGGCACATGAATCCGAATATCAAACCTATCCAACAATGGCCCTGAAATACGACCGACATAGCGAGACACTTGGGTTTGTGAACATCTGCACGGCTTAGTGGGATGCCCCAAATAACCGCATGGACATGGGTTCATCGCACCAATCAACTGAAATTCTGCGGGAAATGTTAAAGTGTCTGCGGCACGAGCAATGGATACTGTGCCGCTCTCCAAAGGCTGACGAAGAACCTCTAAAACAGGGCGTTTAAACTCTGGTATTTCGTCCAAAAATAAACATCCGTGAAGGCTCTTCGTAACTTCCCCAGGTTTCGGAATTTGACCCCCACCAATCATCGCCACATCGGATGCCGAATGATGGGGCGCGCGGAATGGTGGAACAGATGACATCGGCGAACGTGTGTTCGCTTCACCTGCAATGCTGTAAACCCTTGCCACAGCAAGGCGTTGCGTATCAGTAAGCGGTGGTAAAATACTTGGTAAACGAGATGCCAACATACTTTTACCCGAGCCAGGAGGCCCGCTCATCAACTCATGATGCCCACCCGCCGCCACGATTTCCAAAGCGCGTCTTGCTTGGTGTTGACCACGCACATCTTTAAGATCAAGCATGTTTTCTTCGGTTTCCGATGTGGTTTCACTGGGTTCAAAAGGCATTAAGGTGCGTTGACCTTGTAAATGTGCGGCAACTTCCAACAAATTACTCGCTGCAATCACTTCAATACCTTGCACCACGGCTGCTTCTTCGGCATTGCCTAGTGGTACAATGATTTGTTGTATGCCTTGGCTTTGCGCAAATATGGTTAAAGGCAACACGCCCGACACAGGGTTGAGCCGACCATCCAATGCCATCTCACCCACCAAAAAAGGGATAACACTCTGATTTTCCACATAAATTTGAGCCGATGCCAACAACAAACCCACAGCAACAGGCAAGTCAAAATGCGAGCCATCTTTGCGTTTATCCGCAGGCGCTAAATTGACAGTGATATGTCTTAAAGGAAACTCAAAATTAGAGTTTAAAAGGGCTGCGCGCACCCTATCTCTGGCTTCGCGCACGGCGGCATCGGGTAACCCCACCAAACTCCACGATGGCATACCCCGCGATAAATCCACCTCAACATCAACGGCTTCAGCCTCAAGCCCTCGAAGCGATGCACTGGCAAGCCTTGCTAGCATGGATTATTTGCTGTTTAGCTGTTCTTCAAGCTTGGCGATTCGCGCTTCCATAGCTTGCAAGTCTTCACGTGCTTTCTTGAGCATGGCTTCTTGAACTTCCATGCGCTCATGCGTCACCACATCAAAGTGCGCCAATGCACCTTCAACAATATTTTGAATTTGAGCTTCTGCGCCCATTTTTACACCACCAAGCATTTTAATGCCTGATGCGATTTTTTCTGAAATGTCGTCCAATACTTTTGCATCTACTGCCATGATTTAACTCCTTAACTTCCCCATCTTGTGTTCGTGCCATCATCCACTTTGAGATGGTCTAAAATTCTRTCCACCATAAAATCCACCAAATCATCAATCGTTTTYGGYTCATGATAAAAGCCTGGCATMGCTGGAATAATACGCACGCCCATTTTACTCAAAGCCAACATRTGCCCCAAATGAATTTCAGATAGCGGTGTTTCWCGTGGCACAAGAATCAARTTCTTKCGYTCTTTCATCATCACATCCGTTGCCCGCTCAATCAAGTTGCTTGATGCACCCGTGGCAATGCGCGCCARWGAACCCATAGAACAYGGCACRACCACCATATCCTGCATRTCYGCMGAACCTGATGCCACAGGTGACATCCAATCTTTGTTGCCCCAGCAGGTTAAATACTTGGCATCCACACCCACAAAGTCCGCAATYTCTTGCGCCATATCATCAAGTTTTGCAGTTAGTTGAAAATCCGATTCTTTATCCAAWACCACCCGYGCTGCATCRGAAATAAGCAARTGCAGTTGAATCTCTTGCTTGGCTAATCGCTGAATCAAACGCAAGGCATACGGTGCACCCGATGCACCTGTCATCGCAATAATAATGGGACTATGTTTCTGTTTATCCATGATTTAGACCCCTACAAACTAAAGCTTTCGCCAAAATACAAACGGCGTGCATCTTTATTATTTACAATCTCTTCGGCAGAGCCTTTCACCAAAATTTCACCAGCCGTCATCAAATATGCTCTGTCACAAATACTCAATGTTTCACGCACATTATGGTCAGTAATCAAAATACCATACCCTTTATCGCGTAAGTCACTAATAATACCCTGAATATCTTCCACGGCAATCGGGTCAACCCCTGCAAACGGCTCATCAAGCAACACAAACTTGGGCTTCGTCACCAAACAACGGGCAATTTCTGTGCGCCGCCTTTGACCACCTGATAAGGTATATGCTTTTTGCTCTTGCACTTCTTCAAGCCCAAAGTCTGCAAGCAATGCATCCAACTCTTCATGCATTTGCTCGGTTGGCATATTCAATGTTTCAAAAATG
Source organism: Zetaproteobacteria bacterium (assembly GCA_002401135.1). Lineage (GTDB taxonomy): Bacteria > Pseudomonadota > Zetaproteobacteria > Mariprofundales > Mariprofundaceae > Ghiorsea. Next base: position 6,734 of record NVSF01000001.1, read on the forward strand.
GCTAACAAATTTTCTCGCACAGTAAGTTTACGAAACACACTGGCTTCTTGCGGTAAATAACCAATACCTTTTCGGGCTCGCATATACATGGGCATATCCACAATGGATTCCCCGTCCAAAGTCACATCACCACCATCGGCTTCCACAAGCCCGCAGACCATGTAAAAGCTGGTGGTCTTGCCCGCACCATTCGCGCCCAACAAACCCACACATTCGCCCGAAAACACTTCCAAACTTACATCGTGAACCACGGTTTTATGCCCATAGACCTTTTTCAGGTTGGATGCTTTGAGATGTGCGCGCTCTGTGTTCATCTGCTCACTCACTGCACATCCTCATCAAATGTGAAGCGCACTTGTTTGCCTGAATCACCACCGACAACTTTGGTATCTTTGGTGAATGTATTGTATGTAATATATTCGCCCTCGACTCTACCTTGTTGAGACACCATAAACGCATCACCTTTCATCACCAGAATATTAGACGCTGCTGTAAACAGCGCATATTGTGACTGACCCTTGCTATCATCCGTATCAATGTCCACATGACCAATCGCTTCAACTTGTTTTAACACTTTTTTACCCGATTCCTCATCTTCTTGATACCAAACGCGCACTTTATCAGCTTTGAGGGTCATACCTTCGCGTTGAATCACCACATGCCCAAAAAAGTCAACTTGTTGCTTACCTTGAACCAAGACAAACCTATCTGCATCCACCGTCATCGGCTCAGCAGCCCATAACATTTGCGGCATCAGTAAACATAATAATAGCCATTTCTTCATGGTGATTCCTCAATCTGCATACGCACGCCCTGCAACACTTCTAAACGACCACTCTCACGAAAAATACGCATATCTTTGCCTGTCACTTTTATCCCATCTTGCAMCAACACAAAATCATTCGGCGCAATCAGCTCCCCTTTGGCTTGAAAGTAATCCATGTTGGGGCTTGTGAGCTTCCAYGCCTGATAATTCACCACCACATCACCCGTAAGCGCGACCTTTTGTTTGCCTTTTTCATACACGCCATACTTGGCTTGCACAGGCACAACCTCACCACTCGCCAGCACCATTTGTAAACGCGGCTGCACAAGGTTGACCATATCACCTTGCTCTTGCGCTGTTTCGGCTTGTAGTCGCCAGACCAGTTTATCGCCATCATATTCTGTCATATCAGGGTTGGTAATTTTCGAGCCTGCCTGCAAAGCCGCCACATCCAACACTTGCTTGATGCCTGGTTTTGAGCCAAGTATCAACACCACTGTGTACAACACACTGCTTACACCCAGCGCTAAAAACGCCCACTTGATATACGTTAATGGTGAAGCATTCACAGGTTTACCAACCGCTATCTTCGGGTGTAACCCCATATGCTTTGAACATAATGTCGTCCCAGCCATCGTTGGCTAAAATCAAACCTTCACACAACTGACGCACAGCCCCTAAACCACCTTGGTAAGCTGAAACCCACTCTRCTTTACTTAAAACACTGGCATGTGCATTACACGGTGCGGTTTTGATRCGACACTGCATCATGGCTGGTAAATCAATCACATCATCGCCCATATAAGCACAATCATCTGGGGAAATCCCCGCCTGCGCGCATAAATCCTTTAAACCATCGGCTTTTCGTAAACTGCCTTGAATCACATATTGAATGCCCAAATCTCTAGCGCGATGCGCAACAACTTTGGATTTGCGCCCCGTTAAAATCGCAACCTCAATGCCCACCCGTTGCAACATCTTGATACCATGCCCATCACGCACATTAAAATTCTTAATTTCATCACCATTATCAGTCATGGTGACATGCCCTTCAGTCAACACTCCATCCACATCCAGTACCAACATTTTAATGCCTTTCGCACGTTCTAATGGAAAAATTTGATAAGAACTCATGATATACCAGCCTGTAATAAATCGTGTAAATGCACCACACCAACCAATACGCCTTCATTATCTGTCACGAAAAGGRCGGTGATTTTCTTTTCTTCCATCAATCGCACAGCTTCTGTGGCAAGGTGTGTTTGTTCAATGGAATGCGGTGATGTATGCATGATGTCGCTAACAGGCATCGCCATATCGACTTGCCCTTGTTGTAAAATTCGGCGCAAATCTCCGTCTGTCAGGCAACCTTCAAGCTGACCCTCTTGTCCAATGCCCGTGATACCAAAGCGATAGCTGCTCATGGTATAAATTGCATCGGTTAAACTTGCATCCGCTTTGACCAATGGGATTTTATTCCCTGTATGCATTACATCTGCCACTGTCATCAAACGACGACCCAAGCTTCCCGCAGGATGAACACGGGCAAAATCTTCAGGTTGAATACCACGATGTTTGAGTACTACCACCGCCAACGCATCTCCCAATGCCAAGGTGGCTGTTGTTGAAGCTGTGGGTGCTAAATTCATAGGGCAGGCTTCTTCGGTGACTGGAATATGCAGTAAAAAATCAGCATGTTTCGCCAGTGTGGAGGTTTTACCGCCTGTCATAGCAATAATGGGTGCGCCCAAGCGTTTGATGGTTGGYAATAAACCACATACCTCATCRGTTTCACCGCTGTGTGACAATGCCAGCACGGCATCATCGGCTGTAATCATGCCCAAATCACCATGTTGAGCTTCTGCGGCATGAACAAAAAATGCAGGTGTACCAGTCGATGCAAAGGTTGCAGCAATCTTGCGTGCAATGATGCCTGACTTACCCATGCCGATAATGACAAGCTTTCCTTTAAGCTTTAAAATCAATGTCGCAGCTTGCACAAACGCCTCATCCAACGCATCTTTTTGCTCGTGTAGGGCGGCAATCTCAATATCGAAAACAGTCTTGGCTTGGGTAATCCAATCTTGGGAAGTTTCACTATTCATATTCACACGTTACCCCCAGCTACTGGGCTGGTCAAACAGTGACATCAAACGCATCATTTCTTTGGCTTGAAGGCGGAATGCACTAATTTCATCTTTAGGCACCGGTTTTGCAGGTTTATGTTTCACTTTGAGTGGGTTTACAGCTCGACCACGAGAACGAAACTCAAAATGAAGATGAGGGCCCGTGGCTAAACCTGACATGCCCACATAACCAATGATTTGCCCTTGTGTCACATACTTATTTCTTTTCATACCTCGAGCATACCTGCTCATGTGGGCATAAGCAGTGCTATGAATGCCGTTGTTATGACGCACTTCAATAAAACGTCCGTACCCACCCTTCCAACCTTTGTAAACTATTTTACCATCTCCGATGGCGCGGATAGGTGTTCCCGTTTTTGCAGCATAATCCACACCACGATGTGCGCGGGTATAACCCAGCACAGGATGTTTGCGTGATGAACGAAAACGCGAAGAAATTCGCGAATATTTGACGGGTGATTTGAGGTATGTTTTGCGTAAATTTCTGCCCTCTGCATCATAATATTCCACACCGCTCTTGGTTTCATAACGAATGCCAGAATAAACATGTCCACGATTGGTGAAGGTTGCAGCTAAAATTTTATAACCAACTTGCTTACCTTCATCATCAAAGTTTTCTTCAAACATCACCTTAAATGAATCACCTTTGCGCAAGTCGCGGGCAAAATCAATATCCCAAGCAAACATATCTACCAGCTTTAATATCACATTATCAGCAAGACCTGCCCTAGCAGCATCCAAAAACAAACTATTTTCAATGCTCGCTTCGATCACATTAACCCGTGTGTTCACTTTTCTTTCAAGCGTTTCTGCTTCCCATTTCCCCTGCATGTTTGGTGTAAGCAGCAACTTTTTATCCGCATCAATTTGGTAATAGACTGCTGGTGTACCCTTATCCTCTTGGCGTGTGAAGCTATGTCCAATGTGAATGTTTTTAAGTGGGTAAATTTGTTTTGCTGCATCAATCATATTCGCAGCCTGTGGTGCAGAAAAACCCAATCGCCTTAAAATTAAACCTGCTGTATCGCCAGGTTTCACTTTTTCTACCAAGTCACCTGAAACTTTGTTCACATCAGCTTCTAACCACTCTTCATGCTCCACAACTTGATTTGGCTTTGCATTGCCCTGAATGGCCGCTAAAACCAGCAAGGTTAGCAGTGCTAATGAGGCAAGAAAAACTACACCTGCTTTAAAATACATATGCATAAATAGCTTAAATATAATGCTAACGTAAACGTTGCAGTAACGTGTTTAATTCGTGTTTATTCTGATAAACAAACTTAATCTCACCTGAACCGTCTTTCTTTTTATGAAGCTTCACATGTAAGCCCAAAGTGCGTGTTAATTCTTCTTCCAATGCCCGTACATCTGGCTCAACTACATGGTTTTCTTTACTCACAGGTGATGCCAACTTCTTAGCTTCCCTCTCCATTTGGCGCGCGCTCCAGCCTTTTTCAAGACATAAAAGCGCAAGGTTTAATGCACCCTTATCATCCAAACCCACCAAAGGTCTAGCTTGACCCATGGTTAGTTTACGCTCTTCAAGCATGGATTGAATTGGTTCGGGAAGTTGTAACAAGCGGATAAGGTTGCTCACCTGAACCCGAGACACACCCACACTTTCGGCAACCTGTTGTTGCGTATAATTAAACTCATCCATCAACCTGCGATATGCTCGTGCTGATTCGACCGCAGTTAGGTCATTGCGCTGTTCATTTTCAACAATCGCCAATTCTAAAGCTTGTAAATCATCCACATCACGAATCACCGCAGGTATGTCTTTAAGTTTAGCCGCCTGGGATGCGCGCCAACGTCGTTCACCAGCTATCAATTCATAACCATCACCTTGTGGACGAATCAAAATGGGCATCAACACACCATCACGGCGAATAGATTCTGTCAGCGTTGCCAGCTCATCTTTATCAAAATGTGTGCGCGGTTGATAGCTATTGGGTCTTATTTTCGCAACCGGTATAAGTGTAGCTTGCGCCAACACTTCAGGCGTTGGTTTGTCGCCCAACAAAGCGTTTAACCCTCTACCTAGAGCTTGTCTTTTCTTTTGTGGTGTCTTCATCTCTAGCCCCTTCCTTTATTCCGCAAAAGCTTCGCGTTGCATCAGTTCTTGTGCCATTTGCAAGTAAGCCTGTGCACCCTTTGAGCGTAAATCGTGATACATAACTGGCACACCATAGCTTGGTGCTTCAGATAAACGAACATTTCTTGGAATCACCGACTTATAAACCTGAGCTCCAAAGTATTCGCGTACATCTTTTTCCACTTGCACAGATAAGTTGTTACGCCTATCAACCATGGTCAATAAAATACCTTCAACTTCGAGATACTCATTTAAATTTGCCCTTACTCTGCGAATCGTATCCATCAATTGACTCAGCCCTTCCATGGCATAAAACTCTGTTTGTAGCGTAATTAAAACTTTATCTGAGGCTGTAAGCGCGTTGATGGTTAACATATTTAAAGCTGGTGGGCAGTCAATAAACACATAATCAAAAGGTTTCCCTTGATAGGACTCCAAGTGTTCAAATAATACATTTTCACGATTTTTTTGGTTCACCAACTCAACCTCTGCACCCGACAAGTCCATGGTTGCAGGAACAAGATACAAACCTTCACAGTCTGTTTCTATGATTGCATCAAGAAGGTCACCTCGTTTCCCTAAAAGGTCATACATACCCAATTCAACTGTATCTTTATCCACACCCAACCCCGATGTGGTGTTACCTTGRRSWTSTMRRKYSMARASSWWRASKYGKTKAWCCAAANNWRMAWSRKRARMWKSWAKWWTKWKRMYMSTTGKRGTYYTAYCMASRSMAMCCTTTTGATTTGCCACAGAAAACACTGGTCCTATATTCTYATGTTTCACGTGAAACACCTCCCGCCAACGCAGCTTGCTTTTGATAGCAAACCACCCGCTGTGTACCTTCTTGGTAAAACTCATCTTTTAATAACCAGCCTTGGACTTTAGGCAAGCTGACATTATTGGGAACAGGTAGCACTGCCAATCCATTGTCCACGATATGTTTATCACACATATTAATTAAAACTGTGATTTCAGATACAGCTCTTGCAACGCAAACAGTGGCTTTTAGCGGYTCTAGGTCATGTATATCAGCRTCATAAGCTTGACCATTYAGCTTTAAYTTTCGCAGAACATGACGAATAAACTCTGTGCGCTTCTTGCGTCTCTCCACCAAAACACCTTGGATATCTGGGCGATGAATCAACAACGGGATGCCAGGCACACCCATGCCGCTACCTATATCCAAAACAACAGCGTTTTTAGGTATCCAGCGCTCTAACAATACCGATGGTTTTATAAATATTTTATAAAATACATCCRCATCTTTAATTGAAGTCAGGTTCAACACTTTACGAAACTTCATSACCTCATCRCARTACWTCCGYTGTAAATCATCCATGTTCTTTTTTCTTTGCTTTAGAAGTGTTTTTCAACCAAATAATCATACAACTTATCGCAGCAGGCGTGATGCCCGAAATGCGTGATGCCTGACCTAAGTTTAAAGGTTTTGCCGCACTAAGTTTTTGTCGAACTTCAGTGCTCAACCCTTTAATTTGTTCATAATCCATAACATTAGGAATACGCATAGACTCTAGGTTGGCAAACTTATCTACTTCCAACTGTTGTTTATTCAAATAGCCATCGTAATGAAGCAAAGCTTTCACTGATCCTTTATCTCTCGCATTAAGGTCACCCAACTCCAAAAGAGATATCGCTTTATCTACATCTACATCAGCTCGGTTACAGTATGCAGCAATTGGCATACCCTGTTTAGGAAGAGGTAAATTAATYGCATCAAGCTTATTTTTCCAAACCTTACCAGAGCCGACAATTAAAGATTTCAACTGTATTTCYGCTTTTTGAAACAAATCCAATCTTTTTATTATTTTTTCTTTCCAAGTATCTTGTAAAATACCAAGGTTYATAGCKGTGGGTGACAAACGAATGTCTGCATTGTCTTCGCGAAGCTGCAACCTAAACTCTGCCCTAGATGTAMACATACGATATGGCTCACTCACACCTTTGTTGACCAAATCATCCACCATCACCCCTAGGTAAGATTCAGCTCTTGTGGGAACCCACTCGTCCAAACCTAATGCTTTAGCCGCCGCATTAAGTCCAGCCAGTAAACCTTGCGCTGCTGCCTCTTCATAACCTGTTGTGCCATTAATCTGACCAGCATGAAATAAACCCGAAACTTTTTTACATTCTAAGGTTGTCCTTAGCTCCGTAGGATCAACATAGTCATATTCAATCGCATAACCTGGGCGGATAATATTGACATGCTCCAAGCCTTTGATGGAACGAAGAAATTTCCACTGCACATCAACAGGTAATGATGTTGAAATACCATTGGGGTACACCTCTGCATGGTCATCCCCTTCAGGCTCCAAGAATATTTGGTGGCTATCTTTATCTGCAAAACGAACAACCTTGTCTTCAATACTGGGGCAATAACGAGGACCCTTACTCTCAATCACACCCGAATACATAGCAGAGCGTTCAATATTCTCTCTGATAATATCATGGGTCTGTTGATTGGTTCGTGCAGTAGCACAATTCTCTTGTTGTTGAATAACCTTATCATTTAAAATTGAAAAAGGGGTTGCTGATGTATCTCCAGGTTGTTGCTCCAAGCTATCCCAATCAATAGTCCGTTTATCCAATCGTGGCGGTGTGCCTGTTTTTAAGCGACCTAAACGTAATTCTTTTTGATACAACTCTTGTGTTAAACCTTCAATCGAAGCGTCACCTAATCTACCTGCTGGAAAACGATTGTCTCCAATAKGAATCAAGCCACCTAAAAATGTTCCTGTGGTTAAAATAACTGTTGGGGCAAAGTGTTCTACACCAAAGTTATCCAACACACCTTTAATATCACCAGAGGCCTCAAATAATAAATCATTGATTGACCCTTGATAAAGATGAAGGTTTTCTTGTTGATCCAACAAGTACCGCATCGAAATATGATACAAGCGCCTATCACACTGCGCCCGTGTTGCTTGCACAGCAGGGCCTTTTCGCTGATTCAGGATACGATATTGTAAGGCTGATCTATCTGCAACCAAACCCATCACACCACCCAACGCATCAATTTCCTTCACTAGATGACTTTTACCAACACCACCAATCGCAGGGTTACATGACATCTTAGCAATGGTATCAAGGTTTTGTGTAATTAAGCGAACTTTAGCACCACGCCTAGCTGCAGCCATTGCAGCTTCGCAACCAGCATGACCAGCACCAATAACCAAAACATCAACTACACCATCAGGGTGTTTCACGTGAAACATATCTTTTTTACTTAACATCGCGCTAGATTACAAAGTAGGGAAAAAAATTCTACTTAAGAATGAATATTATACGTTAAAGTATGTATGTATGTTCAAATTAAAACATAAACACTATATAGGGAGGTAACATAAAAAAGGGTAGCTTAAAGCTACCCTTTTAAAGTTGTAATTTATAAAATATTTTTATTTACGTTTTTCCAACATATCATGAATGATTGGAGAAAAAATCAATTCCATAGCCAATAACATTTTACTTGAAGGCACGACAATAGTATTGCGACGAGACATAAACGAGTTATTCAACATGGATAATAAATATGGGAAATCAATTCCCCAACGCTCTGGTTTGCGGATACGAATCACCATCAAACTTTCATCTGGTGTAGGAACATCGCGCGCTATAAATGGGTTAGATGTGTCCACCAATGGTACACGTTGAAAGTTAATATCTGTATGACTAAATTGTGGTGTGATAAAGTGAACATAATCATGCATACGTGATAAAATATTATCAACAACAGCATCAGAAGAATAGCCACGCATCGCTGTGTCGCGGTGAATTTTTTGAATCCACTCAATGTTCACAACAGGTACAATACCAACCATCAAATCAGCATATGGGCGAACTTCTTCAACACCACCATGAAGTCCCTCATAAAACAACAAATCAGAACCTTCACCAATATCACGCCAATCGGTAAATTTACCTGAATCTACACCGTAAAGCTTAGCTTCTTCATCATCATGCACATAAGTACGCGCTTTACCTTTACCTGTTTCGCCATAAGCCTTGAATAAATCAGMGATTTTATCAAAAAGRTTGGCTTCATCAGAGAAATGACTCAAGCGTTTCCCTGCTGCTTCAAACTCTTTCGACTTTTCTTTAAATGTTAAGCGATCAAACTTATGGAAACAATCACCTTCAACAATCGCTGGTGTTACATTTTCGCGGTGGAAAATATGCTCCAGCGCTACTTTTGCTGTGCTTGTGCCGGCTCCTGATGAACCTGTCACCGAAATAACTGGATGTTTAACAGACATAAATACTCCCTATAAAAATAAAAAAGATAAACGAAAACCGCCCTCTGTGCGCTGCATTATGCAGGTAAAAGGGTGGAAATACCATCCTAAATTCGCATTGGCATCAAAACATGACGAGAGCGCTCATGGTCAGCTTCAAGTAATAAGGCAGGTGACAAGCTATCTTTAAGTTGCACACGTACAGTTGAAGATTGAATGGCTGCCAAAACATCACGCATATATTTGGCGTTGAAGCCCACTTCAATGTCTAAACCATCATAGTCTATGGCAAGATCCTCTTCAGCTTGCTCTTGCTCTGTATTATGCGCTGCAATCGCAAGTTTACCCTTGGTGAAGGTTAATTTTACATCGTGTGTAAAATCATTGGCAACAACCATACTGCGGCGCAAAGCTTGATCAAGTTGGTTTTTATCTACAATAGCTTCGTATTGATTATTTTTTGGAATCACGTCTTCATACACTGGATACTTGGCATCAATTACTTTTGAAGTGAATCTTTGATTGTCTATTTCAACTCTAACTTGTTGTTTTCCAAGACATAATGTTATTTTATATTCTGCGGTTTCAGCCAAACGTCTGATTTCTAAAACAGCTTTYTTAGGTACAATACAATCAGTTTCATTACTTTGATTATCCAAACTTACTTCACTTAAAGCCATGCGGTGACCATCTGTTGTTACAATACGTAATCCAAAGTCTGTWGAAACTTCAAACAAACTACCGGTTAAATATTTACGGGTTTCATCATTAGACATCGCGAAACTTGTTGAGTTAATCATGCGTGTTAATTCCGATGCTTGAACATCAATGGACAAGTCTGTTTCATCAGAGGGTTCACTTGGAAACTCATCCGCAGGCTTTGTTGCTAATTTAAATTTCACACCACCACTCAATATTTCTAAGAAGTGATTATCAACTGAAAGCTCMACTGGAGTTTCAGGATTTAATTCACGGACAATTTCAAAAATCTTTTTGGCTTCTACAGTAAATGAGCCTTGTTTGGTGATTTCAGCAGTTTGTGAGCTTGAAAATGTAGATTGTAAATCAGTTGCTGTAAGTTTTAAATTTTGTTCGTGTGTTTCAAATAAAATATTTGCCAAAATAGGATTGGTGTTTCTTTTTTCAACAATATTTTGACAACGTTGAATTTGATTAAAAAGCGTTGTTCGTGAAATTTTTAAGTGCATATTCTAATACTCTTCTCTTTATTTATATTAAATAGTAGTCGTCATAGGCTATGTGTATAAGGGGTATAAATCTATTTCTTTTTTAAAAACAGCTTGTTGAAGCTAAAAAAGAGATGGTTATACTTTTACATAACCTGTGGATAAGTTGCGAATAATAAGACTTTTTTTATTTTTTAAAAGATATTGTTATTCAAACACATGTTATCCACAGGTAGATAGGTGTATACACACAAAGTTATACATATGACCTTTTAAGCCTAACCATAGCAATAGTTTTTACGCTTAAGCTAGCATAGGGTGAGCCGATGGAAACTATTATTGCGATTGAAAACTTAACCAAGGTATATGACAATGGATATCAAGCATTAAATGATATTTCATTGGACATTAAAGAAGGTGAAATTTTAGCGTTACTGGGTCCAAATGGTGCTGGGAAAACCACCTTAATTTCAACCATTTGTGGTTTGGTGTCACCCACATCGGGCAGTATAACAGTCAATGGTTTTGATATTGAAAAAGACTACCGCCAAGCGCGAGCGTTGATAGGTCTTGTACCCCAAGAVTTAACATTACCTGCTTTTGAATCGCTTTGGCATACTATTGATTTTAGCCGTGGTCTTTTTGGDAAACCCGCGGATGCTGCCTACCTTGAACAATTGCTCAAAGACTTAAGTTTATTTGAGAAAAAAGACCACGAAATACATATGTTATCAGGTGGTATGAAGCGACGAGTTCTGATTGCCAAAGCTTTGGCGCATGAGCCTATGATTTTATTTTTGGATGAACCAACGGCAGGCGTTGATGTTGGTTTACGTAAAGAGATGTGGAAGCTGGTGCGTAAACTTCGCGATGCTGGTGTAACCATCATTCTTACCACGCATTATATTGAAGAAGCGGAAGAAATTGCAGACCGCGTTGGTATTATTAACGATGGTAAGCTAATACTCGTGGAAGAAAAGAATAGTTTGATGCAGAAGTTGGGTAAAAAACAACTTATTATTGACATCAAAGAGCCCATTAAAGTGATTCCTGAATCACTTGCTGCGTATGCTTTGATATTATCTAAATCAGGCGATAAACTTACCTATCACTATGATACGACCGCTGATGGCACAGGTATTACAATATTGTTACAAACCATTAGGGAAGCAGGTTTGTTGCTCAAAGATATGCAAACCCAACAAAGTTCACTGGAAGATATATTYGTCGGTCTTTTGGAGGATGAAATATGAATATGCGAGCTGTTTCTACTATTTATAAGTATGAAATGTTGCGTACATGGCGTACATTGTTTCAAAGCATTGCGTCGCCAGTGCTGTCCACATCGTTATATTTTGTGGTGTTTGGCACTGCTATTGGTTCGCGTATTCAAGCGATTGAAGGTGTGTCGTATGGACTKTTTATCGTACCTGGTTTGATAATGTTGGCGATTCTTACCCAAAGCATCGCGAACGCATCTTTTGGCATCTTTTTTCCTAAGTTTACAGGCGCAATTTATGAGGTGATGTCTGCCCCGATTTCATTTTTTGAAATTGTGTTGGGTTATGTGGGTGCAGCCGCTAGCAAATCATTGATTATCGGGTTCATTATATTAATCACGGCAAATTTATTTGTAGATATTCAAGTTGCTCACCCCATCTGGATGCTTACTTTCCTGATTTTGACATGTGTTTCATTTAGTTTATTAGGTTTTATCCTTGGTTTATGGGCAAAAAACTTTGAACAACTTCAAATTGTACCACTTTTAATTATTACACCCTTGGTTTTTCTCGGAGGCACGTTTTATTCGGTAAGTATGCTACCGCCCATTTGGCAAACAATTACTTTGTTTAATCCCGTACTTTATTTGGTAAGTGGCTTTCGCTGGAGCTTTTTTGAAGTTGCAGATGTTAATGTTTGGCTGAGTTTAGCTATGGTTGTCAGTTTTCTCAYTGTCTGTATAACGGTTGTGTGGTGGATGTTTAAAACAGGTTACCGTTTAAAGAAATAAGTATGTTAAAGTAACAACTTAGCTTTTATCATCCCTGTTTAAGCAGTTTGGTTAGCCGCTGAATTTCTTGTTTAAGGTCGGGGTTTTCCAAGCATTCTTTTTGGATTTTTCGATATGCATAAAGAATAGTGGTGTGATCTTTTTTCTCAAATTTATCGGCAATTTCTGGCATAGACATTTTTGTTAGCTCTTTACTCAGATACATAGCAATTTGACGCGGGTAAGCAATGTTTCGCTTTCTCACTTTGGAACGCATATCTTTGCTGCGAATGTTATAATAATTAGCCACGTGTTTTTGAATGTTTTCAACACTAATAACCTTGGCTTGAAGCTGAAGCTGGTCACGAAGCTTGTCTTGCGCAAGTTCCATGGTGATAGGCTTGCGAGATAGTTTTGAGTATGCGGTTAATCTTGTTAAAGCGCCTTCTAACTCACGCACATTGCTGGTGATTTTGGATGCCAGCAAAAAACAAATATCTTCATCAATTTCAATACCTGCCAAGGCGATTTTACTCTTTAAAATAGCCATGCGTGTTTCAAAATTAGGGGGCTGAATGTCGGCGACCAAACCCCAATTAAATCTTGAGCGCAAGCGTTCTGCCAAGTGTTTGATAGCAGATGGATCACGGTCTGAGGTAAGAATGATTTGTTTTTTTGCTTTATGCAGAGCATCAAAAGTGTGAAAAAACTCTTCTTGAGTACTTTGTTTACCTTCAATAAACTGAATGTCATCAATGATTAAAACATCAACCTTTCGATATTTGTCGCGGAAAGCAGATGTTTTTTGGGTGCGAATAGAATCAATCAATTCATTGGTGAAATGTTCACCTGTTCGGTAAGCTATTTTATAATTYCCAGTGTTAGCCAATTGATTAGCGATGGCATTAATAAGATGGGTTTTACCAAGRCCAACACCACCATGAATGTATAAAGGGTTGTATTGTGCGCCAGGTTGTTCGGCAACTGCCATACTTGCAGCGTGGCAAAACTCATTGCTAGGACCAACAACGAAGTTGTCAAAGGTGAAACGCTCATCAATAAAGCCATCAATGTTATGTTTTTTGGGTGGTTTATTCGCTGGTGTGGTGGGAAACAGGGTAATAGTGTTATCAATGTGATAATCGAGTTTGATGTGTTTTAAACCCATAGAGATAAGAATTTGTACAATTTTTTCTTCACAGTCTGTTTTTAAACCATCAATAAAAAACTGACCGGGCACAGCAAGCCTTAAGGTATTGTCATCTAAACTTGTGGATACAGGTTCAATCCAAGCGCCCATTTTTGCAGGAGGCAGTTCAGTCGCAAGTTGAAGTTTAATCAGTTCCCATATTTTTTGATGATCCATGGCAGAAGCATAACCTTGATTCCTTGATAATTCATTAAGCATATTTGATTGGTGAACTATTCATGGACGAAACGGCTCTTCATATTCAGTATGCCGAACGATATGAGCAAGCACGACAACATCATTTTTGAAGAACAAGCTGAAGTTTTGGCAAATGTGAGCCATGATGGTGAACAATGTATCATGCGCCTTCAAGCGCCGAAAACAGCGAAAGCAGCGAAACCTGGGCAGTTTGTGCATATCCGCGTGTCTGAGACCTTGCCTTTGCGCCGCCCTATTTCGATTATGTTGACCAACCCTGAAAAAGGAACGATTGATTTGTTGTATAAACAAATCGGTGAAGGCACGCGTCAATTGGCAGAACGAAAAAAAGGTGAAACCTTGCCCATGTTAGGGCCTATTGGCGTGCCTTTTGATTTGTCAGATACAAGCAAGCGTTATGTGTTGATTGGTGGCGGTGTGGGTGTACCGCCGATGATTTTCGTAGCGGATCAACTGGTTAATACAGCGGACTTGGTTTTATTTGCTGGTTCTGAAGTCCCTTTTCCCTTTGCCTTAAAACCGTCTACATTTATGTTGCCAGGCATTGTGGGGAATACTACTTTAACCATATCTTCACTTGAAGAGCGTGGTATTGCTTGCCGTTTAGCATCCAATGCGGGTTTGTATGGTTGTTATGAGGGGCATGTGCCTGACTTGGCGCGTGATTATTTGATGGCATTAAGTGATGAAGAAAAAGCGCGATGTGTMTTGTTATCMTGTGGKCCTCATCCTATGCTTCATGCTGTKGCMAARCTTGGGCGTGAYTWSAATATKCCAACGCAGTTAAGTTTGGAAGAATATATGGCATGTGGCATTGGYGGYTGTGCKGGTTGTGTGGTGAAAACGGTTGAAGATGGRCAAGAAAAATACAAACGTGTGTGTGTGGATGGMCCWGTGTTTGATGCWRAKAYAYTRCCWGARTTTGCKTNAATTTKRNGTTAAAAAGGAAAGWWWWWATGAGTAAAGACTTTGTATTTACATCAGAATCGGTATCCGAAGGACATCCCGATAAAATGGCAGACCAAATTTCAGACAGCGTGTTGGATGCGATTTTAAAGCAGGATAAATATGCACGTGTGGCGTGCGAAACCATGGTGAATACGGGCATGGTCATTTTATCAGGTGAAATCACCACGTCAGCCATTATTGATTATCAAGAAATAGCGCGAAATGCCATCAAAGAAATTGGTTATAACTCATCAGAGATGGGTTTTGATTATGCATCATGTGCGGTGTTGGTGACCATGGATAAACAATCTGTGGATATTGCAGCGGGTGTCAATGAAGGCGAAGGCATTGATTTGGATCAAGGTGCTGGCGACCAAGGTTTGATGTTTGGTTATGCTACCAATGAAACCGATGTGTTGATGCCAATGCCTTTGCATTTATCACACCAGTTGGTTGCCAAACAAGCTGAAGTGCGCAAAGCGGGCGTGTTAAAATATTTGCGCCCTGATGCCAAGTCACAAGTGACGGTGCGTTATGAAAACTTTAAACCTGTTGCCATTGATGCAGTGGTCTTATCGACCCAACATTCAGCCGATATTAGCCATGAAGACTTGATTGCAGGTGTGATGAAAGAAATTATTCACCCTGTGTTGGATAAAACAGGTCTTTTGCATGATAAAACAGACTATCATATTAATCCAACGGGGCGTTTTGTGATTGGCGGCCCAGTGGGTGATTGTGGTGTGACAGGTCGTAAGATTATCGTGGATACGTATGGTGGTTTTGGTCATCACGGTGGTGGTGCATTTTCAGGTAAAGACCCAACAAAAGTKGAYCGYTCYGCATGTTATATGATGCGTTATGTGGCGAAAAAYATTGTCGCAGCAGAACTTGCAGACCGCTGCGAAGTGCAGGTCGCGTATGCCATTGGTGTGGCGCACCCRTTGTCTGTYATGGTRAACACMTTTGGYACGGGCAAAGTGGATGAAGAAAAGCTTGCTGAAGCTGTGCGTGAAGTGTTTGATTTGCGCCCTAAAGGTATTGTGCAAACGCTTGATTTATTGCGCCCGATTTATGCAAAAACGGCGGCTTATGGTCACTTTGGGCGTGAACTTCCTGAGTTCACTTGGGAAAAAACGGATAAAGTGGATGCATTGAAAGCTGCTGTGAAATAAACAGAAGTTTAGACTGAGGAGCACTGCGCCGATGTTTTTTTATGATAAAAACTACATCGTTAGGCTCAGTCGTTTGAATAAAAACAACGGTGCTCATATTTTTTATACCATGTTAATCGTGGTGAATATAGGAGTATGAGAATGTCTGAATTTACAGATTATAAAGTTGCCGATATGTCATTGGCAGMATGGGGTCGCAAAGAAGTTAAAATTGCGGAAACAGAAATGCCAGGTTTGATGGCATTGCGCGAAGAATATGCAGGCAAGAAACCTTTGGCTGGTGCGCGTATCGTCGGTTGTTTACACATGACCATCCAAACAGCGGTGTTGATGGAAACATTGGTTGATTTGGGTGCAGAAGTACGTTGGTCATCATGCAATATATTTTCAACACAAGACCAAGCCGCAGCAGCCATGGTGCAAGCTGGCATTCCAACATTCGCTTGGAAAGGCGAGACAGATGAAGAGTTTTGGTGGTGTATCGAACAAACTGTTCATGGTCCTGATGGTTGGACACCCAACTTGATTCTTGATGATGGTGGCGATGTTACCCAACTGATTCATGATAAATACCCTGAACTACTGAAAGATATCAAAGGTTTATCTGAAGAAACCACCACGGGTGTTCACCGCCTTTATGAAATGGCGAAAGAAGGCAAGCTTAAAGTGCCTGCGATTAACGTGAATGATTCTGTGACCAAATCGAAATTTGATAATCTATACGGTTGCCGTGAGTCTTTATTGGACGGTATTAAACGCGCTACAGATGTGATGATTGCGGGGAAAATTGCAGTTGTTTTGGGTTACGGAGATGTGGGCAAAGGTTGTGCGCAAGCATTTAAAGGTATGGGCGCAACGGTTTGGGTGACAGAAATTGATCCGATTTGTGCGCTTCAAGCGGCGATGGAAGGTTATCGTGTTGTAGATATGAATGATGCCTGTAAAGAAGGTAATATTTTTGTAACGACGACAGGCAATTATCATGTGATTCAGCATGACCATATGTTGAACATGAAAGACCAGTCTATTGTGTGTAATATTGGTCATTTTGATAATGAAATCGATGTGGCTTCTTTGAAACAATACGAGTGGGAAAATGTGAAACCACAAGTCGATCAAATTATCTTCCCAGATGGTTCGCGTATTACGTTGCTTGCTGAAGGTCGCTTGGTGAACCTTGGTTGCGCTACTGGTCATCCAAGTTTTGTGATGTCTGCATCATTCACCAACCAAGTGATGGCGCAAATTGAGCTTTGGGAAAACCATGCTAATTATGGTAATGAAGTGTATGTGTTGCCGAAGCGTTTGGATGAAAAAGTAGCACGTTTACATCTTGAAAAAATTGGTGTGAACTTGACTGAATTAAGCCAAGAGCAAGCGGACTACATCAGTGTGCCTRTTGAAGGACCATATAAAGTTGACCACTATCGTTATTAAGGGGTCAATCGCTTGAATAAGGCATTTATTCTAGGGGTGGCAGTGTGTATAACACTRCCACTTTTTGGTTGTGCCACAAAGGTGGAGCAACGCCAAACGTCGATGATGGAGCAGCATAAAGAAGCAAGTATGAACCGTGGTATTTGGCGTGATATGACGGATGTTGAAAAACGAACTTATGCCCGTAAATCGTTGGAAGATGTGGGTGAAAATCCTGATGCTTTTGTGTCTAAGGGGCGTACCCGTGAAGGTTTGCTTTTGGAAGGTTTAGAAGCTGTTTACGGCAAATAACACCTTTGTTTGACCAAGGTTAGCACTCTGTGATGGTAACTGCCAACCCACCCAAAGATGTTTCTTTAAATTTAACCGACATTTCTTCGCCTGTTTGTTTCATGGCGGCAATACAATTATCCAAAGACATAAAATGTTGACCATCATCGCGCATGGCGAGTGATGTTGCCGTGTAAGCTTTGATTGCGCCAAAACCATTGCGTTCAATGCATGGTACTTGTACCAAGCCACCCACAGGGTCGCAAGTCATACCCAAATGATGTTCCAGTGCCATTTCTGCGGCATGTTCCACCTGTTGCGGTGTACCGCCGCGCACAGCACATAAACCAGCCGCCGCCATCGCTGCCGCAGAGCCAACTTCACCCTGACAACCCACTTCTGCACCTGAAATCGAGCTGTTGTGTTTGATGATGCCACCCACTGCACTTGCTGTGAGTAAAAAATTCCTAACTTGTTCAATGCTGCCATTTTCATGGGTGATAAAGTAATATAACACCGCAGGAATCACACCTGCCGCACCGTTGGTGGGCGCTGTGACCACCATATGCCCTGCTGCATTCTCTTCGTTGACCGCCATGGCATAAGCACACAACCAATCGTTGGTATCTGCGTTTTTAGGCTCACTTTTTAGTTGTTGATGTAGCTTCTGCGCGCGCCTCTGCACGTTAAGCCCACCAGGTAATATACCCTCAGCCTGTAAACCAAGTTCAATACACTTTTTCATGGCATTCCAAATATCATCAAGTCCTTGGAAAAGCGTAGCTTCATCGGTTGAAGTCACTTCATTGGCAAACTTCATCTGGGCAATGGATAGACCGCAATCATCTGCCATGTCCATCATGGTTTGAGCAGAGTCAAAGGCATAAGGCACACCTTMATCTTCGTGCATTTGGAGTGGCGCGACCAAGGTGTTGATGTCGCCTATGGTGTTGATAAAACCACCACCGATGGAGAAATATGTTTCGGATACAAGCACACTGTTTTGTTCGTCCAGCAACGCAAAGATTAACCCATTCGGGTGTTCTGGGAGCGGTTTACCTTGGTCAAATATAATATCATCAGTTGCACAAAATGAAGCCGTGTATTTGTTAGAAATGGATATGCTTTTTTGTTCCCAGACCGTTTGAACCAATGAACCTAAATCATGTTTGGCAACATCTTGAGGTGCATAGCCATGCAGCCCCAAAGCGATAGCTTGGTCGGTGGCATGACCTCTTCCTGTTGCAGATAAAGAGCCTTTGAGGGTGCATTGTAATTGAATGGGTTGTGATGTTGGGTGGTTTTCAAGGTGTTCTTTTGCGAGCTTTAAAAATGCATTGGCTGCCACCATTGGCCCCATGGTATGTGAGCTKGAAGGMCCAATACCGACTTTAAAAAGCTCAAGTGCGCTGATAAACATAGCTAACCTCCTTGTTTATATCGTAAATAGCGTAACAAGTTGGTTGGACGGGGTCAAAATATGGAAAAAGCGGTTATTCAGACATTTTTTGATGCGCACACTGTTTTACAATCACTTTTCGATTGCCATACGATAAAAAAGGAATGCTGATATGAGTGTAAGGGGTGTAAAAATAAGTGTTTCTAGCCAACTCATGGCGAGGATATTGCCTGCAGTGTTGAGTGTAAAAAGAACAACCAAAAACCATAGTATCGTATTGATGATTTTCATGTGTAAATAGGCTTTGATGTAACCCGCCTTCATGCTAACCACCAACATGATGATGGTATTGATAATGATGGAAACCGTTTCAAAAACGTACATTTGTGACTGGGTTTCTAAGCGACCACCCCACACAGTATCAAAAGGAATGAAGCCAACCAAAACCAGCAGGTGAAAAACAAGTACACAAAAAAGAATGACTAATATGGTGTTCGCGGCAGTTTTTACTTTTATCATTTGCTTTATGCTCATGAGCTCCCCTTTTTTTGTACTATTAGGCTTCATTGCCTTAATAAGGTAGCGAAGAGTTTACTTATGTTTCTTGTTTGCCATCACTTGTGTCAGAAAGCGGTATGCGGTATTTTCTAACTTAACAATAAAATTTTTCACGCTTGCAAAGTCTTTTCTTAATAGGTCTTCGGTCTTGATTTCGAAGGACTTTACTTCATCACCAAACTGCTTGTTTAAGATAGAATAAAACTCAGCGCTGAGAGCGCTCTTCAATTAATGTGGCGAGAGTAACATTGTTGTTCGTGCTTTTTTTCCTAATGTAATAGGCATTAACTAAAATATGACTCGTGGCGGCAACGTCTTCAAACATTTTAATGAGTGCGGTTGTTTGTGCTTGTGCCTTGCCCTTATCAATGACCATAGATGTGTAACATGTAACTTTTTGCCTAATAAAGTCGATTTGAATAGAAAAGGTATTTTTCCTATTTCTATCCACCATAAATGTTGAAGTGATGGTTTTCGATGAATTTAACATATTACCAATTTCTTCTTCGTGATTGTCTTTGGCAATAAGTTCAACATGGGAGTCAGATTTATCTGTAAGCTGTAAACTGATGTCTTTTTCTTCTTGCATGTATGCGGAAACAATATGCTGTAAAAGCTCTTTGGGTATTTTTTGTTCGGGTGAGTCTGCGTGAATTTCAGAAACAGCATTTTTCCAGTTAGAACCCATGTGTTCATAGTTTTTAAGGTTTCTATGAGCATCAAAGTAACGTCTTAATTCTTGTAAAATGTAAACATGGTCTTCATCGGCAACACTATTTGTACGGACAAGTCTTGAAGCTGTTACTTTTAAGTATGTCCATGACCAGTGGTACAACTTAAAGCTGCGTTTACTTAATTTTATTGGGCTGTTGGTTGGGTTTGTAACCAAATAGTCTGAAATTGTAATAATATCATTAATGCCAATCGACCTTGCAAAGTCCACATATTTCTCAATTTGAGGACTCTCAATAACTTGATTGTTTACTTTGGCTTCAATAAATCCCGCCCATTCAATAATTGGATTATGTTTACCACTTGTTATAACCAAAAGACCATCGGGTCGGTCGCCTGTTTTGCTGTCAGATAACTCAGTATATGCGTGCAAAACGGCGTTTCTCGCATTGAGTCTTGTTATGCCAATTCTTGTAAACAACTCTTCCCTGTATTCTTTAATTGCGCTAAGTGATGCAAGAAAAATGGATGTTGTTTCCACTTCGTTATTTGTGTTTCCAGCAGGAAACAGGCGGGCTTTTTTTGCTTCCAAGCAAGCATTGTTTYTTAGCTTAAATATTTGGTAAAGGTCACTTAGGTTTGTCTTACCACAGTCAATTTTCTTAATCATTTATAGCTCCCCAACTTATAAAAGAATGAAACAATGTTGCTTTTTTATTGTAAAAGTAAGGGTATCGTGGGTGTTGTGCTTAAAGATGTCAAAAGTTTAATCTAGAAGTTGGTTGTGTAACGCGCGCAATGCTCTACCGCGATGGGATATGGCTGCTTTTTCTTGGGGGCTTGATTGGGCAAAGGTTTTGTCCAGCTCGGGGCAGAAAAACAATGGGTCATAGCCAAAGCCTGTATCCCCTGTTTGCGCTTCAAGAATCAAGCCTTCTACCCTACCCTCTGCGGTGATTTTAGAGCCATCGGGCAGGGATAAGTGCAAGGCACAGATAAAATATGCAGTGCGGTCTTTGAGACCTTGTAAATCGTGCAATAGTTTGCTGTTGTTATCGCTATCAGAAGCATGTTCACCTGCAAAACGCGCAGAATAAACGCCAGGTGCATTATTTAATGCGGTCACACACAAACCCGAATCATCAGCTAAAGCCGCACAACCATTGGCAGCTTTGAACGCATCGGCTTTTTTCTTGGCATTACCCGCAAACGAACCCGCATCTTCAACCACATCSACAAATATAGTTTGTTCAGCAGGCACAACTTCAATGCCTAAGTTTGAAAGAATAGCTTCAATTTCAGCCCGTTTTTTCTTATTATTGCTGGCGATAACRAGTTTATCGAGTTGAATGTTAGCCATGACCTTGGCTTTCATACAAAGCAGCAAGAATTTCACGCGCCCCAAGGTCTAAAATCGTATCGGCAAGCTGAATACCTAAGCTTTCAGCATCAGCCTTAGCACCAGAGACTTGACGACGAATCAATGTTTGACCATCCACAGAACCCACCAAACCATCCAAATGCAAAGTGTCGCCATCCAAAGTGGCATACGCACCAATCGGTACTTGGCAGCCACCTTCAAGGCGAGCTAAAAAGGCGCGTTCGGCTTGGGTGCGYACTACAGTTTCTGCATGATTGAGCGCATCCACCATGCGATTGGCTTCATCATTATCATCTTTGGTTTGAATGCCTAATGTGCCTTGGGCAACAGCAGGAAGCACATCAGCAACTTCCAAATAGCCATGCATTTGGTCATCCATGCCCATGCGTTTAATACCCGCTGCGGCAAGAATGACGGCATCCACTTCGGTGCCTAACTTGTTGCGGCGGGTTTGAATATTGCCACGGATGGAAACACACTTAAATTTGGGATATTTTGCATTGATTTGAGCAATTCGGCGCAAGCTTGATGTGCCAATCGTGGCATCTTCAGGTAGTGAATCCAAATCACCGCCTGTGACTGTGGCATAAATGTCGCGCGGGTCTTCGCGTTTGGGATGTGCGCGAATGGAAGTGCCTGCGGGAAGTTCGGTGGGTACATCTTTCATGGAGTGAACGGCAATGTCTGCCCGACCATCCAACAATGCCTCATCAATTTCTTTGGTAAATAAACCTTTACCGCCCACTTTTGCCAGCGGTACATCTAAAATTTTATCACCCTTGGTCACGATTTTGACCAGTTCCGTGGTTGTGCCGGGAAATAAGCGTTCGAGTTCAGCAGAAACCCATTCTGCTTGCCATAAAGCAAGGGGTGATTTGCGTGTTGCGATACGAATATGGGTCATCTGATATCTCCGAAATAAGGTTGACTAATCAATGTAAGGCGTAATCTAGGAATAATCCGAGAAAAATAACAGCGCCTAGGGTATTGTTGTTTAAAAATGCTTTGAAATAAAACTCGCGCTGTCCGAGTTGAATGAGCTTTTGCTGGTATGCACTGAGTATAAGGGCGATAAGAATTGCAATATAATAATACATGCCTTGAAAGGTCATCAGCCCAATTTGGAACATCAGCACGATAAATAAAACTTGAAATAATGATGTCCAAAAGGGGCAATATTTACCAAACAAGACGGCTGTTGATTTGATGCCAATTTTGATGTCATCCTCATAATCCACCATGGCATACATGGTGTCATAAGAGAGCACCCATAAAATATTGGCAACAAAAAGAAGCCAAGCTTCTATGGGAATAGCACCTGTGCTTGCCATGTACGCCATAGGAATCGCCCAGCCAAATGCCATGCCAAGAAACACCTGGGGCAAGTGAGTGTAGCGCTTCATGAAGGGGTAAAT
Source organism: Zetaproteobacteria bacterium (assembly GCA_002401135.1). Classification (GTDB taxonomy): domain Bacteria; phylum Pseudomonadota; class Zetaproteobacteria; order Mariprofundales; family Mariprofundaceae; genus Ghiorsea. Next base: position 29,838 of record NVSF01000001.1, read on the forward strand.
CGCAGCYAAGAAGAGTGCAACAACGGATAAAGCAATGGTGTTCCAATCCAATGTGAGAACCAAGGCAAAGGCTGCCAAYACCAGCACAATAAAGAGGGACAAGGCTTGTTTGGATGAGATTTCACCTGTGACCAGTGGTCTGTYYTSRGTGCGYTTGACCTTGCCATCCACYTTGCGGTCAGCGAAATCGTTAATCACACAACCTGCTGCRCGCATRAGGAACACRCCAGCAACAAATACAGCTAGAATAAAAAGGTCAGGNTTTCCCYYSNGTGGCAAACCAAAGYGCCCATAAGGTTGGCCAAAGCAATAAAAATGAGCCAATGGGTTTATCGAATCGCATCAGGCGAATGTATGGATTTTTCTTCCAGTTTTTCATCGGTTTAAGYCTTGCTACTCAGCGTTGCTTGTTGTTTATTTGAGGTGATTAAACTATTGGYTGTGTACATAGTGTTTGGTGAATGATTAYCCAAGAAGAATCACTGCCCAAGTRCCAACAAAAGTGATATTGCATAAAAAGACAGCCGCCGAGCCCAAGTCTTTGGCGCGCCCTGAGAGTTCGTGATGTTCTGTGCTTATGCGGTCAACGGTTGCTTCAATGGCAGAGTTTAGGAGCTCCACAATCAAGACCAACATCCATGCACCAAGCAATAACACACGCTCGATGGATGTTTCACCCAAATAAAATGCTAAAGGAATAATGAATAATGATGCAAAGATTTCAATGCGAAAAGCTTGCTCATGTTGCCACGCCGCCTTGAAGCCTTGCCACGACCATTTGGTGGCATGGAAAAGATGTTCAAGCGGGTGATGTTTGGGTTTCATTTTGGTCGTTTGTCGTAGTAGCGCAGCAAGGATAATTGTGGCGAGCGTTTTTCATCAATGGAGACAGGATAATCACCAGAAAAGCATGCATCACAATGCAGCTCACGAGGTTTACCGACAGCTTTAAACAAACCTTCATTGGATACAAATGCCAACGAATCTGCTCCAATGGCTTTACACATTTCATCCAAATCCATGCGGTTTGCCATGAGTTCTTCTGAATCGGGTGTGTTGATACCATAAAAACATGAGTTTTTGGTGGGYGGGCTAGAAATRCGCATGTGAATYTCGGCWGCACCTGCYGCRCGWACCATTTCAACAATTTTRCGRCTKGTTGTRCCACGMACRATRGAATCATCCACCAAGATAACACGTTTRCCTTCAATCATTTTKCGRTTGGGATTMARCTTRAGTTTYACRCCAAAGTTGCGAATGCTTTGTTTRGGCTCAATAAATGTSCGCCCMACATAATGATTGCGRATCARACCCATTTGRAARGGRATGCCWGTYTCTARSGCRAASCCCATYGCTGGCGGCACRCCTGAATCGGGAACGGGAATGACCAAGTCTGCTTCAAYAGGCGACTCTTTGGCGAGYTCAACACCAATATTATAGCGTGCATTATAAACATTTACGCCTTCGAGATTGGAGTCTGGGCGGGCAAAATAAACATACTCAAACACACAAAAACGWGGYTCAACTTTTGGRAATGGAAAGAACGAACGCAGTGAACCGTCATCATCAATGACGACCAGCTCACCTGCTTCTACATCACGCACAAACTCAGCACCCACCAAGTCAAAGGCACATGTTTCACTCGCCATCACCCATGCATCATCAAGTTTACCCAGCACCAATGGGCGAATGCCATTAGGGTCGCGCACACCAAACATGCGGGCTTCGGTCATTAATAATACGGAAAAGCCACCTTCTAGGCGTTGGACAGCTTCAGTTAAGCGTTCCCGAGTGCTGCTACCACTACTTTTAGCGAGCAAATGAATAATCACTTCCGTATCCGATGTGGATTGAAAAATAGASCCAGCTTTTTCAAGCTCTGTCCGTAAAACCTCAGCATTAATGATGTTGCCGTTGTGACACATGGCAATGCCACCATGCGCATATTGATACATAAAAGGCTGGCAGTTGCGCAAGCCCAAATCACCTGCTGTGGAATAACGAACATGCCCAATGGCATTGTTTCCTTCGAGCTTGGCAATGTCTTCTTTTTGATACACATCAGAGACCAAACCCATGCCTCTATGGTTGTTAAAGTTGGTGCCATCGGTGGACACAATGCCCGTAGATTCTTGTCCGCGATGTTGTAGGGCATACAAACCAAGGTAGGTTAAGTTGGCGGCTTCGGGGTGGTTTAGWACACCGAAAACACCACATTCATCACGAAAGTGGTCATCATCATAATGTGTTTCAACGAGCGAGGCGTTACTTTCGTGGCAGGTCATGGTTTGTTTTCCTTGAGGGTGTTTAGCAGTAGGTCTTTCATAGCTTTTTGGTCTTGTTCGGTGATGCTATCTTTGGCTTTATCGACGGCGGTTTTCATCATATCACCCGCCGATGGTATTTCAGGGGCAGAACCACCCTCTTGCGTTGAAAATGGGTAATCCGCAGGGATAGTTTGACCAATAAATTCACTCAATTGCACAGCATACGGGGTGAGCACACTTTTTTGCATCCAAGGCTGGTCGGGTTTGGCATAGGCGGTGTACATTAAAAAGGCTGTGCCAATCAAAAGAAAGCCACGTGCTGCACCAAAGAACATGCCCAGTGTGCGGTCGGTTGCTGTTAAAGCTGCTAAATCCACAAGTTTGCGCACGATAAACCCTACTGCGCCAACAATAAACATGACCAAGACAAAAATAAGGATAAAGGCTGCGATATTGGCGAGGTTGTTTTGGGTAATCCATTGGTCGAGTAAACCGCTGGCATCACCTGCAAATCGGCTGGCTAAAAAGAAGGCAAGCACAAGCCCAACAAGCGAGATAATTTCGCGCACARATCCGCGCCAAAGGGATAGCACCATGGAGWGCCCTACAATCGTGATGAGTGTATAGTCAAAAAAATTCATTTATTCCGTTAAAATGCAAGCTGCACAGCATTGCTTAAATGTTTTGCAGGCATGGCTTGCCATCCGTTTTCTTGATGTGATGTGCGCAGGATAGCAGCGATATTACTTTCCTGCACCCTTGTATGATTACCATGGGGTAAAAGTAGGCGTGAAAAGCCTAAGTTGGCAGCTTCTTTRGCYCTKGCTTCRGGYGCACCTACWGCACGAATTTCCCCTGTTAAACCAATCTCACCAAACACCACCAAATCTGAAGGTAAGGCTTTTTCTTGGAAAGCAGAAAGGATAGCAAGCACTACACCCAAATCYGATGCRGGCTCGGAWARYTTYACSCCCCCCACTACATTCACATAAATGTCTTGTGTGCCCAATGGAATACCAACTCTTCGCTCCAATACGGCGGTTAACATCGCCACACGATTGGCATCCACACCCACCGTTGAGCGTTTGGGYGTGGCATAMACAGTTGGYGCRACCAARGCTTGWATTTCYACCAAAATMGGGCGCGTTCCTTCCATACATGCGACCACMACYGARCCWGGMACATCYACAGCGCGCTCGGCTAAGAATAAACGCGACGCATCACGAATGCCCGTCAAACCTTTATCGCTCATTTCAAACACGCCAATCTCACCCGCAGGGCCAAAACGATTTTTCACAGCGCGAATCACTCTATGATTGTGTCCCCTATCGCCTTCAAAATACAACACGGCATCCACCATATGTTCAAGCACACGCGGGCCAGCAATACTACCATCTTTGGTCACATGACCGACTAAAATTAAAGCGTGTCCAAGCTGTTTGGCGCTGGCAATCAAAGCTGCCGCACAATCGCGCACCTGGGAGACTGTGCCGGGTGCAGAAGAGAGTTGGCTGGTCACCGTGGTTTGAATGGAATCAATGATAACTGTGTGCGGTTTATATTTGGCAATGGTGGAAAGTATGGCTTCGAGTTCACATGATGTGGTGAGCTGCAAATCTTCATGTAAGGCATCAATGCGCTCGCCTCTAAGGTGGACTTGGCGCGCTGATTCTTCGCCTGTGATATACAATACTATGCCATGATGTTCTGCCAGTTTTGCGCTGGCTTGAAGCAATAATGTGGACTTACCAATGCCAGGGTCGCCCCCAATCAACACTGCCGAACCGCGCACCAAACCACCACCAAGCACCCTATCCAATTCTTCAATATGGGTCATGCGACGCGGAGAATCTTTGCTGTTGATTTCGGTGATGGGTTCAGGGTTTAATGCGTTGGCGATAGAGCCTTGTTTTTGATTGCGAAAGCCTGTGATTTCCACGGCTTGTTCGGAAATACAATTCCATTCATGACAATCTGGGCATTGCCCCTGCCATTTACGTTGCTCTGAGCCGCAGGCTCCACAGATGTATAAAGACTTGGCTTTGTTTGCCATTAGGTGAATGCCTGCATAAAATCTATAACACCTTCAGGTTCACACACCAGTAACACCGTACATCCCGCATCCATGGCTTTGTTTGCTGCTTCAGGAATCGGCATACCGCAACCTTTCATACACAAATCATCACTCCAAATATCACACTCAAAACCCATCTTAGCTTGAAGTATATCGTGCAACCAAAACTTGGAAAAAGTCGCCACTTCCTTATCAATATTCGGGTATGCTACATGCGCCGTCATGATATGTTTTAAACCTTTGGCGAATAATTGGGGGAAGGCATCAGCTTCTTGCAAAATCGTATCCAAATCGGCATCCACTTCAGGCATGGCGATATGTGAATCCGCATTGGCTCTGCCATGACCAGGAAAATGTTTACCAATGGCCTCAATGCCTGCGTCATGCAAACCAAACATACATGCCGTGGCTAATGTGGCGATGGTATCTGYATCTTTAGCATAAGCACGATTGCCAATGATGGGGTTGCCTTGGGGGTAAAACATGTCCAACACAGGCGCACAATTATGCGTAAAACCAAGCGCTTTAAGTTCTTGCCCTGCTGCATAACTATCGTTAAATACTTGTTTGATGGCTTCGTCAGGGTCAGTTTTATACAGTGCACCAAAATCAGCAGCTTGGGTGCGCACATGAAACGGCGACCACGGCATACGATGCACACGACCACCCTCTTCATCAATGGCAACCCAAATGTCTTTGCCTGCATATTGGCGCACATCAGTCAGCAAAGCCTTGGTTTGTTCAGGGCTTTCCACATTACGCGCAAATAAAATCACACCTTTGGGCGTGTGCTTTTGCAGCCAAGTCTTTTCTTGGTCGGTTAAGCTTAAACCTTCTAAACCAATCACGGCATGTTGAATCATTTGGGGTGACATGGGGCGAGTCTAACCTTGTTTTAGAAAGAGGCTAGGGGTTCCCTTCATGGCGCAAATAAGAGTGACGAGGCTATGATTTTCTTGCCTATTAACTTATGTAAAGTGTAGCGGTCTAATAAAAGTATAGGCATCGAAAAGGGTTATGCTGCCTGTGGCAGCATTTGCTGAACATWNTCRATATAWTCAMRNANTKTYCTKNCTWGCKTCAKCKSKTGTWTKRWAAWYYKCATRAWARAYCWRMTCMKWTTTMAKWSTWCSRWARAARCKTTCSRACACCACATTATCCCAGCAATTACCTTTGCAACTCATGCCATATTGTTTCAACAAAGATTGGAGGTCCTCACTACAATATTGGCTACCACGGTCAGAATGATGGATAAGTCCCTTGTCAGGTTTTCTACGCCAAACAGCCATAAGTAAGGCATCCATAACCAACCTGCGAGTCATGGATGTATCCATACTCCAACCGATAAGGTGAATGCTGAAGACAGAGATAATGCCCTAGGGTACAATACGACGCGAGTACAAATCCATCATTGTTACCAGATAAAGCCAGCCCGCCGCCGACCATATATATGTAATGTCGGAAACCCAACAACGATTGGGTTGACTGACATTAAACTTCCTATCCAACCAATCGGGATATGACAATTTGAAGGTGATCTACTTTATTGAGCACGGTAATCTGATAGCGCTGCTCTTGGGTTAGCTGCATGTAGTTCATATCTTGTCCTTTGATAAGTCGTGTTTGAAAAGACCAAGACTGCTGCCGTAGCTGATTCCTTCAACAGATTTTCAAAGTTGCACTTACGAGTTGAATGCGCGAGTTAACATGAGAGAGTTCTGACCTTTTTTATTTTGATTGTGGACATACAGTAGTGACTAACCTAACATTACCATGGTGGTTAGATTATTTTCAGTAATTAGTACTAGCTGCATAACAACCCTCCAGTTTTTAATAAAGTTGTAAATCAAAGGGCTGCCATTAAGAGGTTCATTTTTTGCAATATTCTATTTCCTTTGATGAGAAAACATCTACTTTTAAATACACAACCAAAGGGCGATTCAATGCGCGGGTAGATGAAAGTGCCTTATCAGCATTAGTATCACATCCTCACTGGAAGAAAGACTGTAAGATTCTTGTGAATCATTCTAAGACCTCTACAAACCGATTAACTTTCAAGGATATTTCTCAAGTAGCTGCTTTAGGAGCAAAGTACTTTGCTAAACAGCCCCCAAGTGCAATAGCGATTCTTGTGGAGGGTGCTGAGGCTAATGGCTTAGCTACTTGTTGGGAAGCTGTCTTCTCAGGGCTGTCATCCCCAAAGGCTGGTGTTTTTACAAACTTACATCTTGCGGAAAAATTTCTGTTAGATACTAAGTAATTTGAGAATACGTGGGCTCGCCCCTTTTTTAAATCAATTGAAAAAGGGGACAGAGTGAAGTTCTCCACCAAAATATATTTTTGATAAGCAAAGCAGCCGATGACATCCAAAAGCTCGAATGTCTTGGAAGTTTGGCTATCGGGAACATTCGTACCAGCGGCAATGAGTGTGGCGATCAACTTGCCTACGATGCTTCTAGCCTTTGGTGTGTGCATTTTCTTGGCGAACAGGCAGAGAAAGCGGCTGCAAAGGAAATACGGTGTTGGAAGTAGTCTTTCTTTTTGGCGAGTGACTTCACAATCGAGCCCGAAGCAGGTAAGCCCACAACACCTTTAACCGCATCCAAAAGGTTTGCATATACTGAGTGTATGGCTCTATCCCATGTTTGCATAACAACAAAAATAACTTGATTGTACATAAGTATCAAAAACATATACAACTTTCAAAAAACAGCGTCTTGAGTACCTGCTATTGCCTATTTGCCCCACCTTTTTATATTCCCTCTATGTACACTAGTTATTTCGGATTAAAGCAAAAGCCTTTTACCATTGCGCCTAACCCGCAATACTTGTTTATGAGCAAGCAGCATCAAGAAGCTTTGGCACATATGTTGTATGGCTTGCAGGGTGAAGGCGGGGTGATGGTGTTGACGGGTGAAGTCGGCACGGGCAAGACCACCATTTGCCGTCAGATGTTGGCGCAAGTGCCTGAAAACACCGATATTGCATACATCATCAACCCCAAACAATCCGAGGCTGAAATGCTGGCAAGCTTATGTGATGAGCTGCATATCACATGCGAAAATACCACCAGCATCAAAGCCCTAACCGATGCGCTCAACCAGTTTCTTTTGGATAATCATGCCCAAGGTCGGCACACCATTTTAATCATTGATGAAGCACAAAACTTGGATACATCCGTGCTGGAACAATTGCGCTTACTCACCAATTTGGAAACCAACGATAAAAAACTGCTGCAAATCATGTTGCTTGGGCAACCTGAATTATCCGAAATGTTGCAGCGCCAAGATTTGAGGCAGCTCGCTCAACGCATCACCGCCCGCTATCACCTGATGCCTTTGGATAAAGAAGAAGTCGCTGCCTATGTGAACCACCGCTTAAGCATTGCAGGCTGCGAAAACCAAAACATCTTTCCAGCCTCGGTGTTGCAACAACTGTTTCAATATACAGGTGGTGTGCCGCGTTTGATTAACTTGATTGCTGACCGCGCATTGTTGGGTGCGTATGCCTCAGAACAAACAAAGGTCAATAAACACATCTTACACCAAGCCAGAGATGAGGTGTTGGGTGCAACCCAAATCCAAACCGAACATCGCTCACCCCTCAAACTCATATTGTTGTTGGTATTGATTGTTGGCATAGGTATTGGGCTGTGGCAAATGCCACTGCCGACAAAAGCTGTGGTCATGCAATCATCTCCTTCCAAAGTTGTAAACATCACACCCAAACCCACACTTGAAGTAGATGAACCCGAAACCCTTGCCGTTACACCTGAACCAACCGTGTTAGCACCAAAACCTGAACCTGCAATCATGGAGCAACCAACGCTGCCCACAACAATCTATAAAAACATGGCATTTGTACCCATATTTCAAGCTTGGGGCGTTGACTTCAACCCCCAAACAGATGGTGAAGCTTGCGATTTTGCACAAACGAACGGGCTTTTGTGTTTGCGCCAAAAAGATGGCATCGCAGCCATGCGCAGCTTAAACCGCCCTGCCGTACTCACGGTTGCAGATGAACATGGTCAAACCGCATACACAGCATTGTTAATCCTTGGTGGTACAACCACGCAAGTGGCGACCAAAGATGAGCCCACTGAAATATCCTTACAACAACTTGCCCTGCAAAGCTTTAATGATTTTACATTGTTATGGAAAACACCTACAGGTTACACAGCACCCGTGCGCCCAGGGCATTCGGGAGCATTGGTGGCGCATTTGGCAGAACAAGTGACCAAGGCTTTGAATCAAAGCTGGATTGGTGCGCCGCGAACCAAGTATGACAACACGCTCAAAGAACAAGTGAAGGTATTTCAACGCCAACAAGGGCTCAACCCTGACGGTGTAGCAGGCCCTATCACTTGGATACACTTGAACCAATCCAATCATATTGATGCACCAAGTTTGAACACGGCAAACCCATAATGTCCTACATTTTGGATGCCTTAAATAAAGCGGATAAAGAGCGCAAGGAATTGGTTGAAGCGAAAAATAGCGCTGAAGGCCTGATCCACAGCACTGAAAAGTCTATGGAAGAGCACGGCGACAAGGTCGATCCAACCACATTGGAAGTGATCGAGCTGTCAATTAAAGTTCTAACAGAAGCTTTAGAAACCGACGATGCGGGTAAGATCAAAGCACGGACGCAAGATCTAACCGAAGCAGCGATGAAATTAGGCGAAGCTATCTATAAAGCTGCAGCCGAAGCAGCGCCTGCAGAAGCACCAGAAGGTTTCGGTGAAAATGATGACGGCCCACGTGGTGTTGACGAAGATATCGTTGATGCTGACTTCGAAGATCTTGGCAAAGAAGATCGTTAAACCGCTCTTTTTCTAACATTCGTATTTGACAGGCGGCCTTGTGCCGCCTGATCTCGAATAGGAGGAATAAATGTCAAAACGTGATTATTATGAAACCTTAGGTGTTTCAAAAGGCGCAACCGACGCTGAAATTAAAAAAGCTTACCGCAAAAAAGCGATGGAACTGCATCCAGATCGCAACAAAGGCGATGACACTGCTGAAGGCAAATTCAAAGAGGCCAACGAAGCCTACGATGCCTTRWMWGACSMKSAAAARMRKGCYGCWTATGATCGTTATGGTCATGCTGCATTYGAAGGGGGTATGGGCGGCGCTGGYGGAATGGGCGCAGGCTTTGGCAACAACGGTGACTTTGGCAATGCATTTTCAGATGTGTTCGATGACCTATTTGGTGACTTTATGGGCCGTGGCGGCGGCGGGCGCGGTGGCGCTCAGCGTCCAACACGTGGATCAGATTTACGTTATAATCTATCCGTCAGCCTGGAAGACGCCTTCAAAGGTAAACAAGAAACCATCGACGTAAACAGCTCTGTTAATTGCAAAAGCTGTTCTGGTTCTGGTGCCGAAGGCGGGTCTGAACCCTCAACATGCCCAACATGTTCGGGCATGGGTAAAGTSCGCGCACAACAAGGTTTCTTCACCGTTGAGCGCACCTGCCCCACCTGTCAAGGCGCTGGCCAAATGATCAACAACCCATGCAAATCTTGCGCTGGTGCTGGCCGCACTGAAAAAGAGCGCTCCTTGTCTGTCAACATCCCAGCCGGTGTAGAAACCGGCACACGGATCAGACTGG
>NVSF01000092.1 GCA_002401135.1 Zetaproteobacteria bacterium
AAAAGCGGTCAAGATTCATCACTTTTGTCCATGCTTTGATAAAATCATGCACAAACTTTTCTTTGGAATCATCAAAGGCATAAACCTCAGCCACTGCTCTTAGTTCAGAGTTAGAACCAAAGATTAAGTCAACAGATGTTGCCGTCCACTTGAGATCACCTGTTTTTCTATCATGACCTTCATAGAGACCATCAACATTGGTCGATTTTTTCCAAGCTGTTGCCATATCAAGCAAATTGACGAAGAAGTCATTGCTCAATGTGGCTGCTTGATCCGTAAATACACCGTATTTTGAACCATCCGCATTGGTATTAAGCACACGCATCCCGCCGACCAACACCGTCATTTCAGGCACGGTTAAGTTTAACAAGCTTGCTTTATCGACCAACATTTCCACAGGTGCGCGATAACTAGACGCATCATAATAATTGCGGAAGCCATCAGCAGTCGGCTCAAGCACTGCAAATGATTTCACATCCGTTAGCGCTTGTGTTGCATCCGCCCGACCTGCTGTGAATGGCACTTGCACATCATAACCTGCATCTTTGGCAGCTTTTTCAATCGCCGCTGCACCACCAAGCACGATTAAGTCTGCCATGGATACTTTACTGCGGCTAAACATCGCACCATTAAAGTCTTGCTGAATATCTGCCAACACATCAAGCACTTTTGCCAATGCTTTGGGATTGTTTACAGCCCAATCTTTCTGTGGTGCAAGACGTAAACGTGCGCCGTTAGCACCGCCACGCATATCGCTACCACGGAAACTTGCAGCCGATGCCCACGCTGTTTTCACCAAGTCAGACACACTCAAGCCTGAATCAAGGATTTTTTCTTTAAGCGAAGCAATACCACCACTGCTGATTAACTTATAATCAATTTGTGGGATAGGGTCTTGCCAAAGCAAGGTTTCACTTGGCACATCTGCACCCACATAACGTGCGCGTGGCCCCATATCTCTGTGCGTAAGTTTAAACCAAGCACTGGCAAAGGCATGTTCAAATGCTTCAGGGTTATCCTGAAAACGTTTGGCAATCACTTTGTAGCTGGGGTCAAATTTCAACGCAAGGTCAGTGGTGAACATAATTGGGACATGATACTTATCACCAATATGGGCATCAGGCACAATTTTTGCAGATTCATCTGTTGGAATCCATTGCAATGCACCTGCTGGGCTTCTGCTTTTTTTCCACTCAAAGTGAAACAAGTTATCCAAATACATGGTTGTCCACTCGGCTGGTGATGATGTCCACGCACCTTCTAAACCACTGGAGACCGTGTCTTCAGAATGACCTTTGCCGCATTTGTTTTCCCAACCAAAACCCTGCTTTTCAATCCCAGCAGCAGCAGGCTCTACACCCACACATTGGCTTGGTTTATGTGCGCCATGCGCTTTACCAAAGGTGTGACCACCTGCAATCAGTGCCACCACTTCTTCATCATTCATCGCCATGCGACCAAATGATTCACGAATCGCTTGTGCTGAAGCCAACGGGTCGGGGTTACCATTCGGRCCTTCTGGATTCACATAAATCAAACCCATTTGCACWGCRGCAAGTGGTTTTTCCAATTCACCRTCTTTATTGCGACGTTTATGATCCATGAATTTCGTTTCMGAACCCCAATAAATCAAATCAGGTTCCCAATCGTCTTCACGACCACCWGCAAAACCTARGGTTTTGAAACCCATGTTTTCCATAGCAACATTACCYGCMARAATCATCAAGTCAGCCCAAGAAATATGTTCRCCATAYTTCTGTTTRACTGGCCACAACAAACGTCTGGCTTTATCAAGGCTGCCATTATCAGGCCAGCTATTTAAGGGTTCAAAGCGTTGTTGACCACCCGCTGCACCRCCGCGACCATCATGCACACGGTATGTGCCTGCACTGTGCCACGCCATACGAATAAAGAATGGCCCRTAATTRCCATAATCRGCWGGCCACCARTCTTGCGATGTGGTTAAYAAGGCATCAATRTCCTTCTTCACCGCTTKCAGGTCTAACGCTGAGAAYGCCTTGGCATAATCAAAACTTTCACCCAAAGGGTTGGATGAAGCATCATGGGCGCGAAGCGGACTAAGATTCAGTTGCTCTGGCCACCAAAACTGATTGGTTTTCGCTTCCCCTTTGTTCAACATGGGGCTTGCAAAAGCTGCTGTTGATAGCGGCATGGTTAACAAACTTGCTGCCACCATACCTATGAATAAATTTCGTGTTTTCATGGGTTTTACCCTCCTTAAATTCAAACTTGTTGYGGAAAACAGTTTTGTTTCCACATTTGAAAGTGTATCCATAGCTAGAAACTATGTACAAGCGATGTTTTGTATGATAACAATAGCTTTTAACTATGATGGTATCATACAAGGAGCGGTGATGAACTTACGGGAAATGTCCTATCTGGTTGCAGTTGCGGATTTGCGCAACTTCACCAAAGCTGCTGAACACTGTCATGTTAGCCAACCCACATTAAGCGCACAAATCAAAAAAATGGAAGCCTTATTGGATGTGAAAATATTTGAGCGCGATAACAAACACGTGATGATTACCGAAGAAGGTAAAGACATCATCCAATCGGCTGAAAAAATCCTCCAAGAAGTAGCGCGAATCGAAGAAATTGCCGAACATGCACGCAACCCATTCTCTGGTAAATTTAGACTTGGCGCATTCCCAACCCTTGCCACTTATATCTTTCCCGACATGGTTCCAAAAATCAAAGAGCTGATGCCCGAACTTCACCTTATTCTTATTGAAGACAAAACGGCTGAACTACTAGAACGCTTGCACAAAGGTGAAATTGATGCTGCCCTACTTGCTCTTCCCGTGCTTGGTGAATCGCTTGAAATAAAAGCATTATTTGATGACAACTTCTTCCTCGCTGTTTCCCCCACTCACCCTTTAGCCAACACTGCCGAAATTGATGTTGATACACTGGCTGCATATAGGTTGCTCCTGCTCGAAGAAGGACATTGCCTGCGCGACCATGCTTTAGAGGTTTGCCATCAGCATAATATTGGTGAAGAGCAAGATTTCCGTGCCACAAGCCTTGAAACACTTAGGCAAATGGTCAAAGCGGGCACAGGCATCACCATGATGCCAGAAATTGCGATGAATCATAACGAAACAGACATTCAATATATCCCTTTTAGCAAACCCGAACCCTACCGAACCATTGCCATTGTTTACCGAAAAACATCCACCAAAAAAGAAATTGTAAAACATATTGAAAACATCTTAAAACCACAGGAGAAAACATGACATTCCCCATCGAAAAGAAGTTAGTTATTGCGGTGTCATCCAGTGCCTTGTTTGATTTAAGCGAGTCGGACAAAGTGTTTCGTGAACAAGGTGCAAAAGCATACAAAACTTACCAAGAACAAAACTTGGATAAAATATTGGGCAAAGGTGTTGCCTTTCCATTCGTACGCCGATTTTTGAGCATCAACCAAAAGTTTCCTGATGAACAACCTGTGGAAGTTGTATTGTTATCACGCAATTCAGCCGTCACAGGCAAACGTGTGTTCCGCTCGATTGAACACCATGATCTAAACATCACCAGAGCTGCATTTATGGAAGGCAAATCACCCTACCCCTACATTCCTGCATTCAATGCCTCTCTATTCCTTTCTGCTCATGAAGATGATGTGTTGCAAGCCATCGCAGCAGGTTATCCTGCGGGCATGGTCTTGCCCTCAAAGGTCACCGATGATGCAGATGACCATGAATTACGCATTGCCTTTGATTTTGACGGTGTGATTGCTGATGATGAGTCAGAAGCTGTGTATCAAGGGGGTGAGTTAGATAAATTCGTAGCGCATGAAGTCAACAATGTCCAAAAACCACACAACCCTGGTCCACTTGCCGATTTATTCAAAAAACTTTCATACCTGCAAGCATTGGAAGAGCAAGAAGAAGCAAGGGATAAGAGCTATCAACGCATGATTCGCACCATCATTATCACTGCCCGAAGCGCACCTACCCACGAGCGTGTGATTACCACCTTAGAAAACTGGGGCGTGAGTGCCAACGAAACCTTTTTTCTTGGCGGCATGAAAAAAGAACACATTCTCAACACCTTAAAACCACACATGTTCTTTGATGACCAAAAAACACACTTAGAATCACAACTTGGCAACATTCCTATGGTGCATATTCCTTTTGGTATCACCAATCATAACGCAGTATAAAGTACGGCTTCTATTTATAAGTTATTCTAACATTGTGGCATCATCATTGCGTAGCATATTCTATTGTATCAACACAACAATAAGGAGCACCTATGGTCAGCAGCAAACAAGACTGGAGCAAATACCCTGTGAGCGTATTTCACCTTGATGACCAACGAAGTGTAACCAAATCTGTCAAAAAAATGCTTAAACACACGCCGCATGTTCATTTTCATGAATGCAACGACCCTAAGCTCGCCATTGAACAAATATTAAATATTGGCCCTACCGTTATTCTTTTGGATTTACACATGCCCATCATGGATGGTTTTTCCGTGCTTCAACAGCTTCAGATGCATGAAGCCACCCAAGATATTCCTGTGCTTATTCTTACCATGGATACTGGCATCGAATCCCATAAAAAGGCTTTTGAACTTGGTGCCAATGATTATTTGATGAAAACACCCTCTAAAATGGAATTAATTCTACGCTTGCGCTACCACACACGCTCATATATCGACCATTTAGAGCGCGAAGCCATGCATCAAACACTGCTGGAAAACAAAAAAAAATTAAAAGAAGTAATTGAAAAATTAGAACGTTCATCCCTTGAAGACAGCTTAACTGAAGTGCCTAATCGCCGTTCATTTGACCAGTATTTTGAAGTCGAGTGGCAGCGTGCCATGCGTGAAACATCACCCTTATCCTTAATTTTTATCGATATTGACCACTTTAAGCAATACAACGATTTCTATGGACATTTGGCAGGTGATGATTGCCTCAAAGAAGTTGCACAAGCCTTGAAGCACAGCTTACAGCGTCCAACAGATATGCTTGCCCGATA
>NVSF01000002.1 GCA_002401135.1 Zetaproteobacteria bacterium
TTCAATAGCAAGACGAATGGATTCGACTGTGCTCTCAATATTGACCACCACACCTCGGCGCAAACCTTTGGATGGATGCGTGCCAATGCCGACAATATCTATACGCCCATCAGCGGCTGCCTCTGCAACAATACAAGCAATTTTGCTTGTCCCAATATCCAAGCCAACAATGATTTTATTTTCTCTGCTCATTATATGATCTCCTGCCTTGCTGGTCTAATAAACCATCTCTCTGGAATTCTTGCATCAATGCGCCAGTTGCCCTGCGCCCAACGCGGCTTGTTCAATAAATTAAGAATTTGTGTCACATCATGCTCTATGCTTGCCGCCGCGACAAACCATTGTTCACCCTGGGCAAAGTTTAATCGCCAGCCATTATCTGCTGCAATCAATTCGCTTAGATTTAACAACTTTCGTACGTCATACTTGTTTAGGATGAGCAACATTTGCGTGGCTGCTTCAAGCTGCACGGATTCAGCGCGCAACACGGGCAAATCAATGCTTTCACCCCGCTTCAAAGCGCGATAAGCCATACCTGTTTCATCAATCAGCATCACTTGCTGGGCTTGTTCATCTTTCCACAATGCCATAGGAATTCTAGCTTGGGCTWTGATAAGCAAACCATCAGGCAAGATGCGGCTAACTTGAAGTTGGGCAATATCTGGCACTTGAATTATCAAGGTTTGCTGCAATTTTGCGGCCCTTGTATGCCAATAATCTTTGTTCGGCTGCTGTTCTAAATAAGCTTCAATTTGTGCTTGCACATGTGGTGCTGCATCAATATCCCAATACGACACGGATAACTGGTCGTTCAACTTCCACACCCCAACACCACACAAGACCAGTGCTAAAGATATCACCACACCACGAAGCAACGGCTGCAACCATTGCCTTGGGCGTTTTACAGATTTCACCACGGGTTTATTGCGCCTAACATTACCCTTCGTTTTCTTGTTGTTTGAGAAAAATATCATACCTTTTCCTCCTGCTCCGCACTTAGTGCTGCTTCAACAATCATCACACACAAGGTAGAGAAACTGATGCCCGCTTCCGCTGCGGCTTTGGGCAATAAGCTTGTCGCCGTCATGCCTGGAATGGTATTAATTTCCAAAACAACGGGCGCACCAATATCAGGTACAATCAARTCCACACGCGGCGCACCCAAACATTGTGYTACCACTACTGCTTTTTCTGAAATAACTTTGCATTGTTCTATCTGGCTTGCAGTAAGCCTAGCGGGGCAATAATAATCAGTTGCACCTGTGGTGTATTTCGAGGCGAAATCATACATGCCCGATTTGGGGGCAACTTCCACGGGTGGCAAAGCTTTGCCATTCACCACGGATACCGCCACTTCCACACCCATCACACATTGCTCAATCAGCCAACCATTTAAGTTCTCGAGCTTAAGTGCATCCCAAGCCGCTGCATCTTCAATATAATGTAAGCCCACACTTGAGCCTTCAGACACAGGTTTAACAAACACAGGATAAGTCAAAGGTTTATCACCTTTAAGCACCACATCTTCAGGTACGCGAATACCCACATCATCCAATACACATTTGGTGAGCTTCTTATCCATGCAGAGCGATGATGATGCCACCCCAGAACCCGTATATGGCAACTGCATAATATCCAATAACCCTTGAATACAACCATCTTCGCCATATGTGCCATGCAGAGCAATAAATGCCACATCCGCTTTGGCTTGCTCAATTTGTGAGACCCATGTTTGGCTATCTTCGCTTAAATCCACAGCCACAACATCCAAACTTTGGCTGGATAATGCTTCAAACACAGCTTGACCTGAACGCAATGAAATCTCGCGTTCTGCCGATGCGCCACCCATCAACACGGCGATTCTTTTATTGTTGAGTATGCTCATAAAACACACCCCACAAGTTTCACTTCAGGTTCAAGGTCAATATTGGTTTCTTGTTTCACCGTATTTTTTGCCAAACGAATCAAACCAAGTACATCCGCGCAACTTGCGCCACCTTGATTAACAATAAAGTTGGCATGAACATCCGAAATGTTGGCCTTGCCCATTTGTTTGCCTTTAAGGCCCACGCTTTCAATCAATCGCGCTGCAAAATCACCCTCAGGGTTTTTAAAGACTGAACCACAATTGGGTAGATTGAGCGGCTGCGTTGCACTGCGTTTACGCCGCATATCCCGCATGGCTTGCTTCACTTCTTCAGCGTCTTTTTTTACTAAACTAAAGGTTGCCGACAATACCAAACTACCTTGTGGTAAAGCCGTATAACGGTATTGCATAGCCAAATTATCTCGGCTGATATTGTGTACTTGCCCATCACGGCTTAATACTTCAATCGACACCAATACATCCGACACCTGTTGCCCAAATGCGCCTGCATTCATGGCAATACCACCACCCAAATCACCGGGCACTGTTGCCATAAACTCCAAGCCACTCAAACCTGCCGTGGCTGCCCGCTGGGCAATTTTGCTCATACGCGCACCAGCACCCGCAATCACTTGCACACCATCTGTTTGTAACGCATTCAATGCGCCCAAGTCCAAAACCAAAGCATCAATACCATCATCTGCAATCAATAAATTAGAGCCGCGCCCAATAGGGAACACATAAGTATCTTCTGGAATTTTGTTCATCGCTTGAACCAATGCCATTTCATCGGATGGGCGGAATAACCACGCCGCATGACCGCCCACACCCAATGTTGTGCGTGATGCAAGCGAAACATCGGCTTGGATGCTGCCAAAGTCGGAAAGGATAGAGCAATCAATCATAATTTCCCCCCCTGTTGCTCAGTCAACTGCTGGCGTAATTCACGCGCCAATGCGCCAATCGAACCTGCGCCCATCATCAATACCACATGCCCTTGGCTTAACTCATCCATTGCCCAAGCTTTCGCAGCTTGAATGGCTTCAATCACGTCCACATCTTTATGTCCGCGTTTGCGCATTCCCTCTGCAACCCAAGCTGAATCAACCCCTTCAATGGGTGTTTCACTGGCTGCATAAATGGGTAATAAACGTACTTTTTGAGCTGAATCACATGAACCCAAGAAGTCTTCATACAAATCTTGGGTGCGGCTAAAGCGATGTGGCTGAAACAACACTGAAATGGTCTTATCTGTCCAACACGAAGTCGCCGCTTGAAGCGCTGCCAAAATCTCTTTGGGATGATGCGCATAATCATCCACCAACACACCTGCACCCGATTCAAAACATTGAAACCTGCGCTGAATACCCTCAAACGAAGCAAATCCTTGGCGAATCACATCAAATTCAATATCCAAGTCCAGCAACACAGCTACGGCTGCCAAGGCATTTTCCGCATTGTGTAAGCCAGGCATAGGCAAGGTCATAGTTTTCACATCACCATCTGCAAAACCAATGCTTAAATGTTGTTTGTAACCATCGACCCGAACGTCTTTCAAATACAAGTCTGCTTGTGGGCTTGTGCCATAGGTGACAACGGGTCGATGCAAGTCATCACGCAATAATGCAACATTAGGATGCTCATGATGCAACACCACCCGCCCATAAAATGGGGTAAGGCTGACGAATTGTTTGAATGCCGCCATCAAGGTTTCAAAATCGCCATAATGGTCAAGGTGTTCTGGGTCGATATTACTCACCACGGAAATCATGGGTGATAGGCGTAGGAATGAACCATCACTCTCATCAGCTTCAGCCACCAACCACTTGGATTCACCCAATCTTGCGT
The DNA here is from genome assembly GCA_002401135.1 of Zetaproteobacteria bacterium. Taxonomy (GTDB): domain Bacteria; phylum Pseudomonadota; class Zetaproteobacteria; order Mariprofundales; family Mariprofundaceae; genus Ghiorsea. Next base: position 3,716 of record NVSF01000002.1, read on the forward strand.
TGTGGCTGGTGGACATCAAACGCCCACCAATCACGTATGTTGGGTCTAAACCTGCGACTTCCATGCCGTGGGCAATCATGGATGTAATCGTAGTTTTACCATGACTTCCAGCCACAGCAATGCCCTGCTTCATGCGCATGAGTTCAGCCAACATTTCAGCGCGTGGAATCACAGGCACACCACGTTTCTCTGCTTCCAAAACTTCAGGGTTTTGTTTATCCACTGCCGTGGTCACCACCACCACTTGCGCATCACCAAGGTTGCCTGCTTGATGCCCAACCATCACATCAATGCCAATATCCCTAAGCCTTTGCACATTCGGGCTCTCAGCCATGTCTGAGCCTTGCACTTTAAAACCTTGATTGAACAATACTTCGGCAATACCACTCATGCCAATGCCACCAATGCCTGTGAAATGAATACATTGTACACGTGTTTTCATGTGTGCGCCTCCAACAATGGTTGCAACACTTTGACTTGCCGCGCACCTGCATCACGAATCGTTTGTTTAACACCTGCATCACTCATGGCTTGCAGTGCGATTGGATTGAATAATAAACGGCTTAACTTTTGCGTCAGTTTGGCAACATCACATGTTTTTTGCAGCACAATATCTGCTGCCCCAGCTTCTTTCATACTTAGCGCATTAAAATATTGATGATTGTCCGCAGCCCATGGCAATGGCACAAACAAGGCAGGCATACCCACCGCCCCTGCTTCACAAACCGTCATCGCACCTGCTCTAGCAACCATGAGACTGGCTTGCGCAAACATATTCGGCATATCGTGGGAAAATGATTGCACATCCGCTTCAATATTCACTTTGGCATACATCGCTTGCACATCCTGCACCCGCCCATCACCTGCACCCACCAAATGAATCACCCGAAAATCTTTACCTTGCCTTGCAAGGTTTTGGCACGCGCGCGGCACGGTATCATTAAGGAACATTGCCCCCTGAGAACCGCCCACAATCAACAAACATGGTTTTTYATGTGTTTTGTAAACAGTTTGTAACACATCAGCACGAATCACATTGCCAGTAACCACGGACTTATGGCTTCGATGTTGCAAATGTTTTTCTGCTGAGGCAAAACCAAGCATCATCACCTTGCAAAARCGGTATAACACCCGATTCACCAATCCTGGAATGGCATTTTGCTCATACAACACCACGGGAATACGCGACAATAATGCTGCCACCACACCAGCCACGCTGGCATAACCGCCCACGCCCACCAACACATCAGGTTTACGATTRTTTTTCCAAGCTTTGCGAATGCGCAAYACTGATTTCGGCAATTCCCACAACAAAACTTTCACCCGTTGCATGATACCAACACCTTGCACCGCGTGCATATCCAACAGCAATACATCTTCRCCRCGYTCWGGYAATARTGTKGCTTCCAARCCKCGCGTTGCYCCRATAAAKGTSACWTYAACAYCAGKMAYMTCTTGRCGCACMACATCTGCCAAKGCYAAAGCTGGCATCACATGACCACCYGTGCCGCCACCAGCAATACATAATARTTGACTCATGCCGACACCYCTTGAAAAGGTTGTCGCATAGCTTGGTTGGAACGTTTATTYACTTTTTTTGCGTCCTGATGCCTTTGCACTGAGAAAATAAGCCCTGCCAACATACAACTGCCAATCAATGCGCTGCCACCATAAGAGATGAATGGCATGGGCATACCTTTGGTTGGGAAAATACCCATCGCTGCACCAAAGTTGATGATGAATGCAGCCGCGAGCAGCAATGTACAACCCAAAACCAACAAACGTGTAAACGTGGTGTCTGCGCGTTTGGCAATGATGAAACCGCGCACCAGCAACACAGTAAACACGGCGATAAGCGTTAATATACCCACCAAACCAAGTTCTTCGCCAATTACGGCGGAAATAAAGTCGGTAAAGCTTTCAGGAAGATAAAACAACTTCTGCACACCTTGCCCAAGCCCTGCACCCGTCAGCCCGCCAACACCAAATGCGATTTGCGATTGCACCAATTGATAACCTGCACCAAACCTGTCTGCCCAAGGGTCTACAAAAGATGTTAAACGCGCCACCCGATAGGGAGCGGCAAGTATGATGACTGTGATGAYAGGAATCGCCGCCACAAACAAACCCATCAAATGTCTAAAAGGAACACCACCAACAAACCACAAACAAAAACTCACACCCATCAACAGTGCCGCATTACCAAAATCGGGTTGCGCCAACAGCAATGCCACCATAAAAAACAGCATCAAYAACATAGGCATCAARCCATGCACAAAWGAWGGYAAYCTTTCTTGGAAGTTCGCAAGGTAATATGCGAGATAAAGAATAAAGAACGGTTTAATAAGCTCAATGGGTTGAATAGTCATACCAAACAAKGATAACCAACGGGTTGCGCCATTAATATTGCTACCTACAGCCAACACCACCATCAACAATACAAAACCAATCAGTAATAACGGCATTGCCATGGCTTGCCACCAAGAAGGATGAATACGCGATACTGCCCACATCACAACAAGCCCAATAGGAATATAAAAGCACCAACGCATTAAAATATGCCAAGGTGAGCCATAACGCACATCTGCAACTTCAAGACTGGCACTTCCCACCATGATGACACTGAATAATAACAACGCCAATATACTTGCTAACATCCATATATCAAAGGGGTTACGCACATATTTGGTCATGATTCACCACCCAAGGCACGGATGGCTTGAATATAATCAGCCCCACGCTCTGCATAGTGACGGTATTGGTCTTGACTGGCTGCTGCTGGTGATAAAAGCACAGGGCAATCGCTATCATGGGCAGCCGCATCACGCACTGCGCTCCCCATGGTTGTCGACACAACAAATGACACACCAGCTTGGCTTAACATGGCTTCATATTCTTTTGTGTTCTCACCAATGACATAGGCAAAACACACATGTTTTTTGGCAATCTCAACCAGCTCATCCAGAGCCAAATCTTTACGTACCCCACCACAAATCCACACCACTTGCGCAAAGGATGTTAAAGCTGCCACAGCAGCATTGGGGTTGGTTGCTTTGGAATCATTAAACCAGTCGCGATCTTGGATATGTCCCACAAACTCAAGCCTATGCTCTAGCCCTTGGAAGCTCATCAGTGCCTCTTCAATAATCTTGGCTGAAACACCAAAGTCTGCTGCAACTTGAGCTGCAACYGCAATRTTTTGCTGCTGATGTCTTCCACGAACCATAAGCGAAGCACAAGGTAGCGTTTTAAGCATGTCACCTTGATGCCAAAATACAGCATCACCATCTTCACCACATAACACACCTGCCACAGCAGTATCCTTTTGCTCAACAATGCCGAAGCGCTTCACAGTGACACCCCGACCTTGCAAATCCTGCGCCAAGCCATCCCATTCAAGCGTGTTCAATAACAAAGCCGTGTCACCCGTAACCATATGTTGAAACATGCGCACTTTGGCAGCCCTATATGCCTCAAGCGACGCGTGCATATCGGCATGGTCAGCCTGTACATTAAGCAAAACTGCATAGTTGGGATGTAAGTTCTTAGCGCGTTCGAGTTGAAAGCTGGATAACTCCAAAGCCACGCGTTCGGGTTGCCCATCTGCCAATAAATCCAACATCGGCACACCAATATTACCACCAGCATCACAGCCCTTGGGCAATGTTTCCAACAACAATGCAATCATTTGTGTGGCAGTTGTTTTGCCGTTGGTGCCTGTGACTGCAATCAAAGTGCTTGARTAATTGGCTAGGAATTCATCCAAATCACCGTGCACTTCCACGCCACATTTGCGCGCTTCTACCAAAGCAGGGTGTCGCCAATCAATACCAGGGCTAACAATAACTTTCTCAAAGCCTAAAAATACTTCTGACTGCAACACACCTGTATGCAACAATACATTTGCCAAGTCTTCAGGAAGTTGTACTGCCGCTTCATCAAAACACTCGCAATCAATATGCAAACGTTGCAAGTGGCGAACCACAGACAAACCTGTTTTGCCCATGCCAACCACGGCGACTTTACCTTGTATCTCAGCCATCAGCGTAACTTCAAGGTGGACAATGCCACCAAAGCGAGAATAAGTGTGATAATCCAAAAGCGGACAATAATTTTCGGCTCTGCCCAACCTTTGAGTTCATAATGATGATGGATGGGCGCCATGCGGAACACACGTTTGCCCGTCATTTTAAATGATGCCACTTGCACCATCACCGACACTGCTTCTAAAACAAACAGTCCGCCTGCAATCGCCAGCAAGAACTGCTGATGTACCGCACAGGCGACAAAAGCCAATGCGCCACCCAAAGCCAATGAACCTACATCACCCATGAACACTTGTGCGGGATAAGTGTTGAACCATAAAAAGCCAAGGCAAGCTCCCACCAATGCACCACAGAAAATAGCCAGCTCCCCAGCGCCAGGCACATAAGGAATCAGCAAGTATTCTGAGAATCCACTATGCCCTGCCACATAGACCACAATGCCTAATGTTGCTGCGACCATGAATGTGGGTGCAACCGCCAAACCATCAAGCCCATCGGTTAAATTCACTGCATTGGATGTGCCTACCAAGACAAAAATAACAAAGAGAATATACCAATAACCCATATCCCACTGGTAATTCACAATCGGAATATCCACAATCGGTGATGTCATACTCATCAAGGCAACCGCTGCAATACCACCAAACAAAACCTGCAATAAAAGCTTCCAACGCCCTGCCAAACCTTTGGCATTTTGGTGTTTGATTTTCAAATGATCATCCAACCAACCAATCAAGCCATAACCCAAGGTGACCATCAATGCCAACCAGATGAACATGTTGGTTAAATCCACCCAAAGCAATGTACTCAAGGTTAAAGTGGACAGAATCAGCAAACCACCCATGGTTGGCGTGCCTTGTTTTACCAAATGACTTTCAGGGCCATCATGACGAATCGGTTGCCCCTTACTTTGGCTGGCTTTAAGTAGGCGGATAAACAAGGGACCAAACAACCAGCTCAATACCAATGCTGTAATCAAAGCATATGCTGCGCGGAATGTGATGTATTGGAAAACATTAAGAAATGAATACTGGTCAGCCAGCGGATACAATAAATTATATAACATGCTGACCTCGTGTTTGAAGTACTTTTACAATGTTGTGCAGCCCTGTGCCATGTGAAGCTTTGACCAATACCGTGCTTAACGGTTGCGGAAAACCACTGTTCTCAAACCACGTTTGCAGCGCTTCAATATCATTAAACACCTGAATATTATGCGTAGGGTTTTCAGCTTTTAAGCCACCCATCAAAGCGCCCACAACCAACACTTCATCAATATCATGCAGGTTGATATTCTGATGCAAAACTACGGCTTGTTCACCCAACTCCAACATATCGCCAATGATGGCAATACGATGTCCTTCAAGTGCTGCCAAGGTGTCCAAGGCTGCCTGCATGGATGCTGGATTGGCATTGTAGGCATCATCAATCAATGTAAATTGTGGCAAGCTATGAATTGCCAAGCGACCTTCAACGGGCTGCCAAGCAGTAAGTGCGGAAGCTATATCAGCCAGTGTGAAATCTTTATTCAATATGTCGCCAAGTTTGAGCGCAACTGTGGTTGCAAGCGCCATATCCTCAGCCCAATGTTTAGCGGGCAACAGCAAATCTACATCTGCTTGCAGCGTTTCATGTTTCAACGTTAAAACCTGACCATGCAACTGCCATGTCACTGCATGTTCATCCATAGACACAGTTGGCTGCTTGGGCATACAACCCACTTGTTCAAACTGCTTTGCTACACCTTGCCCCAACACYGCCCAACCTTGCTCAGTTAAATGCGTCATCAATGCAGCTTTTTCTTTGGCAATGCCTTGCAAACCACCCAAACCTTCACCGTGGGCTTGGCTTAAACTTGTAACAATCACCATATCAGGTTGCACAATTTCCGATAATCGCAGCATTTCACCTTGCTCACTGATACCACACTCGATCAATGCCACATCTGCCTGCATATCAATGCCCAACAATGTTTGCGGAACACCAATGAGGTTGTTGTAATTGGCTTGTGTTGCCGCGACTTGCAAGCCCAAGTGTTGCAATACGACTTCTAACATCGAACGCACTGTGGTTTTACCATACGAACCTGTGATGGCGACAACCTTAGTGTTTAACAAACGACTGCGATAAAACGCCGCAATATCACCCAACGATTGCAAAGTGTCTTGCACTTGAAGTTGTGGTGTGGTCAATGATTTCCAATGCTGAACACCTTGCTCATCACCAATCAATGCTGCCGCTTTATCGGCAATGCGATGAGCATGTTCATGCCCATCAAAGCTTGGTCCGCGCAAAGCTAAAAATGCTTCACCAGCCTTGAATTTACGTGTGTCTGAGCCAATACCTTGCACGCTTTCAGGCATGTCATTCAACCATTCACCAAGGCTTGCCGCTGCCAAGTCTTTACCCGTTAAGCGCATCGTTGCACCTCACTTAAAGCATGTTGCGCCACATTTTTGTCCGACCATGGCAAGCGCTTACCCGCTGTCTCCATGTAATCCTCATGCCCTTTACCTGCTATCACCAACACATCTTGGGGTAATAGTGCAGATACGGCTTGTGTAATCGCAAGCTTTCTATCCTCAACCACATGAATTTTTTCTTTGGCTTGAACACCCTGCAGCACATCATTTGCAATATCAGACTGCTTCTCATCACGCGGGTTATCAGCCGTTAACCAAATTTTATCAGCGCATTGCTCTGCCACAGCACCCATCTCAGGGCGYTTGGCTTTGTCACGAYYCCCTCCGCAACCAAAGACCAGCAACARCTCACCTTCTGTGAATTTGCGCGCGCTATGCAAACACCGCTGCAAACCTTCTGCGGTGTGTGCATAATCAATATACACCTGCTCACCCACAGCTTCTAAGCGACCAACTGGTGTAGAAATAACATCCGCCATATTTGCAAATAAAGACAATGAAACATCAAAGGCTTCTTTCATCAGCAAAGCAACTGCTGCCAAGTTTTCTGCATGAAAATCAACAAATGGCACTTGATTTAACACCACTTCTTCGTTGTTATCCGTGAATACAACCTGTTGCTTGCGCACAGCCCACAACACATCTGCCGCTTGCTGATGAGCATACCAAAAAATCTGACCTGATGTTTGTCCTAACGACTGCTGAATATCTGCATATGCCGCATTGGCAAYCACAACCCCACCCGATTGCGCCACATCACGAACAAAGCCWGCYTTACATRCCAAATATTCAGCGTAACCACCATGCGCTTCCAAATGATCATGCCCCATGGTTGTCCAAATCACCGCTGTAAAAGGTAAACCTGCAATACGCGCTTGGGCAATGCCGTGCGATGATACTTCCAAAACCAATGCGCCAATATTCTGCTGTGTCGCTTGTGCCAATATATGATGCAAGGTTAAAAGCGATGGTGTGGTGTTACCCAAATCTTTGGCATCACCTTTATCCGTCATCAAACCCAATGTGCCTACTGACCATGCTGAACCCAGATGTTTGGCTAACACCTCACGCAACATCCACGCTGTGCTTGTTTTGCCATCAGTGCCTGTAATACCAATACACGGAAGTGTTGTGTGTTCGGTTTCAAACCAACGCCTAAGCAGTAGTCCCAAACTTTGCATATCAGGCAAACATGCACATGGCACATCATCTTGTTGCATAGGTTTGCCTACAAAAACAACGGCATTCGCACCCTTGCTGACGGCTTGTGCAATGGTCTCTTCCACATCTTGAACGCGTGGCAGACATAAAAATGTATCACCAGCTTTGAGTTTGCGCGTGTCATCACACACATGGGTAACCTGAGTATCTGAGGAATAAACGCCCAAATTAAGCACRAGGTCTGAGAGACTTTTAGGGCAAAGGCTTAATTTATTCATTGAGCCACACCTCCAACACATCCCCAGCTTGYAAACCTGCAATGATTACGGGTTCACTTCTGCTCACCCARCCTGTGCCGTGCAGCTTCAACTGCACACCCGTTGTCGATGCAAACCTTCTCACTTCGCGCAATGACAACCCGTAAAGTGCATGTGTAGGCATAGCTGCATCTTGCGCCAAACTTGCTTGTTGAAGCTGCCATTTTCCTGCTTGCAATGATTCAGGTTGTGGCGCAATGCCTAACATCGGTAATGTTGTTGCGGCGATTTGTTTGAAGATTGGTGCTGCAACTGTGCCGCCATAAATACTGGTTTGCGGCTCATCTACCACCACCACAATCACCAATTCAGGGTTATTGGCAGGCACTGCCCCTGCAAAAACAGCCGTGAACTTATCTTTAGAATAACCACCATATTTATCTGCTTTTTGTGCCGTGCCTGTTTTCCCAGCAACGGTATAGCCTTGCGGTACGGCTTTGGTTCCTGTGCCGCCAGCAAGCGTTGCATCAGCAAGCATTTGCAATACATCATTCGCCACTTGCTCAGAAAGCACCCTATGTCCCGCTGCTGAATCTTCGCTACGCACCAACTGCGGTGGATAATAAACACCACCATTGGCAAACACTGAAAATGCCGCTGCGAGTTGAATCGGGGTGACAGCAACACCTTGCCCAAAGGCAATGTTGGCTGTTTCCACAGGTCCCCAAGCTTCTAAAGGCGGCAACAACCCCGAAGATTCGCCGCCCAARCCAATRYYTGTTTTACGGTGAAATCCAACATCTTGYAATATGCCATACAAATCTTCTTTACCCACATCCAAAGCCAGCTTGGCAGARCCAATATTACTCGATACCACCAATAATTTACGCAAATCAATCCAGCCTTCTGGGTGGTCATCTTTGATGCGTTTACCCGCCACTTCAAACTTACCATTCTCGCAATAAATCAAAGAGTCTTTCGTCCAACGACCTGTTGAAAGTGCTGCGGCAACCGTAAATGGTTTCAGCACTGAACCTGGCTCAAACACATCCGTTACCACACGATTACGCCAATCTTTCGGACGATATTTCCCAAAAGAGTTGGGGTTAAATCCCGGCCAACTGGTCATAGCTAACACTTCGCCTGTATGTGGGTTCATCACCACCACAGAGCCGCCTTTTGCACCAGTTCTTTCAACGCCATTGGCTAAAGCCGCATAGGCAATGCTTTGCACACCGACATCAAGGTTCAAACTTAATGCCTGACCTTGTTTGGGCTGCTTAATCCAAGTGCTGCCTGGCAGCTTGATACCATTGGCTGCCTTGCGAAGCTGAATTTTCCCTGCTTCACCAGAAAGTTTACCATTAAATGAAAGCTCAAGCCCTTCCAAACCATGATTATCAATGCCTACAAAGCCTAAAAGATGCCCTGTTTCAGGGCCATATGGATGATACCTGCGCCACTCTTTTTCAATGCGCACACCTGCAATATCCAAAGCTTGGACTTGTTTAGCTATCGCGGGCGAAACCTGACGCGATARCCAAATGAACCCTTTGCGTTKMCCTATGCGCCTTTTCAACRCMAGCARAGGCATATCCAAAGCTTCAGCCAAATCAGGTAAGTCCGCCGAATTGATGTCCGCACCAACGCCTGCAATGGATGGCACTTCAATGCTTTCAGAAAGCACACGTCCACTTCTATCTATAATTTGTCCGCGTGGTGCCGCCACCTCAAACTGGCGAATGCGCTGATTATCTGCCACGCTACTCAACTTTTCATGCTGACCCCATTGCAAATCCACAGCGCGAACCACCATCAATAGCAACCCAAGCATCACAAGCCCTGCCACAGCCTCTAATCTGCGCGTTGCTGCGACTTGCTCTCTGTTTATCATGGTTTTACAACCTGCATGGCAGTCGGCGCAGACATGCCCAACTCACGCGCCAAGCGACGCAAAGTGTCAGGGCGAGTCATGCTTGCCAGCTCCAATTTAAGGTTTTGCACATCCTGCACCAACAGCACTTTTTCTTTTTTAAGTTGGGCAACGCTTTGTTCAGTATCCACCSGCAGATAAGACACCCACACCTTGCCACCAGCCAATAAAGCAATGGTTGCGACCAAGCTAAAAAGCATCACCTTGCTCATCATACTTCACCCAGCTTTTCTGCCACACGCAACATGGCAGAGCGACTACGTGGATTGGCTTCAATTTCTTCTTCTGTGGCACGAATTGGTTTCTTTTGCACCCATTTCATGGTGGGCTTAAAGCCGCAAACACACATAGGAAACTCACGTGGGCAAACGCAGCCATGCACTTGTTTTTCAATCAAATCACGAATCCGCCTATCTTCGCCCGAATGAAAAGAAATAATCGCCAATCGCCCTCCTGCTTGCAAAAGCTTCATCGAGGCTTCAACTGCTAGATCAATTTGATTCATTTCATCATTCACCCAAATGCGAAGCGCCTGAAAGGTTCGTGTAGCAGGATGCGCACCCGTATGACGCATTTTTTTAGGTGTGGCATGAAAGCAGACATTTTCGAGGTCTTTGGTGGTGTTCATTTCGCCTTGATGTAAAGCATCCAAAATAGACTTGGCAATACGCCCGGCAAAACGTTCGCCACCATATTCCCGAATGACTTGGACAAGCTCTGATTCAGAGACTTTTTTTAGCTTTTCAGACAAAGGTTGCCCCGATTCAAAGTCCATACGCATATCCAATGGACCATCCTTCATGAAGGAAAAGCCGCGCTCTGCTTGGTCAAGTTGTGGCGAAGACACGCCCAAATCAAAACCAATACCCGTCAATTCAGACCAGCCTTTATCTTCGACAGCATCGGTAATACCTGCAAAATCTGTGTAGGCAATCGTGAACCGCGTATCTACTTTTGCCAAAGCTTCGCCAGCTTCAATGGCTTGAGGGTCACGGTCTAAACCCAAGACCTCTGCTTGATCAGAAAGTGCTTCTAGCATAAGTTGTGTATGTCCACCGCGCCCAAATGTTGCATCCACATAACGACCTTTTTTGTCGGTGCATAATGCTTCGATGTAGGGGGCAGCCAATACTGAAATGTGCGCCCGRGTATTCATCAGAAATCCAAGTCCTGATTTTGCAGCAGAGCCAAGGATGAAGCGAGTTGCGCCTCCCAAGCTGTGGCATCCCAGATTTCAAAGGTGTCTACTGAACCTGCAAACACTGTGCTTYTGGCAATGCCTGCATAATCTCTGAGATTTTGAGGAATCAATACCCGACCTTGCTTGTCTGGGCAATATTCTTGCGCCGAACTAATCACAGTGCGTTTGAATGCTTGAACAATGCGATCATTGCTCGGACGCGCCCCAATCTTGGCAAGCAAACGCTTCCATTCTTGTTGAGGATAAGCGCGAAGGCATAAGGTTTGTGGGTCGCGCGCAATAATAATAGAAGGCTGATTGTATGATTTTTGCAGCACATCACGGAAGGGTGCAGGTATGTTTACCCGCCCTTTATCGTCCATATTATTGGTGTATTCACCTTGAAACATATGACTTTTACCCGCCTCACTGTATCTGCAAAACAATACAAAGGATAATTTACCCACAATTACCCACTATGCGCCAATATCGACCACATTACATCCCTTGTCAACCACCTTTAACCTTTTTGACACAGTTGAATAAGTTATTGTCAGCAAGCCTAAGAAACTCTACATTACGTCTATGAAAATTCTAATTGTTGAAGATGAAGTTCAAGTTGCCGAAGTATTACAAAAAGGTTTAAAGGAAGAAGGTCATGCTGTTGACCTCTCCCACGATGGTGAAGACGGAGGCTTCCTTGCCGAAGTCAACGATTACGACCTCATCATTTTAGACTTAATGCTACCCAAAAAGAATGGCATTCAAGTCTGCCGCGAGATTCGCGAACGTGGTGTCAACACCCCCGTCTTGATGCTCACAGCCAGAGACAGCGTTGAAGATAAGGTTCGTGGGCTTGATGCAGGCGCAGATGATTACATGGCGAAACCCTTCTCTTTCCAAGAGTTGCTTGCCCGCGTTCGTGCGCTATTGCGGAGAACATCCGATAGCAAAACACCCACACTGAATATGGCTGATTTAGAGCTTGACCCGATGAGCCGTCAAGTCACCCGTGGTGAAAAAAACATCCGTCTAACCACCAAAGAGTATTCTTTGCTCGAATATTTGATGCGCAATCCCTATAAAGTATTGTCGCGCACCCTGATTGGTGAACATGTGTGGGATATGAACTTTGACCCTGAAAGTAATGTGATTGACGTGTACGTTAGTCATTTRCGCGCYAARGTAGACAGAGACTTTGACCTACAACTCATCCAYACCTTACGTGGACAAGGTTATATATTAAGYGACAAATATCAGGATAACGCATAAACAAGAACRCTGTTGAAGAGCCTCATGCAATCCATGTATAACAGCCTGTTCCGCACTTTCCGTGGCAGGCTTGCCATGAGTTATGTTATTGTTGAATTCCTTATTTTGGTCTTTGCCGCAGTTCTCATTTATTGGTTYTTATCCAATCAGATTTACAAAGAAGTGGATGATGCGCTCTTTGATGAAGTCACTGTTTTAGTAGAAAATTTAGAAAAAGCTCCCAAACACGAATGGGGCTTTTTCCTTCAAGACTTCACTATGTATTACCGTGGCGTGGTGCAACTGGTCAGCCCAGAAGGCACTATCTTATTTAGTGTTGGTGAAGAACTCGTTGGTCATGACAAACAAGATGTTNCCCATGCCATCCGAGAAGCACTTGCTGGTAATGCCACTGTTTTTGTCTCCACTAGGGGCTTACTGCGCAAAAACAATTTGCGTGTTGCCGTGATGCCCGTTCATGTGCAGGGGCAAATCGTAGCCGTTGCAATCCTTGTACGCACCACCGATGACATTCAAAGGTTTTTCAAACTTTTATACATCATTGGTGGCATACTCGGTTTGTTATCCATGCTGATTTCAGGTTTGGTGGGTTATCGCATGGCAAGGCGCTCACTCCGTCCTATCAATGATATCACCGATGCGGCACAAGCAGTCGCTAGCGGTGATTTAAGCAGACGGTTGGAATCATCGGTTCACGATGAGGAAATTCAAACGTTAGTCGAATCCTTAAATAAGATGTTTGAAAGTTTAGAAGCCAACTTTAACAGTCATAAACGCTTTGTTTCCGACACATCCCACGAGCTTCGTCACCCCATCACCATACTCAAAGGTGAAATTGAAGTTGCGCTATTGCAAGAGCGAAGCCCTGAAGAATATAGAGCATTGCTCAAGCAACTCTTTGCTATCAGCAATCGAATGCAGCATATCGTTAACGACATGCTCACTCTCGCTCAAGCTGATGCAGGCACATTGGAAATCCCACAAGACCCTGTCGATTTATCTCTACTCCTTCAAGAGGTTGGGCAAGATCATYTGATGCTCTTTTCCAAGCGTAAAATTCATTTRGACATGGATATTCAAGAMSNCTTGGTCATCATTGGCGATCAACATCGCATTGAACGTGTTTTCTACAACTTGCTCAACAATGCCTTTCGTTATGCGCCCGAAAACTCAACCGTCACATTATCCGCAATTGCCGATGGTGAACATGCTATCATTCAAGTGCTCGATGAAGGCGAAGGTGTAGCTGCTAAAGATGTACCTCATTTGTTTGAACGCTTCTTCCGCGCCGATGATGCGCGCACCAATCAGCAGGGTGAAGGTGCAGGCTTAGGGCTTGCTATCTGCAAACATATTGTTCATGCGCATCAAGGTGAACTTCGTGTGGTTCTTGATGACCGACAAGGTGCGACCTTTGAAGTGAAGCTACCTTTGGCATCCGCAAACCCAGACCATGCCAAACGTTTGCAAGGTGTATTGATTAATCGGCTTTAAAGTTTACTGTCTACTTTGGTCAACACGGCATAGTCTGTTTTTTTATGTTTAAAGTCGGTCATCAGTTCTAAAGCTGGAACGGCAATATGCCCGTATGTGTAAAAGTGTTTATCAACAACCTCTCCATCTACCATCAAAATATCAAGGTCTAAGGTTCTTGGTTTCCATGAGCCTTCTGAGCGGTCACGCCCATGTTTATCTTCCAAAGCTTTAAGCCAAACCAGTAGTTCTGCTTGCCCTAAATCATGCTCAAGCAAACAACATGCATTGAGGAAGTCATCACCATCCATACCCACCGCAGCCGATTGATAAACGGAAGAAAACTGCACTGTTACGAACTTCGTTTTTAAGGCCTGAGCGGCATCTTTTAAATGCTGCTCAGGCTCGATGTTTGAGCCCATACCCAGCAACACTTGTGTCATGATGATTTGCTGCCCCGCTCAATCAATACAGCTACATTTTCCGAGCCGCGCACAGCCCCTGGTTTGGACATTTTAAGGCGTAACCAAGGCACATGAAATTCATCAAGAATAATCTCGGCGCAATGCTCAGCCAAGGATTCAATCAAACCAAATTCCGATGCTTCCACAAAATCAATCAGTCGCTTGGACACAGCTTTATAATCCAGCGTATCTTCAATGTTATCAGACTTCCCAGCCTTGGAAATATCCCATGCCATTTCAAGGTCTAGGCGCACTGTTTGCCTGATTTCACGCTCCCAATCGTAAATACCAATCACCGTGCGYACTTCCAAACCTTCAATCAATACCAAATCCATRWWAYTCCCCTTRSTTMTYSTTYMAACCNTTGGCGCACCACTTCAAACAATGCCACACCTGTGGCTACCGACACATTCAACGATTCCACYTTACCCGGCATAGSTATTTTCACCARYTGGTCGCAGYTTTCRCGCACAAGCCTGCGCATCCCTTCGCCTTCCGCACCCATGACCAAGGCATTTTTACCTGAAAAGTTAATGTCATGGATTAAAGTATCGGCTTCACCTGCCAAGCCTGAAATCCAAAAGCCTGCGTCTTGTAAATCTTTCATGGTTCGCGCCAAATTGGTCACACGCAACACGGGGATTCGTGCCAACGCACCACATGCCGATTTGGATACAATCGGTGAATGCACATCTGCGGCATGGTCTTTGGGAATCACCACACCCACACAACCCGATGCTTCGGCAGTACGAATACATGCCCCCAAATTATGCGGGTCAGTCACTTGGTCGAGAATCAGCACCAAAGCTTCATCTTGCCCTTCAATATCATACAACCAATCTTTAAAGTTTACAGCGCCTTTAGGCACCATTTTTGCCACCACGCCCTGATGTGGCACACCATCCGCTAACCTTTCCAAAGCTTCTTTGGGCGCAAAAGACACGCGAACTTTGGCTTTGCGCGCCAAGTGAATCAGCTCATTCAATCGCGGATGTGTTTTACCTTTGAGCACCACCAGCTCATCTATGGCTTCGCCTGCGTCCAGCGCGTGTTTTACGGCATGTATGCCTGCAATTTTACTCATGAATATTTATCCTTAAATGCCGCTATAAAGTCATCCAACATCGCTTTAGGCAAATCATTGATTCCTGCCGCCGCTTTGCGCCCACCACCTGTTGGGAAGGACATACACAACTCATCTGCACCTGTTTTATTCGTCATCGGTGCGCGCACACTGACGCGGTAGTTACCATTATCCATCACCGTCACCAAAGCATGAGCCCTATCTTCATAAATCCGTGCCAACGCATTGCCATACACCCCTGAAACACGACGCGACCACGCCTTATCGGGCATCATGAATGCAGCCACTTTATCATCTAAAAATAATGATTCAGAAACTTCAGCCTTCACCATATCATCTGCATAACCATCGCTTAACACCTGATAAGCTGGCGACTGCGCAATAAAATCAAACGGATTTTCAAAAGGCTGCATTTGCTGATACAAATCTTTGGGGTCAAAATACAAATCATCCAACGTCACGCCATAACCATTGTAGTTGAGCAGCGTACCCAAATGTTCAAGCTGACTTAATTGCTTTTCATTCAAGTTTAATGGCGCTGCCGCATTGCGCGCTGAATCAAACAGATTATCGCCAAATGCTGCCACCACTGCCCATGGCAAATACGCACTTTTCAAATAACCGTTGACCAACAAGCTGGTGCAAACATTGGCATCAGTGTTGATATGGGCTTCCAAGTGGTCATGCTCTGGAATATCACCTGCAAAATGGTGGTCAAAATAACGTACCTTCGCCCCTGCATCCAAAGCTTTGAGCAGCCCTTCCCTATTTTTATCCAGCGAAACATCCAGCACAATGATTTCATCACCCGCTTTGGCATCCACCCGTTTCAAGAGATTAATATCCCGCTTCACCCCCGTCACCAACTCCGATGATACAGGCACTGCCAAGCGCAATTGATGCAATGCACATAATCCGTCGGCATCACCATTAAACACATCATAAATCATCATTTACCTCCTTATTCCTCATCTTTTTTATTTTTTATCAAACCTGCCCACCCACACCTTTAAACTTCTCAACAAAGGCTGCTATTTTTTGGAAAACACTTTGTTTTTTAGTTAAGTATTCTGGATTAAGCGGGCTCATTTTAGGGAGAATTGCATTAAGTTCTGTGCCATTTTCGCTTGCGTATTCCCGTTTTAATGATGCCGTGATATAACGCTTTGCGGCTTCTTCATTTAGATTCTCACCTTCAATCAATGCTGCTGCTTCTTGCTGTTGTTCTACTTGGGCAAAGCTAAAGAAAGCATCAATAATACCTGCTTTATCGGCSAGGTCATCTAAATCGGTTTGATTGATAAAATCAACCATCAAACTTTCTTTGGCGCGGTTATCCATGCTCGCCCGAATCAAGCGGCGCACTTCTTCAAGTAGTGTTTCTTTATCTTTGATATTTTTATTATGCTCAAAAATCAATTCCAGAATATAATCCAAATTAATCTCTTGTGACTTGAGCAAATCAACCTCAAACACCACATCATCCCAATCAAGGGTTGAGCTTTCTTTTTCATTGCCAGTCTTTTCTCGACGCAACCAATCACGAATATCGTTATAGCTAGAACGGTAATCCTGAACCACACGTTCAGGCAATATCTTAGTCTCTTGCATAGCAACCAAATCATCATCGCTTAAATAGTGTTTGACCTTAAACGCCTCTACAGCAGCAGAATCAGTCACATCCAAGCTTTGTAAAGCTTTTAAACCAGCAAATTCATCGTAGTTTTGCAGCACATTTTCAGCGCGCAAATATTCACCAAATAATTTAGCAAAATCTTTTTTATCTTTTTCTTTTTCAATGCCGTCAGGGTTAGGAAAGCGTTGCTGTAGCTCTTCTACCACATCCACATAACCACGCCTAGCTGCGCCAGTCGCTATATCGGTAAAGCCTTGCATATATTCATCATAGCTTTTTTCCAACACTACATTTTGAGTGTTCTTATCCCCAAATAAGGTAATCGCAGCAATAGTGGCTTGCTCCAAATCACGGAAGGTAATGATATTACCAAAGGTTTTGGTGGCATCATAAATGCGGTTGGTGCGTGAATAGGCTTGAATCAACCCGTGATAGCGCAAGTTTTTATCCACAAACAGCGTATTCAAACTGGGCGCATCAAAACCCGTTAAAAACATGCCCACCACAATAAGCAAATCCACTTCTTGGTTTTTTACCCGCTGGGCAAGGTCACGGTAATAGTTCTGAAATGATTTACTATCCACGCCATAGTTGGTTTGGAACATGGCATTATAATCATCAATGGCAGCGCTTAAAAATTCTTTAGCACTGCTATCCATGGCAGTAGGCTCAAAGCCTTCATCGGGAATATCGCCTATGGCATCTTGCACTTCATTGGCGGCAAAAGAGAAGATCGTTGCGATTTTCAATGGCTTGTCGCTATCCGCCTGCAAGTCATTCAGCGATTCATAATACAACTTGGCTGCATCTTTACTGCTCACCGCAAACATGGCATTAAAGCCTTTGCCTCCCGCTTGTAGTCTATGCGTTTTTTGTTTGAAGTTGTTTAAAATATACTGTGATATTTCTGCAATACGCTCAGGATGCAATAAAGCTTGTTTGTTTTCCGCAGCAGTAAGCTTTTGCTCATCCATCTCAGTTTCAAATGTTTTAAACTGTGGACGCACATCATTGTAGTCCACCTTGAATTTGAGTACTTTTTCATCGCGTATTGCGTCGGTAATCACATACGAATGCAACTCGCGACCAAACACGCTGGCGGTGGTTTCTGCACCCAATGCATTGTCTGGGAAGATGGGTGTACCCGTAAAGCCAAATTGGTAAAACTTTTTAAATTTCTTTTTCAGATTCTTTTGTGCTTCACCAAATTGTGAGCGGTGCGCCTCATCAAAAATAAACACCACTTGTTTGTGGTAAATCGGCAAGTCGCCTTCGCCCTTCATTAAGTTATTCAGCTTTTGAATGGTGGTGATGATGATTTTATTGTCATCTTTACTCAGATTGCGTTTTAGCCCTGCCGTGCTGTCTGAGCCATTCACGCTATCGGGTGAAAAGCGTTGGTATTCCTTCATGGTTTGATAATCAAGGTCTTTACGGTCAACGACAAAAAACACTTTATCGACAAACTCAAGTTCAGTCGCCAAACGTGCTGCTTTAAAGCTGGTTAATGTTTTACCCGAGCCAGTGGTATGCCAAATATAACCGCCACTCTCAAGGCTGCTCCAGTTTTTGGCTTGAAACGCACTGTTTATTTTCCACAAAACACGTTCAGTCGCGGCAATTTGATAAGGGCGCATCACCAGCAAGGTATCACTCACATCAAACACCGAATAATGCAGCAGCACATTCAACAAGGTGTTTTTTTGAAAGAATGTGGCGGTAAAATCTTTCAAATCTTTAATGAGAGTATTATCTGCTCTTGCCCAATTCATGGTGAAATCAAAGCTGTTTTTATCGCGTTGGGTGGTATTGGCAAAATATCGGCTGTCCGTACCATTTGAAATCACAAAAAGCTGCAAAAATTTATACAAAGAATTGTCCGCATTAAAACTTTCTTTGCTATAGCGGTGGATTTGATTAAAGGCTTCCCGAATCGCCACACCGCGTTTTTTCAACTCGATTTGCACCAAAGGTAAACCGTTGACCAAAATGGTCACATCATAGCGGTTGGCATGGGTGCCTTTTTGTTCAAGTTGTTTAATCACCTGCACTTTATTGTGCGCAACATTCTTTTTATCCAATAAGTAGATGTTTTGGATATGCCCATCATCAAAGACAAAATCATGGATATAGTCATCATGAATCTTGCGCGTTTTGTCGGTAAGGTTATCGCTGGGTTTATCCAAATACTCAAGCACAAAACGCGACCATTCATCATCGGCAAACTGCACATTATTCAGCGCTTGCAATTGCTTGCGCACATTCTTCAGCAAGGCTTCAGGCGTGGTTAAATCTCTTAGGTATTCATAACCTTGGTTTTGTAAATCTTGGATAAGCTCGCGCTCTAGGTCGGCTTCGGTTTGGTAGCCTTCGCTTACCTGCCAATCTTTGCTGTATTTATCCAGCACGATGAAGTGGTTTGATTCTGCAATGGTTTTGTATGTTGTCATTTGCTTTGCCTTATGTTTTTAACCACGGAATACACAGAATACACGGAAAAAAGATTAAAAAACTTTCTGTGTGTTCCGTGTGTTCTGTGGTTCATTTTACAATCCTTTCTATCGTCGCTTTTGGGTAATGTCCGAAATTGACTAAAAAACCAAGCTGAAGCCCCGTTGCCTTTAAATAGTTATGCAGTTGAGCACGATGTTCATTGCAAATTTCTTTGACAGCCTTGAGTTCAATAATAATTTTTCCGTAACAGATAAAATCTGGTTTATAACTTTGTTCAAGTCTTTCCTGCTTATAAAATAACTCAAGCTTTGGTTGTGAAACAAATGGTACATTCTGCTTGCGGAGTTCCTTCTCCAAACATTCCTGATATACGGCTTCAAGAAATCCACAGCCCATTTCACGGTAAACTTCAAATACTGCACCACGGATCAGGTAGCTTTCATCTTTGTGCAATAAATTACGCTCCATGGGATGGCTCACTTTTAACCACGGAATACACAGAATACACGGAAAAAAGATTAAAAAACTTTCTGTGTATTCCGTGTGTTCTGTGGTTCATGCTTYTGCCTCAGCTTTAGGGAAACTTAACAGCAAATCACGGTAATATTCATATTGCTGTTGGCGCAGCTCAATTTCACGCGGTAAACCTTCGCTGATGGAGTTTGTGAGCGCATCGAATTTATCCAAGATGTCAACAATGCGTTTTTGTTCGGCTAATGACTTTTCAGGATCATTTGGGTATGGAATTGGCATATTGACTTCTTTTAATACGTTCGCATTAAATTGTGGTTGCCCTCCGCCTGACACCAATTTATTGGCCTGTTTCCAAAAGAAATCACTTTGTGCAAAATGCCAATAAAACTTTGGATTAATGATGCTTTTGTCGAAGCTCAGTTTAATTAAAAAACCAGCGTAGATTGCGGGATAATCTTCTTCAAAAATCATTGTTTTTCCAAAGGTTGCCCCAGTTCGCGCCATCAACAAATCACTCTTTTTTAAGATAAACTTTTCATTTCCCAGTGAAATATCAACAAACTTTGAAGAAGTTTGAATCAATTTTCCATCCGTATTGATGTCAGTGATCCTAACAAACCTAGCATCTCCAGAATCTTGAGCTTTTGCAACATAACCATATGTAAACTTACCCATACTCTCCAACGTCTTCCATTCCACTTCGCCTTCTTCAAAGGTTAAGAGTTGGTCGCGGTAGTAGTTGTATTGCTTTTTGCGGGCTGTAAGCTCGGCTGTAAGCTCGGCTGTAAGCTCGGYWRWWRSSTCSRWAATACGGACGATTTCCTTTTGAATATTGAGGGGTGGGATAGGAACAGTCATTTTTGCGATATTGTCTTTTGATACTCTTCGTACCTTTGCTCCTGTGATATATTTTGCCTTTTGCTTTTGGAATTTTTCTGTTTGAAAACAATAAGCTAAATATTTTACACTTTCATCATGTCTAAACAACATCATATCACCAGAAATTGCAGACTTGCCGCCAAGCCATGCAAGAGGCTTCAGAACATCTTCATCATTTTCCGAAGTTGTCGCAATCAATAGATCGTTTTTAWCAGCTATTCTTAATTTCCCTGCTAATTCGTCTGAAACATAAGTAAAAGTTTTGTCGGCTGATAGATCGTATCGGGTGTAAAGTTGTCCATAGTGTATTGCTGGAAACCCACTTTCAACGAAGTCTTTTTTCTGCAAACCATTACCACGAATTATCTCGCCCACTTCCCCCAAAGCCTTCCACTCCACCTCAACCCCTTGCAGCAGTTTCTCCATATAACTCATACTTTTTCACCTTCTGCCGTAATATTTGTACCACAGAACACACAGAACACACGGAAATAATGAACAAAGCTTTCTGTGTATTCCGTGTGGTCTGTGGTTATAGAAAAATCACTCATTGTTTACGGCTTTCTTGTTTGGCTTGATGTTCCAAGGCATTGATGGTTTTTAAGTATTCCTCTTCGACTTGCTCCAGCGTTTTGGCTTTGTATTTTTTATATTCTACTTTAGCTTTATTCGCTGCTTGGCTGTGCGCGATGTTTCCTGCATTGGTGAGCAGTTTCCGCCCTGCCGATGCAAGGATACTATCCAGCTCACGGATATAATCTGCCATGTGCATTTCACGTTCTTCAATGGCATTCAACTCTGCCAAGTCAAAATAAGCTGATACGAGGTTATTCAATACGCGTAATTCTTTCTCACTGAGGTAGTTTTTGGCAACCATGGCTTCGGCTTGCGTGGGCTTGCTGCCTTTAAAGCTGGTTAAACCTGCAAAGGGTTTATCGCTATCGACACGCAAATAAATCACTTCGCTGGCAGTGTTGCCATGGGCGGCATAGTGCAATTTATTTTGTACAATTTTAAAGAACGTGGTGCTATCCTCACTCTTGGGGTCGTAATCGGTTGCGGTGGCATACAACTCCAATACTTGGCGATACATGACTTTTTCACTGGATCGAATATCACGAATGCGATCAAGTAGCTCTTTCCAGTAGTTACCACCACCAAGATTCTTTAATCGTTCATCGTTTAATGCAAAACCTTTTTTGAGATATTCTTTCAAAACGGTAGAAGCATACCGCCTAAACTGGACCCCACGAACCGAACGCACACGATAGCCAACAGCCAAAATCACATCAAGATTGTAAAGTTTAATATTCCGTGAGACCTCTCGGCAGCCTTCGTTTTGAACTGTCAACTCATGGTTGACAGTTGCTTTTTCTTCCAGCTCATTTTCATCATAAATTGTCTGAATGTGCTTGCTAATATTTTGTTTGGTGGTTTGAAAAAGTTCGGCTATTTCTAATTGAGACAACCAAACCGTGTCATTTTCCAAACGCAAATCAATCTTCGTGATTCCGTCATCGGTGGTGTAAAAAACAACCTTACTCACGCCTCAATCCCCGCAACAATGGTATCAATATCGCAGCGTAGCTGATCAATCTTGATCACGGTGGTTTTAAGCTCGGCATTGAGTTTGGTAATATCAATCACTTCGCGGGTGTCTTCAGCTTCCACATAGGCGCTGACCGATAGGTTGTAGTCATTTTTAGCTATCGCATCGTGTGTGACAGATTGGGCAACATATTCCACATCCACTTTGCTATCAAACATTTGCATGATGTGTTGGATATGTTCATCAGTGAGTATATTGGTATTGGTTTGCGATTTAAATAACTACTCGCATCAATAAACTGGGTTGTGTTTTCCGTTTTATGCTTGGAAAGCACCAAGATATTCACGGCAATGGATGTGCCAAAGAATAAATTGGGTGCAAGCGAAATCACCGTTTCTATCATGTTGTTATCAATCAAATATTTGCGGATTTTCTGCTCAGCACCACCACGGTAAAAAATACCAGGAAAACAAACAATGGCAGCACGCCCTTTGCTGGATAGATAACTCAAGGCATGCAGCACAAAAGCAAAGTCCGCTTTGGATTTGGGCGCAAGCACGCCAGCAGGCGCAAATCTATCATCATTAATCAGGGTTGGGTCATCGCTACCAATCCATTTTACCGAATAMGGCGGRTTAGAAACAATGGCATCAAAGGGTTTATCATCGCCAAARTGCGGGTCTAKCAGCGTATTKCCCAGCGCCATATTGAATTTATCGTAGTTCACATTGTGCAAAAACATGTTCATGCGGGCGAGGTTGTAGGTCGTGTGATTGATTTCCTGCCCGAAAAAACCATCTTCAATGATATGCTCATCAAAGTGTTTTTTGGCTTGCAGCAATAAAGAGCCTGAACCTGCGGCGGGGTCATAGATTTTATTCACTTTAGCTTGCTTGTGCATAGCAAGTTGGGCAATGAGCTTGGATACACTTTGCGGGGTGAAAAACTCACCACCTGATTTGCCTGCATTGGCGGCATAGTTCGATATTAAAAACTCATAGGCATCGCCAAACAAATCAATTTGATTGTCTTCAAAATTACCAAAGCTAAGCCCTGCCACACCCTTGAGCACGGCGGCTAAACGCATGTTTTTATCGGCAACGGTGTTGCCTAGGCGGTTGGAGGTGGTATCAAAGTCAGCAAACAAACCTTTGATGTCAGGTTCGGATGGATAGCCATTAGCTGAGCTTTCAATAGCAGAAAATATAGCAGCYAAATCGGTGTTTAGATTGGGGTTATCATTGGCATTGGCGGCAATGTTGGCAAACAACTGGCTGGGGTAGATAAAATAACCTTTTGTTTTAATGGCATCGTCTTTAATGTCATTGGTAATAACAGCATCAGAGAGCTTAGCATAGTGAACGCTTTCATCCCCACCTTCAATATAAGCAGCAAAGTTTTCACTGATAAAACGATAAAACAACGTGCCCAATACATATTGCTTAAAATCCCAGCCATCAACCGAGCCTCGAACAGCATTGGCAATTTGCCAAATTTGGCTTTGTAGTTGAGCGCGTTGTTGGGTGCTTGTCATTGTGAAACTCCTGTTTGCTGTGTTTGTTGTAAGTCAGTTAAATCGCAATCGGAGCACGTATACCCGCATGGCATTCATAACCTTCTAACGTAAAATCTTCATATTTGAAATCAAAGATATTTTCCACATCAGGATTCAACTTCATGGTGGGCAAYGGGTATGGTGTGCGGGCAAGTTGGGTTTCGACTTGTTCACTGTGATTGGAATACAAATGCGCATCACCAAAGGTATGCACAAAATCACCCACTTCCAAATCGCACACTTGGGCAATCATCATGGTCAGCAGCGCATAGGATGCGATATTGAACGGCACACCCAAGAAAATATCCGCACTGCGTTGGTAGAGTTGGCAGGATAACTTGCCATCTGCCACATAAAACTGGAAAAAAGCATGGCATGGGGCAAGCGCCATTTTGCCTTGTTCCACATTGGCTTGCGGCGAAATGGATTCATCAGGCAAGTCGGCAACATTCCATGCCGAGACAATCAAACGCCGTGAATTGGGTTTATCTTTGATTTGCGCGATGAGCTCGGAAATTTGGTCAATAGTGTTGCCATCAGGCGTTGGCCAATTGCGCCATTGATAGCCGTAAACTGGCCCTAAATCACCATCTTTTGCCCATTCATCCCAAATTTTTACGCCGTTTTCTTTTAAATATGTGGTTTTGGTCTCACCCGCTAAAAACCATAACAATTCATGGATGATGGACTTCAAATGCACCTTYTTGGTGGTCACCAGCGGGAAACCTTGGCTYAAATCAAATCTAAGYTGCCTGCCAAACACAGAGCGCGTACCTGTGCCTGTTCTGTCGCCTTTGATTGTGCCATTTTCATGTACATCACGCATAAAATCCAAATACTGTTGCATAATCCCCTCGTCAGCCGATAAAATCACGGCTATGATGCCGACTTTTGTTAAAGGGTAAACAGTTTACCTACACAACAGAGGTGATTTTATGCGTTTTACTTTGTTTTTCTTGGCTTTTTTAGGTCTAATGATGCCACAACTGGCAACATCTGAAGTCTTATCAACCACGGATAAAGTCGTTGAAAAGTTTATGGAACTYGAYTTTGATGAGTCYGAAGGYGTATCKTKKGAWGAGTATGAAMTGATGGTYWTRSRWCGYATGGGTGACCGCTTCAACCTCATGGATGCTGATGAAGATGGTGAAATCAGTGAAGAAGAATACCGYACATTTTGGACAGAAACCAAATCCCAATATTATCGCCCACGCCGCGAATAATCGCAACACGCAAACAACYCAAATCAAACATAAGGAAACATCATGACCGTTAAAACCCGCTTTGCTCCATCCCCCACAGGTATGTTACACATCGGCGGCGCACGTACCGCCCTATTTTCATGGCTTTATGCCCGCCATTTTGGTGGCGAGTTTGTGCTGCGCATTGAAGACACCGATAAAGAACGAAGCACCGATGAAGCCACGCAAGTCATCCTCGATGGTATGAAGTGGCTAGGGCTAGACTGGGATGGTGAACCCATCTATCAAGGCGCACGCCAAGACCAACATATTGCGGCTGTRRACAARCTYTTGGAYGAAGGCAAAGCCTACAAATGTTATTGCAGCAARGAYAARCTSGATGCCATGCGCGARAAGCAACGCATTGAAGGYAARAAAGCCATGTATGATGGCACTTGCCGCAATTTGACGGAAGCAAAAGATGAACCCTTCGTGGTGCGCTTCAAATCCCCAGAAATTGGTGAAACTTGGGTCAAAGATTTGGTGCTTGGTGATGTATGTTTCCCCAATGAAGAGCTAGACGATTTAATCATCCAGCGCACCGATGGCACGCCGACTTACAACCTTGCTGTGGTGGTGGATGATGCTGATATGGGTATTACGCATGTGGTGCGTGGCTCGGATCATTTGAACAACACACCACGTCAAATTCAATTGTATSATGCGCTTGGTTTAGATGTGCCWGCCTTCGCCCATATCCCRCTGATTCATGGTGCTGATGGCTCGAAAATGAGCAAACGCCACGGCTCTGTGGCGATTACAGAATACCGCGAAAAAGGTTACCTTCCTCATGCCATGAACAACTATTTGGCTCGCCTTGGCTGGTCGCATGGTGATGATGAAGTATTTAGCCGCGATGAYTTAATCCAACACTTCGATTTGGCGCACATTGGCAAATCTCCATCTCGCTTTGACCAAGATAAACTTGATTGGCTAAACGCACATTGGATTAAAGCATCAAGCCCTGCTGATTTGGTGGGTGAAGTAGCGCGTTTCCTTGATGTGAACACCAGCAATGGTGCAAACTTGGTCGATGTGATTCCTGCCTTGCAAGAGCGTAGCAAAAATATCATTGAACTCGCCGATGGCGCACGTTTGTTTTATGTCGCACCAACAGAATACCAAGAAAAAGCAGTGAAGAAGAACTTTAAAGAAGGCACTTGGGATTTGCTTGATAAGTTTATCGCCAACGCTGAATCTAAAGATTGGTCGGGCGAAGCAGCTCACCAGTGGATTACCGACATTTGTGAAGCTGAAGGTGTCAACATGGGTAAACTTGCCCAACCCATTCGCATCTTAATAGCTGGCGTACCCGTATCACCACCGATTGATATTACACTTGGCTTATTGGGAAAAGATGAAACGCTAACCCGCATAAAAACAGGCATAACAACGCTTAAAAGTTAATTGATTTTACGCGCCAAAGCTCTTTGCTGACCATAGGGTCAGCAGCAATTGTTTCAAGACTGGCATTCATCATGGGGGCATAGGAAGCCAAAGGAAGGGTCACAAAATTATGTCCGCCCGCAAACTCAAAATGTATGGCTAGAAGGTCTGCTAAATACACAGCCAGCACTTCTTTGCGAATGGCTTCAGGTATTGCTTTTGGCTCGGCAAATGCGGGGTGGTGGTGATGCAAAATACCCGTCTGAATCAGCTCTGAAAGATGCCAATGTTTGGCAAGAAGCCCGCCTGCTTCAACATGGTTCATGCCAAATGTTTGCTGCTCAAAATGCAAGTAACCCGCTTGAACATCGACCTTTCCTTCACCTTTCTTGTCTAAGGTAACATTAATGCCTATGCGCCCTAAATCATGCAATAAACCAAGCGTACCTGCTACACCTGAATCACAACCAGGGATATATTTTGCCACAATATTGGCCAAAGCAGATGTTGCCATCGCATGTTTCCATAACGCAGCACTTTGATACACCGTGTTTGGCTTGGTTTTTAATGTCGCCATACAATATTGCGTCACAATACAGCGAATAGCATTATAACCGAGCAAAACCACAGCCTGCCCCAAATCGTTCACATCCTTTGCCGCCAACATATTCGCATGACGCAATACCTCCACCGCCAATGTTGGCTCACTTTTGATATACTGTGCAACTTTTCGCGCTGCATCTCCCCTTTCTATGGCAGCCAACAGGTCTGACCATACGGTTGGCAATGCAGGAATCGAATCCAAACATTGCATATAAGCTTCTCGGGTATGTTTATCTGCTAAAGGGCTTGGTTTGGTTGCCGCCAAGACAACCTGCTTTTCGTTCAATTCAAAGCAAAAAACTTCATTCGTGTTTAGTGCAGGTTTGGGCTGTTGTTTCACCTTTTGTGGTGCATATCGTGTTACCTGAGGCTTTGGCTTGCGAAACAAGAACCAACCCAAAAAGGTTACAAGTATCAGTGCTCCAAGATACAACATATACCACCTCTACCCAGCTAAACTTATGATTATTTACACGCACGAAATAGTTAGCAAATTAAGTGCCATAAAAGTTGGTGCTGGATAAATGGATAGTGCTTCGTATATATTTCGCTATATCACTATGAATGTACTTTTAACTAATGCTGAATTTAGCCCCTTGGTCTTTGATATTCCAAAGAAGAAATTCACCTTCGCGCTTCTTGCATCTATCGCAGTGCATCTTTTACTTATCCTTTTTGTGCAATTCACAGAGTTAAGCGCACCCATTATCGAAAAGAAGCAGCCACATATTATGGATGTTACGCTCTTGGATGAATCGGCAAATATCACAAAAGCTGACAACAGTGATGCCAAAGTTATTGCGCAGAAAAACAGTGTTGGCACGCAAAATCTAGCGCAAGATGCAGTCAACCGTGCAGCCCGTGCGCCAGCAGCCACCCAAGCGCAGCCCAATCAGAATAAACCTGCCCCACTTGCTCCCCAAGCCCCGCGCAATCCACCCGTGCCTACCCARCAAGAAAAGGCAAACAATCGTATTTTAAGTCGTAAAGGCGATGATGATGCAACATTGTTGCCACAAGATAACGATTTTAAAGAGGATAAAAAAACGACTGCCAARCCAACACCTTTCATCCCGCTTGCCAACTTATTGCCTTCATCATCTGCGCTAACCCAGCTTTCACGCGATTTTGATAGAGAGCGTCGCATGAAGCAGTTGCTTTCCAAAGAGGCGGACATCGGCATCAATACCCGCGAGAGCAAGTATGCGCCCTATGCCCAAGGTTTGGTTCGTTCACTTGAAGAGCAATGGCGGCCCAAAGACTTGGTTGTTGCAGAGCTTGCACCCAATGAGCGMAAAGTTTTGATGCGCGTATCTATTGGTCTTAGTGGCGAACTGTTAGACATCAAAATCTTACGTCCAAGCCCAAGCCCTGAATTAAACGACAGCGCTGTTCAGGCRGTGTATAAAGCTGCGCCGTTCAACCCCNTACCCAGCACTTGGGGGCTAGAGCGCGCCAACTTCTTCTTCATGTTTGAAGTGGTCGAAGATGGCTTTAGCTTCCGCACCTTATAGTTGAAAGCAACAACGAAAAAACTACTCGGTTGGTATCAAACCAATGCCCGTGACTTACCTTGGCGACACACTGCAAACCCATATCACATCTGGATTTCTGAAATCATGTTGCAACAAACACAGGTCAAAACCGTGTTGCCGCGATATGACCAGTGGTTTGAAGTGTTTCCTGATATTGCAACACTCGCCGCAGCGCATCCCGATGATGYKKWMWWACAATGGGAAGGTTTGGGATATTATCGGCGTGCGCGTTTTATCCATGAAGCTGCCCAGCAAATCATGGCAAGCTTTAACGGTTTATTTCCCACAGATTTTGACGATATATTAAGCCTCAAAGGTATTGGGCAAAGTACGGCGGGTGCAATTTCATCGTTTTGTTTTCAGACCCACACCCCTGTWTTRGATGGCAATGTAAAACGAGTTTTATCATCTTGGGAAAACAAAGTGTTGAGTGATAAAGCATTTTGGCATGTGGCGCAAAGTTGGATAGACAAAACCGACACACCCGACCTTTGGAATCAAGCCATGATGGAATTGGGCGCAACATTATGTGGTGCAAAAAAACGTGATTGTACAGCTTGCCCTATGCAGAAGGTATGTCAGTCTGCATTTCAAGAACCCGTCAAAAAGACTTCAACCATCAAAGTTAAAAATGTGTATTGGCAAGTTCAACTCTTCCAACATGAACACAACCATATTTGGCTAGAGCAACGCCCAAAAAACGGCATTTGGGCGGGACTCTGGACACCACCCATTATTGAGTTGGATAAACAGCCAACACATCAGCCCGACCATATCCATTTATTAACCCACCGTCGTTTACATCTTTACATCAGCAATGAGCACAACAAACCCACAGGCAAAGGACAGTGGTTTAAGTCATGGGAAGGGCTTGCAGTGCCTACTGGTATCCATAAATTATTTGAGCAACGAGCAAGATATTGAACCGCAGAGGACGCAAAGTTACGCAGAGGTTTTTGCAACGATTCATGTGTGAT
>NVSF01000003.1 GCA_002401135.1 Zetaproteobacteria bacterium
CCACAGGCAACACTTCGGCATCCGCTGCGGCTTATGCTGCCAATTCGGGCATGGAAGCGTATGTGTTGATTCCTGATGGCWAGATTGCTTTGGGYAAAATGAGCCAAGGTATGCGTTATGGCGCGAAAGTGATTCAAATCAAAGGCAACTTTGATGATGCTTTACAAATCGTACGTGATATTTCTGCTGATGGTTCGATTTCTTTGGTGAATTCAGTGAATCCTTATCGTATTGAAGGACAAAAAACAGCTGCGTTTGAAATTATTGATGAGCTTGGTTTTGCACCAGATTTCCATGCGCTTCCAGTAGGTAATGCAGGCAATATCACTGCATATTGGAAAGGGTATAAAGAATACAAAGAAAAACGTATTTCTAAATCATTGCCTAAAATGCTTGGTTTCCAAGCCGCAGGTGCTGCCCCGATTGTAAACGGTGCACCTGTTGAAAACCCTGAAACCATCGCTACTGCGATTCGTATTGGTAAACCCGCATCATGGCAGCAAGCTGAAGATGCGCGTGATGAGTCGGGTGGTGTGATTGATGCAGTCACCGATAAAGAAATCCTGCAAGCTTATGATATGTTAGCTAGTCTTGAAGGTGTATTTTGTGAACCTGCATCAGCTGCATCCGTTGCAGGTATTATCAAATTGAATAAAGCAGGTTATTTTAAAGCAGGTGATAAAATTGTTTGCACACTCACAGGCAACGGCTTGAAAGACCCTGATACGGCGATGCAGGGTATTGCAACACCCATTACGATTGATGCCACAGAAGATGCAGTGCGTCGGGTATTGGAAGGGTAATAGTAGGACAGGTATGAACAGGGGGGCTGGATGAGAAATATTTTATCAGTTTTAGTGATTAGTGCTTTTCTTTTTTCTTGTACGNATGAACCTTCTACAGAAGCGACCAGTGAAGTTCTTACAAAGTATCAAGTAGTTAAAGATGAAACGATGCATAATATAAAACGAAGTATAGAAGTTGTTCTTGAGGAAAAGGTAAGTTCCACCGAGTTGGAAACCCTGGCTAGACAACTTAGGAAATTAAATCCAGCTTCATTTCAAAGAACTTTTATTGGTTACTTTATTCTAGATGGTGATAAAGAGAATGGTTACTGGGCATCAAGTCACTTTAATCCCAGCCTTGAAGTGAAAATTTTGGGTTTGACAATTGAGCAAGAAAAGTTGCTTGCTGCACAGGATCCATCAAAAGATCTAGGAAAATTTCTTGGCTCATGGTTAGAAGATAGACCCATGATTGGAAGAAAAATATCTATTTTTGATGCAGGTGAATTTATGATTCTTGAAGACTCTTATCCAGATGGGGGCTCTGTAAGTAAAAAAATGAAATCACGTAATGAACAAGGTGGGTTAAGGGTTGAAGATGCTGATGGTAATGATTTTGGTGAGTTTTTCTTAATAAATTCAAAAGGAAACCTTGAGTTTTGGAGTAAAAATGGGAGTTATTATACAGCCAAGAAGTTTCCATGATTTTTACGTATTACTGCTGAACTGTTCATGATTATAATTTAACATGATGAGCCATATGAATTGGGTTGTACCGTTAATTGTGATGTTATTTTTCCCAAGCTTAGCTTTGGCAGATAGTGAACGTTTTTTTAGCGCACARTATGAAAATGACTTAATTACGCCGAACAACCAAGATAGATATTACACCAATGGTGTGCAATTTTCACTTTTAATTAAAGAAGATGCACCCAAACCACTTGCGTTTATTTCAAGGCTTACGCCATTTTATGAAGAGGGCGAAGAGCTCAAYCTTGTGCAATACACGTTGGGGCAAAAGATGTTTACACCCGATGATATTTCAGACCCAAACYTACAACTGAATGACAGACCATATGCKGGTTATTTRTATTTTGGTGCATCKGTTTTRTCCCAAATWTATCATMGYGATARYTTYACMTATGGTAAYCAGTTTGAARTSACYTTAGGYGTKGTWGGYCCWGCWGCKYTKGGYGAACAAACACARACRGGTGTKCATAAARYGATAGATAGYCCGCTTCCGCAAGGYTGGGATAATCAGTTGAARAATGAGCYTGCGTTAGGTTTGAACTACACTCGATTTTGGCGTTATATTCAGCCYACATTATTCGGYTTGGAGTTTGGTTATAACCCACAAGTCTCTGCAACGGTAGGYAATGTGTACACGCACGCTTCAACAGGATTMATGCTTCGGCTAGGTAGTAATCTGAGAAGGGATATGGCTGCCCCAACTATTCGGCCCGCATTTCAAGGGGTGACCTACTTTAAACAATCCAAACAGTGGGATTGGTATGCATTTATTGGAGCAGAAGGACGTGTGGTATTTAGGGATATATTTCTTGATGGCAACACTTTTCAAAGTAGCCATAGTGTTGAGAAAGAAAACTTTATTGGTGATATGCAATATGGCTTTGTTGTTTTGTTTGGTGATGTGCGTTTTTCTATCAGTAACATGTTGCGTACGCGCGAATTTAAGAAACAGGCTAATCCTACGCAATACGGGTTGATGAACTTGTCGTATAGGTATTAACAAGTGATAAATATTCAATACTACCAAACGCCTGTGGGGGAATTGATACTTGGTTCATATGATAACCAACTATGTATGGCGGATTGGCGGTATCGCAAGATGCGGAAAAGCATTGATGCCCGTTTGCAGAAGGGGTTGAATGCTGAATACATCCAAGAAGATACGGTTGTATTGCAACAAACACGCCAGCAGTTGGAYGAATATTTTCATCGTAAGCGGCAAAGCTTTGATATTCCACTATGCATGGTAGGTACAGATTTTCAGAAACAAGTTTGGCAGGGTTTGATGGATATACCTTACGGTACAACATGTTCCTACTTAGAATTATCCAAAAACATAGGCAATGAAAAAGCAGTGCGCGCTGTCGCATCGGCGAATGGAGCAAATGCGATTTCRATTRTGRTKCCGTGYCAYCGYATTATCGGCTCGGATGGCTCGCTCACGGGTTATGCAGGTGGGTTGCCAGCTAAGAAGAAATTGTTGCATCTTGAGCAGTCGTTTATCTAATGCTGAAAACAGATTGACCCAAAGCCAGATTGCATCATCATAGCATCACTTTGGTTTTAAGGATGTTTGTATGCCGCATTTGGTTTTGATTGATGGTCCCAACTATGTTTTTCGTGCTTTTCATGCCGTAAAACACAATTTAAGCAATTCCAAAGGGCAACCCACCAATGCGGTGTTTGGTTATGTGCAAATGGTGCGCTCTATCCTTAAAGACCTTAGCCCTACCCATGTTGCCGTGGTGTTTGACCCCAAGGGTGGGACATTTCGCAATCAAATGTATGCAGAATACAAAGCACATCGTCCGCCTATGCCTGAAGATTTGGCGGCACAATGGGATTATATTTATGAGGTGACCGATGCTTTTAATTTTGCGCGGATTTGTGTGCAAAACTATGAAGCCGATGATGTGATTGCGACATTGGCTCGCCAAGCCGAAGCCAAAGATTGGGATGTGACCATTGTTTCTACCGATAAAGATTTGATGCAGTTGGTGGGTGATAAGATTTGGATGTTGGACACCATGCGCCGTAAAGAATATGGCTATGATGAAGTGGTGGAGAAGTGGGGTGTTGGTCCTGATAAAATTCAGGATTTATTGGCGCTTGCAGGCGATTCTGCGGATAATATTCCTGGTGTGCCTGGTATTGGTCCGAAAACAGCATTGGAACTCATCAACACCTATGGTGATTTGGAAGGCATTTTAAGTCATGCCCATGAAATCAAACAAAACAAACGCAGGGAAAATCTGATTGAATTTGCCGATGATGCGCGATTATCGTATGACCTTGTAGCATTGGATGAACAAACGCCACTGCCATTAACACTTGATGATTTAAAAGTGCAAAAGCCAAACCGTGAAGCATTGGCGAAAGTGTTTACTGAATTAGAATTTAAACGCTTAACGGCTGAGTTTTTGGATGGTGATGCAGTGGTGATACCATCCGTTGTTGCTGCGCCGAATCATGAGAAGAGTGAAGAAGCCGAGGTTTTTGCAGAACAAAAGTCGCTCACGACCATCATTGTGGATGAGCAAGGCAAGCTGGATGATTTACTGAAGGTGTTGAATGCTGCTGATGTGATAGCTGTGGATACGGAAACGACTTCTCTAAACATTCATGATGCGGACTTGGTGGGTTTATCTTTCGCCGTCAAAGCGGGCGAAGGTTATTATGTGCCTGTAGCGCATAGAGGCATGGATTTATTGAGTGAAGCGCCGAAACAGTTGAGTAAGGATGTTGTGTTGGCAGCATTAAAGCCCATTTTGCAAGATGAACATAAAGCCAAATGTTTGCAAAACAACAAATATGATAACCAAATCCTGCGTGGTGAAGGTATCCAACTCAAAGGTGTGAAATACGATACCATGCTGATGGCGTATGTTTTGGATGCTGGGCAAGCGGTGAGCATGGATAAACTTGCGCTCAAATATTTGGGGCATGAATGTGTTTCTTTTGCATCCATTGCGGGCAAAGGGGTTAAACAAATCACGTTTGATTTGATTGGCATTGAAGAAGCAGCGAAATATGCGGCAGAAGATGCAGAAGTGACGCTTAGGCTTTGTCATAAGTTTGAAGAAAAATTGGCTGAACATATCAAACGCCATGATGAAATTGAGCTACCCTTGTCTTTTGTGCTTGCGGATATGGAATGGGATGGTGCATACATTGATGTGACGCAATTGCACACGCTTTCAACCAAGTTTGGTGAGCGTATTGATGGCTTGCAGACCAAAATTTTCGAGGCAGCAGGGCAGGAGTTTAACATCCAATCACCCAAACAGTTGGGTGTATTGTTGTTTGAAGCTTTGGGCATTGAAGGTGGCAAAAAGACCAAGTCTGGGCAATGGGCAACAGGGCAAGAGGTGTTGGAAAAATTAGCAGGTGAACATGAAGTGCCGCGTTTAATTTTAGAGGTGCGTGGTTTATCCAAGCTGAAATCCACATACACCGATGCTTTGCAGAAGATGATTAATAAAAAAACAGGGCGCGTTCACACCTCATACAATCAAGCGGTGACCACCACAGGGCGTTTGTCATCAACCAACCCCAACTTGCAAAACATTCCGATTCGCTCCGAAGAAGGACGCGAAATTCGCAAAGCATTTGTTGCCGAAGCAGGAAATATCTTGATTGCAGCAGATTATTCTCAAATTGAACTGCGTTTGATGGCGCACTTTTCGGGTGATGCCAATCTAAAACAAGCGTTTGCTGATGGTTTGGATATTCATGCGGCGACTGCGGCATCGGTGAACCAAATCCCTTTAGAGAAAGTCACTGGCGAGCAGCGTAGGCAAGCCAAGGCAGTCAACTTCGGTATTTTGTACGGTATGAGTGCATTTGGTTTGGCAAAACAATTGGGGGTGAGCCGAGGTGATGCCAAGGCGTTTATCGAAGCTTATTTCGCGCAATACCCCACTGTGCAAACCTTTATGGATGAGACTTTGGAAAGAGCGCGGCAGCAAGGTTATGTGGAAACATTATTGGGGCATAGGGTGCAAGTGTCTGACATTAATAGCAGCAATGGTATGCAAAAATCATATGCCGAACGCACAGCAATCAATGCACCACTGCAAGGCTCTGCCGCAGACATTATCAAAGTTGCGATGGTGAATTTGCAACCAAAATTACATGCARAATTTCCTCAAGCGCGTCTGATTATGCAAGTGCATGATGAATTGATTGTGGAATGTGCGGCTGATGATGTGGCAGAAGTATCGGCGTTACTCAAAGAGGTGATGGAAGRTGCAGTATTGCTTGAAGTGCCTTTGATTGCTGATATTGGCGTGGGTACTAGCTGGTTTGCATCGCATCAACTATAATGAAAAAGTAAGTAGTGATTTAACACCTAGAGGTAGCATGAAATTACTTTCCGAACTTGGGCTTTTTACGAGCTCTGA
This sequence comes from Zetaproteobacteria bacterium, assembly GCA_002401135.1. Taxonomy (GTDB): domain Bacteria; phylum Pseudomonadota; class Zetaproteobacteria; order Mariprofundales; family Mariprofundaceae; genus Ghiorsea. The sequence goes on from NVSF01000003.1 coordinate 5,939, forward strand.
GAACRAAGAACAAGCGTATCRCCGTACGTTAACGCAAGTGATGTTGGCGATTGCAGCGGCCATTCTTGGTGTTTTTTCGATTGTTCATGTTTTTTTAGGCTTGTATATGATGGCAGTGGTACAGGCTATCCTCGCTATGCTGTATGCGCTTGCATACTTTGATTTTTTTAAGGTAGCTAGTAAACGYTTTAAAGAAATAGCGGTTGTGTTGGGAACATGTGTGCTGTTTTGGTTTTTTCTTATTGACGGTGGCATTGCAAAAACGGCTGTGTATTGGATACCATTTTTCCCATTTATGATTTTTGCGGTCGCGGGTGTTCAGCGAGGATTACGCTGGATTTTCTTATTCTTGTTTGGGGCAATGGTTGTTGAGACAATGGTTTATCTGGATATATTAACCAGCCCTTATTCATTTGAGGAGATGTTATACTTCTTCATTTCATTTATTTTTTATGTGATTGTGGGCATGTTGTTTGAGGCACTGCGCAGCAAACAGCAGTATGAATTAGAAGAAAAAAACCATAAATTATTGAATGTCAGTGATATGTTGAATGAAACATTAGTTACACTGGAAGAAGAAGTTGAGAAAAGGACTTTTGAACTAAAGTTATCGAATAGTAAGTTGGAACAGGAAGTTGAGGGACATAAACAAACCAATACTGAATTAAAGAAATCGGAGCAACGTTTTTATCAGGCTCAAAAAATGGAAGCTTTAGGCACGCTTGTTGCAGGTATTGCCCATGATTTTAATAGCTTGTTGGCGGGTATTAATGCCAACCTTTTCCTTATTCAGCGTAAAATTAAGGACACGCCACAAGTGCAAGCACCATTGGATGATATAGAAAAAATGGTGTTTCATGCGTCGAATATGACCAAACAACTGTTGACCTATGCGCGCAAGGACGATGTTGAGAAAGCACAGTGTAATTTAAGTTTATTTATGCAAGATAGCTTGAAGTTATTAAAAACAACGCTGCCATCGCGCATTAAAATCGAAATTGAAATCACAAAAATAACGTTGCCTGTGCTGGTGAGTACCACGCAAATTCAGCAGGTGTTGATGAACCTTGTCAACAATGCAAGGGATGCACTTTCTCGGCAGGAGATACCTGTGATTCGTATGCTTGTTGCCCACTTGTCGGATGCACAAGCTTTGCGCAGTCAACATCCTGTTTCGGGGGACTGGGCATACGTGTGCGTCCAAGATAATGGTGAAGGGATTAGCGAGCAACATATGAGTCATATTTTCGACCCATTTTTTACAACCAAAGAAACGGGTGAAGGCACAGGTTTAGGCTTGGCAATGAGTTACGGGGCGATTCAGTCGCATGGTGGTTTGATAGAAGTTGAAAGCAAGGTGAATCAAGGMTCTACTTTTCATATTTACTTACCCTTGGTGCAACAGAAGAAGCAGAAGACCATACAACAAAGCGTACATAAAGATTTACAGGGGTGTGGCGAAACGATTTTGTTGGTGGATGATGATGAAAACTTATGTCGTGCGCAGCAAAGTGTGCTCGAAAATTTGAATTACAAAGTGTTGTTGGCAGGTAACGGCTTTGAGGCGATTAAAGCTTATGCTGAGTCTGACGTTGATATCGTCATTATGGACATCATGATGCCAGAAATGGGTGGCATAAAAGCTGCGCAACATATCTTCACCATGGACGATAGTGCCAACATTATTTTTGCATCGGGTTATGATAAAGATAGTTCAACAGAGCGTTTTTTACGGGCTGACTTTGCGCAAGTAAAGCGCATCAAACGTTTAGACAAACCATTCACAATTCAACAGTTATGTAAAATGATTCGTGCGGAGTTGGGTGACGCGTAAAGAAAGCTACACCTCGCAAGCACAAGATGCAGCTTGATCTCTTATGCTTTATGGTAAATTTTACCACCTTGTTCATTAAAGTTGGCAGCTTGTTCGTACATACCTTCTTCAATGGCTTTCATGGCATCAATACCGTGCTCGGCTGCATAATCACGTACATCTTGGGTGATTTTCATCGAGCAAAATTTCGGGCCACACATGGAGCAGAAATGCGCTACTTTGGCAGACTCTTTTGGCAGCGTTTCATCATGAAATGAACGTGCTGTATCAGGGTCTAACGATAGATTAAATTGGTCCTCCCAGCGGAATTCAAAGCGTGCTTTAGACAAGGCATCATCGCGCTGCTGTGCGCCAGGGTGTCCTTTGGCTAAATCCGCAGCATGTGCCGATATTTTATAAGTAATCACACCAATTTTCACATCATCACGATTGGGCAAGCCCAAATGTTCTTTGGGTGTGACATAACAAAGCATAGCACAGCCATACCAGCCGATTTGAGCCGCACCAATACCTGATGTGATATGGTCATAACCTGGTGCAATGTCTGTAGTCAACGGGCCAAGCGTGTAGAATGGTGCTTCATCACAATGTTCAAGTTGCAAATCCATGTTTTCTTTAATCATTTGCATAGGTACATGACCAGGGCCTTCAACCATGGTTTGTACATCATGCTTCCATGCGATTTTAGTCAGTTCGCCAAGTGTTTTAAGCTCACCCAATTGTGCCGCATCATTGGCATCAGCAATCGCGCCTGGGCGCAAACCATCACCCAATGAGAAGGAAACATCWTAAGCTTTCATGATTTGGCAAATATCTTCAAAATGAGTGTATAAAAAGTTTTCTCTATGATGCGATAAACACCATTTTGCCATAATTGAACCACCGCGAGATACAATGCCAGCCAAACGATTTGCAGTTAGCGGCACATAGCGCAACAGCACGCCAGCATGGATGGTGAAATAATCAACACCTTGCTCAGCTTGTTCAATCAATGTATCACGGAAAATTTCCCATGTTAAATCTTYAGCAACACCGTTTACTTTCTCCAATGCTTGGTAAATGGGTACAGTGCCAATGGGAACTGCTGCATTACGAATAATCCATTCACGGGTTTCGTGAATGTTTTTACCTGTTGATAAATCCATGATGGTGTCTGAACCCCAGCGGGTTGCCCAAGTCATTTTATCCACTTCTTCTTCAATCGAAGAACCCAAAGCCGAGTTACCAATGTTACCATTGATTTTGACCAAAAAGTTGCGCCCAATAATCATAGGCTCAAGCTCAGGATGATTGATGTTGGCAGGAATAATAGCGCGACCACGGGCAACTTCATCACGCACAAATTCAGGGGTAATCACATGTGGAATATTTGCACCAAAGCTTTGCCCAGGGTGTTGTTTGGTGATTTCACGCAAATGTTCACGTTTTTGGTTTTCACGAATCGCCACGTATTCCATTTCAGGGGTGATGATACCTTGGCGTGCATAGTGCATTTGCGATACGTTTTTACCCACCTGGGCTTTACGTGGTTGTTTCAAATGTTCAAATCTTAAATGATCAATGCTTTCATCATCACGGCGCTCGTTGCCATATTTGGAAGATAAACCTGTTAGTGGTGCGGTGTCATCACGCTCTTTAATCCAAGCCGAGCGAACATCAGGAAGCCCTTTTTGCAAATCAAGCTCAACATCAGGGTCAGTGTAAGGGCCTGATGTATCATACACAAGAATAGGGTGATTTTCTTCAAAGCCATTGGATGTTTCGGTGGCTGATAAGCTGATTTCGCGCATAGGCACACGAATGTCGGGGCGAGAGCCTTGGATATATACCTTCTTCGAGTTGGGATAAAGCTGACGCGAATCTTTGTTTGCTTCGTCCATATGGACTGATGTGCCTGCCGATAAATCTGTCATAAATGTGTAAAACCTCTGCTTAGAAACTGGTCGCCAATGATAACCATCTTCAAGGCTAAGATATAGCTATTAATCTTATGGCTAAGTCATGATAAATAAGACTTGGCAAAATAAACGATTGTTTCCACTATGTTGCCATGAAAAGATATGATGTGGTGGTGATTGGCGCAGGTGCGGCGGGTTTGATGTGCGCAATAATGGCGGCAAAGCGTGGTAGGTCAGTTCTGATTTTAGACAAAGCTGCCAAGGTGGCTGAAAAGATAAGGATTTCAGGTGGTGGACGGTGTAACTTCACCAATTTGGATGTCACCCCAGATAATTTCATCTCACAAAATAAACATTTCTGTAAATCAGCTCTTGCAGGTTTTAACCAGTGGGATTTTATCGATTGGGTGGTTCAAGCAGGTATTGAGTACCACGAGCGAGAGCATGGTCAGTTGTTTTGTGACCAGTCAGCCAAAGACATTATCAAAATGCTACTGGATAAATGTGATGGTTATGGTGTGCAGATTGAGGTGGGTATTGAAGTTGAAAGTATTGAAAAAGGTGAAGGTTTTCAGTTGGCAACCAACCTTGGTGATTTTCAATGCCAATCATTGGTCATTGCCACAGGCGCATTGTCTATTCCCAAAATGGGTGCGACAGGGTTTGGTTTTCAAGTTGCGCGGCAGTTTGGCTTGAATGTGGTTGAAACTCGACCAGGGCTTGTGCCATTTACCTTTACGGGTAAAGAAAAGGATGCGTCAAAAGAACTCGCGGGTATTTCATTGCCAGTCATCGTTTCTTTGGTTGAAAATAAGGCTGCACCAAGGTTTAAAGATGCTATGTTGTTTACGCATCGAGGGCTTTCAGGACCTGCGATTCTGCAAATATCATCGTATTGGCAGCCTGGGCAGAGCATTCGTATCAATCTTATCCCTGATTTGGACTTGGTTCAATTTATTGAAGAACAAGTCAAAGAACGACCTCAAGCATTGCTGTCCACGGTATTATCTGCTTGTTTAGCTAAGCGTTTGGTGAGTTTATTAAGTCTTAGTTTTGAAATGAATATCAAGGTACAATCATTGTCTGAGAAAGATGTACTTGGTTTGAAAGACTTTTTAGAGGCGTGGCAAATTAAACCCAGTAGCACTGAAGGTTATCGCACAGCGGAAGTTACGGTGGGTGGTGTGGATACAGCGGAACTGGATTCCAAAACCATGCAATCTAAAAAAGTGGATGGTTTATATTTTATTGGTGAAGTAGTGGATGTGACAGGGCATTTGGGCGGGTTTAATTTTCAATGGGCTTGGTCATCAGGCTTTGCTGCGGGGAATGGCGTGTAGTTTTAAGGTTGTAAATTGRATTGTGTACCTGCTTATATACCCAAATACTTTGTGTTCCTCTGTGGAACTCTGCGTACTTTGCGGTTAAAAAATTAGTCTTTTAAGCGCCAGCCTGTTTGCCACAGTTTCCAACATGCAAAGATGGTGGTAAATGTAGCGAGGGAGACAACGACAATGGCTTGGCTTGGGTCGGTGTCGCCCACATTGAGGAAGCCATGACGGAAGCCATCAATGAGATAAAAGAAGGGGTTAAAGTGGTTCACAGCTTGCCACATTTCAGGCAGTTGTTTCACCGAATAAAACACACCCGATAAAAATGTAAGCGGCATGATGATAAAGTTGTTTAAGAGTGCCATATCATCAAAGGTTTTAGCCCACATGCCACCAATCAAACCCATACCACCCATAATAATGCTGCCAGCAATGCCGTAAAACAGAATCATCCATAGATGTTCAATATGWATATTGGTGAAAGGGGCGAGCACAAGCAATAAAACCACAGCAACAACCACAGCGCGGGYGACGGCTGCTGCTAMGAAGGCAATGGTGATTTCAATGGCGGAGAGCGGTGCCATCATCAAAAATATTTGCACATTCATCAACTTGCCTACCATGATGGAGCTGGATGTGTTGGCAAAGGCATTTTGCATCATCGCCATCATCACCAAACCTGGAATCAAAAATTCAAAGTAAGGCACATCCAAACCAGGAACCAATCTATCGCCCATGGCATAACGAAATACAATCAAATACATGATGGCAGTTAATGCAGGCGCAACAATGGTCTGCATTTTTACATTTAAGAACCGGCGTGATTCCCTTGAATACAGTGTCCAGCAACCGTACCAATTCATGATTTTTTCTCGTGGGTTAAGCGAAGGAACACATCTTCTAAATCCTCATTTTGTGTGGACACCGATTGGGCTTCACCAAACACGTTTATCGCAGCCTGATAAGCTGCATTGAAGTTGCTTTGCCCGCTATCATCTTTTTTTAGAGATAAGCATAAGGTGTTGCTATCAACGCGGGGTGAAAAGGATTCAAGTTGTTGGTTTGCCACAGTATCTAGGTTGATGTTTTGAGCGTATTGTAAGACCAAAGATGAGCTACCAACACTATTCAATAAATCAGACATGGGTTGAGATGTCAGCAGTTTTCCTTGGTCGATAATGGCAACATGGTCGCATAATTCTTCGGCTTCTTCGAGGTAGTGGGTGGTGAGCAGAATCGTTGTGCCATTTGCATTCAGCTCGCGCATGAAATCCCACAAACGTTTTCTAAGCTCAACATCAACACCTGCGGTTGGCTCATCCAAAATGACCACTTTGGGTTTATGCACCAAGGCTTGCGCAACCAATAGTCGCCTGCGCATTCCGCCCGATAATTGACGTGCATTTTTATGTGCATGTTCGGATAACTCTAAGCGTTCCAAGAGTTCATCAATCCATTTGAGGTCTGGTTTTACGCCAAACATACCAGACATGATTTTTAAAATGTCGCGTGGGGCAAAGAAAGGGTCAAAGGCAATCTCTTGAGGAACAACACCCAAACGTTGCTTGCACCACCTACGCTCGGTGAATAAATCATGCCCTAAAAAGGTGACTTGTCCTGAGCTTGGATGAACAGTATCGGCTAGAATGTTGATGAGGGATGATTTTCCAGCCCCATTGGGRCCTAAAAGTGCAAAAAATGAACCTTCAGGYACAGAYAAATCAACACCTAGAAGTGCTTGTTTGCCGTTTTTATATGTTTTGGTGAGTTGCTTAACTTCTAGAGCATAGCTCATGAAATGTGAGCTTTAGTACTCCGCAGTGGCGGCGTGACCACAGCCTGCGCCAGTCTCAGCAGGGCTAAATGATTTACCACAGCCACACGTTGAACCTGCATTTGGATTTTTAATCACAAAAGATTCGCCTTGCAATGAGGTTTGATAGTCAACTTCAGCACCGTCAAGCATTCCCATGCTCATTTGGTCGACAATCAGACCCACGCCGAAGTTTTCAACAACAGTGTCATTATCTTTGATTTCATCGTCAAAAGTGAAACCATATTCAAAACCAGAACAACCGCCACCAGACACAAAAATTCTTAATTTAAGCCCTTTGTTTTCTTCGGTTTCTAGCAATGTACCAATTTTTACAGCAGCACTTTCAGTTAAACTTACAGACATATTAGACACCTCATTATGCCCAAATATAAACGTTTTGCTGCTTTGGTACAAGTGTTGCTTATGAGGTTGTGGCATGACACAACAATATTACGAGGCTAGAAAGAATGATTAAACATGATATTTCTGAGAGTTTAACAGCAATACGCATTGCTGCACAATTGATGTGTAGGCAAAGTGAAGGACGGCAAACGTATCCCGTAGCWAAAAGTATWGTRTTGATGRTAGAGCAGGTCGCARAACAAATRTCRWAATCAAAGCAAGGTTTACAGAATSTRCCTGAGYTARAYTTAGWGGCTTCATCATTGGCGATGGTGATTCAWGGTGATGAGACRCGTTTGACACCAAYKTTGAARAATAAACTCATGCAAGTCGCACAAGTTGTGTATCAGAATGAAGAAATATCTGATGGTGTTTACGCAGAACTAAAAGTTGCGAAGCATTTAGCAACCGTAGTGTTAAACCGAGGTGATGACAGCTTCTTTTCGTATACGATTGATTTGGATAAATAAATGGCAATCAATGCAATTACGGTTCTATTGTGCGACGACCACCCCATGGTACGCAATGGTTTTAAGCAGCTTTTAGAAAGTGTGCCTGATATTTTGGTGGAGCTGGAAGCAGAGACTGGGGAAGAAGCCTACCAAGCTTTCCGCAAACATCCTGTTGATGTGATTATTTTGGATATATCTATGCCTGGCATGGGTGGGCTTGCCGCAGCTAGGCATATTTTAGAATATAACCCCAAAGCTAAAGTCATGATGTTGACCATGCATGATAGCCAAACCTATGTGGCAAGGGCGCTAAAGCTTGGGGTGAAAGGTTACCTTACCAAAATGGCAGAGCMTGATGAGCTGATTAAAGCTGTGSGTTYAATAGATAGAGGTCGATCATATATTGAAGCATCGCTTGCCCATGACTTGGCATTTTCTAATGCGACAGGTAATAGCGATCCCATTGATATTTTAAGCCCAAGAGAGTTTGAAGTGTTTGCTGCCTTGGCAGATGGTCGCTCTGTTAAAGCTATTTCTTGTTTGCTTCACTTAAGCCCCAAAACAGTGGGTGTGCACCGCACCAATATCATGAAAAAACTAAGCATGGACAACTTGTCGGATATGACGCGACTTGCAATACGACATGGGGTTATTACGGCATAAATCAAAAGTGGCATTGGTTTTGCTCAATTCGATTATAAACAATTTGAGAATGAAAGTTTATTGGAGTCACAAAATGGAAAATATAAAGATTTGGTTTGCAAGCCTTACCATTGTGAAGCGTTTGTATCTTATTGGTGGTGTCGCTGTTTTTGGTATGCTTTTTACTGGCATTGAGCATCAATACACTTTGAATGAAATAGAATCAGTGATTGAAGAGTACACGCAAGCCGCAACGACGATGGAAAAAGTGGATATGTTAACTGCCGACCTGGGCCTAGAAAAAGAAGGCGCAACAAGTTACTTGAGGCTTGCCAAACGCGATGGGAAAGCGATGTGGSAAGAGTACGCTGTTAAAAATGACAGAGTCCTTGAAGTATTAGGTGAAACTTTACCAACGCAAGCGATGAGCGAAACACTTTTTAACTTAGCAGTAACAAGAAACAAGTTTTCAGATTTATTTTTGTCTGCGGTTCCAGACCGAGCGGCGCTAGGGTTTAATGAAAACGAGGGTTTTGTTGGGCAGTTTCGTCAAAGTATACATAGCGTAGAGAAAAAGTTGAAAACCTTGAAACAGCCACAGCTTTTGCTGTCCATGCTTTCCATGCGCAGGCATGAGAAAGATTTTATACAACGCCATGATATTAGATATGTGGATGCATTGCAGAGAGAAATTAGCAAATTCAAGCGCCTTTTAAAACAATCTTCGTTGTCACATAAAAACGCGACGGCTATTTTGAAAAATATAAACAGCTATGAACAGGTCTTTGCTATTTATCATCAACATGTGCTGCACATGTTTAAAATTGATGGTGAACTTAATCAAATATACCATGATGAGGTACTGCCTCAGCTACTGTTGACACATACGCTTTTATCTTCTCATATGGTAGAATTACAGAAGAAACATGATGAGATTTTAGTTGTGCAAACTTATATTTTCTGGGGTGTTCTTTTTTTAATGATGATTATTGTCTTAACGCTGATTACATGGCTAGGCAAAACGATTATTACACCTTTGAACGATATTGCTGATGCAATGGATGCGCTTGAAGATGGGAAAATTCGGAAAGTATATTACCCCATGAAAGGTGCAGTTGGTGAGCTGTTGGATTCTTTAGGTAAATTCCAAAAACAAGCGGTTGAAACCTATTTGTTAAAGCAGGTTGCAGAGGAAAACCCGCAAGCCATTATGTTGGCAGATAAAGATACTTTGGTGATTAGTTATGTGAATCCAGCAACGGTTGCATTGTTTGAAAAGATTGAAGCAAGCTTGCCTTGTAAAGCCAGTGAACTTGTGGGTAAAAATATTGATATATTCCMCAAAGACGCTTCGCATCAAAGGCAAATACTAAGTAATGAAAGCAGCTTTCCTATGCAGGCATCGTTTGAGATTGCGGGAAGAAACATTGAGTTTGGTGCGTATACATTGAAAAACCCACAAGGAGAGTGGATTTCAATCATGGTATCATGGAATGATGTGACGGAGCAGGCATCTTTAGCGCAAGACTTTGAGTCGAATATTGGTGCAATGGTTGATGATTTGATTACATCGGCAACAGAAATGGAGAAATCCTCCGCCACATTGACTGAAATGGCAGAAGTTTCCTTGCATCAAGCTGATAGTGTGTCATCGGGTGCGAATGATGCCAATCAGAATACAACCAGTGCCGCACAAGCTGCAGAAGAAATGTCATCATCAATTCAGGAGGTGATTCAACAAGTTCAATCTGCTGTTGATATTTCAGCGCAGGCGGTGAGTGAAGCTGAAAGCACCAATCAAACAGTCAGTAAACTTTCATCGGTTTCTGAAGAAATTGGGCAAGTCGTCAGTGTTATCACTGATATTGCCGAACAAACCAACTTGCTCGCACTTAACGCAAGCATTGAAGCTGCACGAGCAGGTGACGCAGGGCGCGGTTTTGCTGTGGTAGCAGGTGAAGTGAAAGAGCTTGCCAATCAAACCGCAAGGGCAACYGARCAAATATCTACGCAAATTTTAGCCATTCAATCTGAGAGCAATGGTGCAGCCGTAGCGATTAAGAAAATTGGCGAAACCATTCAAGAAATGAATAAAACCAATGAAGCCATTGCTTTAGCCACCGAGCAACAAAGCCAAGCGACACAACTTATTGTAGAAAGCGCACAATCGGCATCGCTTGCCACAGAGCAAGTGAGTGAAGCCATTCATAGTGTGAGTAGTGCTGCGGAATCAACAGGAGAGGCGGCACAAGAGGTGAATGCGGCAGCGCGAATGATTCATAAAAAAGGTGAGGATTTGTCGGGTCGCGTGAGCCATTTTTTGGACAGCTTGCGCAAAGGGTAACGCCTTTAACAGCCAAGCGCACAAACATATGTATTTCCAATGCAACAGAAGACAAACATGTGTCTTCCTCGCTTTTGCACAGCGAAGAAGAGAAACCATTGCTCTGTTCAGCAGAGCCTCTTCAAGCATCAGCAGTGATGGCTTGCAACAACCATATTGTTGAAAAAGTGATGAAAAATCCAATAGAGGATACCATGCCTGAGAGTACAACTGATGTGAAAACTTCGCCTCAGGCTGGAAAGCATAAAAAGGGCTTTATGCCAGCATGGGCGAGAGGTTTATCTGCACGCATATTGGGTTCGCACTCCAAACGGGAGTGGTTGCTTTTGGGCGRGCGTATCTTTTCACACCCGCGTTATGCCGTGGTCGTTATGGCAGCTTTGGCACTTTGTTTTTTTGAGCGTTATTTGTTTGTGTTATTACCCATGGCATTCTTTTTCACCACCGAATGGTGTATGCGTTTTTGGCTGCAAAAAGAGCGTGGTTTCCGCAATAAATCAGAGCTTATATTTTTAGCCTTGGACGGGCTTGCAACCATCAGCATGTTTTTTACAATTTTTATGCCAGCCTCTATTTTGGAACAAGGAATTTACTTAAGAATTGCGCGCTTATTTCGAGGTATGTATATGCTTCGCATGTTGCGGATTTTTCGTTTTTTAACCTTTGATGCCATGGTTTATTCGCTGCCTTTGGCTTTGGGTATGATAACCCTTGCAGCCATTGCATGGGGTATGCCAAGCATTGCTTTATATATTGGTGTGTTACTACTTATCGAAACAGGTTACCGAGCTTATTCGCTTTACCGCGTATTACCACAAGGGAAACGTCGTAAGTTTGAGTCGATGTTTATCCCTTTGGATGTGCTTGCAGCCATTGCTGTCATGGGTTTTATACCCGCGTTAAGCACGACTTGGATACTCCTTCGTTTGGCGCGTTTTCTTATCATGCTCAACCCATTAGGGCGCATTGTGGAAGCTGCGAGACGGGTACTTGTACTTCCTGAAATCCGCCAAGAGGGAAGTATGCTGGCTGGGTTGTTTGTGGCGTATATGATTGTTGGTTCGATTGCCATGTGGTTTATTTATCCAAGCTTGGATATGAATGAAGATGATGCTATGGATGCTAATGATTATGCGGCGCATCAGGTTTTATTGTATGTGTTTCGTTTGATGATTGACCCTGGCGCTGCTCCTGCACAAGCTTTTTMCCCAGCGGTTGCCTTSRTCACGGTGGTGCTGGTGATTTCTGGCGTATTCTTTTTTGCTTTGGTGGTAAGCCTTGGCTCGAATGTGATGAAATATATGCTGAATGAATTAGCCAATAGCTCACTTTCAGCGCGAGAACATATTTTATTTATGGGACACAATGAACAGTCCTTGTCCATCTTACATAAGGTGGGTCAGCTGTGCGCTCGGATGCAACATTCCTTTCCATCGGTGTGGGTTTTCCATGGTAAAGCCTTGGTTGGAGCAGGGCAGGTCGGGGGTTGGTTAAGTGTGCGTGAGGTTGTATCAGGTGCGCGAAATGTGGTTGAACAATTTAAAATATCAGGTGTTCGCCAGTTGGTGATGTTTTTACAGAAACAACACCAACCCAATGCAGCAGAAGTGGCAGATATGCACCATTTAGCGAGAGAATTAAATGTTGATGGTTTACTTGTTAGTGAAGCTTCGTTGCCAACAAGTTTGAAGCAAGTGTATGAAGGTTCATTGCAGATGAGCATTGTGGACTCTGCCTCGGTGAGAGCGCGGATGCTGTATCAAATGCACCATTGTAGCCAAATGCCTGAACTGGGCATACAAATGTTTGATGTGGTTGCAGGCGAGTCGGGTTTGAATGCCATGCTTTGGAAGTTTGACATCAAAGCCAGCAGTGCAGGTGCTGTGATTCAATATGAGCAAAAAAAAATGCTACTTGAAGCTTGGCTGACCAACTGTTTTGAAGATGGTTTGAATGTACTGGCAGCGCGTAGGGCTGATGGTTCATACATTTTATTTAGTGATTTGATGCACYTGGTCCAAGACGAAAGYTTTGACGTGATTATTCTTCTTGGGCGAGAACAGTTGCTGTGGTCGGGTATTTTAAGCCAAAGCTTTGCGTTGGGYGAAAGRGCACACAGCAATGAGTTGCAAGCATTCACATGGCCTGAAATGTGGGATTTATCCATGCTGTTTTTAGGCTGGCATCCTGGTCTKCCTGCCATGATTGAAGAGATGGCTGAACGGCATCATAAACTRACGTGTCATGTTTTCAGCACTTGTGATGCCAAGCATTTGWCGATGCAGCAGGCATCTCTCGCCAAGGTCGAAAGCCAAGTGAATGACTTGGGGATTTGTGAGCTCAATATCGAAGTTCATGCGTGGGATGGTTTGGATACGGAAGTTTTAGAAGTGCAGCTTCGCGGCTGTAAAGTGATGATGTTGTAYCCTGARAAGCGTGAAGATAATAGTGAAGACTCGTTGTTGGAGCTGTGGCTRCATGAGGTGGGTGAAATGCTGACGCAACGCAAACAACGCATCAAGTGGTGGTCACCGCCTAAGCTGATGGTGCTGCCACGCAATGGTGATTATATCGCTGATTTTGTAGATGCAGCTAAGCAATATCCATTGTTGGATATTCGAGTTGGTTCGCCTGATGCCTTTCATGATGTRTTTATGGCAAGGCAATTGCTAACACAAGCAAGGAAGACCCAATATCCAGAGGAGGCAGTGACGGATGCGTATGTATATGAATTTATGGATGTCATGCTTGGCGATGCGGTATTGGTTGAAGACATTGCGTCATCAAGGCTTCTTGAAGATGGCAAAGAAACAAGCTGGGATGGTATATACCGAGAAGCATTACGCCGAGGTTGGATACTCATGGCATATTTAAAACCAGATATGAACGGCGCTCAGCACAGCATGTTTTCTACATTAGACCATTTGTTTCCTCATCAGGCTGGGAAAGTTGGGCAGATGACACTGCTTGCAGGGTCTCCAGCTTTGGAAATGGATGCGCCACAACAAACAGCATCATTATTTTTCTGTCGCAGAGGTGTGATAAACAGTGACGAGAAGGTGAATAAAGCGCCAAGCAATGATGATGCTCAGGTGCACGTTAAAGAAGATAATGTTGTTCAAACACCTGTTGAAAGCATGAAAACAGGTATTGAAGTCGTAAGCAAAAAAGAAACCGATATTTTAGAAGAAAACCTTGATGGTAATGATGAGGCTGCAGTGGTTTGTAGCGATGTCGTGGAAGGAGAAGTGATGAGTGAAACAGTATGGCCTAAGCAAGCTGATAAACGCTTGCTCCGTGTATTACAAAAACAAGTTGAAGGCTCAGTGGAGCTATTGAGCAGCAGCAGTGAAGATGGCTTGGTGAAGTTAATGGGTATTTTAGACATAGGCGTGTCCCCAGAAGTCGAAGCTGCCATCATGGATGCGCTAACAGATTTGCAAAATATCGACCGCGTTAGTCAACGCCTGAACAATGTGAAGTCTTGTTTGGATGATTGGGCAACGCACCAACCCGATGCAAGCGGTGTGGCATTGTGGGAAGAAGAAGTGTCCAAACGTTATGTGATGGAAGAAGAGCGTGTGGTGTTGCGAGGTGAATTATGAGTGGTCCAAGAATATTGATTGTAGAAGATTCAACCATGGTTCGGATTACAGTGAAACGAACATTGTTATCCGTCGATTTTGTGGTGGAAGAAGCCAAAGATGGGCAAGAAGGTTTGGATAAAGCCATACAATCTGACCCACCATTCGACTTGATTCTGACGGATTTAAATATGCCCAACATGGATGGTTTAACCATGATTCAGAAATTGCGTGAAACTGAAGCTTATGCCACCACACCTATCGTGATGTTAACCACCGAGTCGGGTGAAGATAAAAAAGCGATGGGGCACAGCTCAGGTATATCAGCATGGCTGGTCAAACCATTTGAACCAGATGCCTTGATTGAAACTGTTGGCGGCATGTTGTTTTAGAAATCGGTGAGTACTGTGGGTTTAGGAGCTTAAAATGGATGAAGAGTTACTTGGCGAATTCCTTACGGAAAGTAATGAAAATTTAGCTGTCATTGAAAAGCAGCTCATGGGTTTGGAAGCTAGCCCTGAAGATTGGGAGCTGTTGGACTCTATTTTTCGCACCATCCACACAGTGAAAGGGAGCTGTGGATTTTTAAGCTTGTCCAAATTAGAAAAAGTAGCTCATGCTGGTGAAAACTTGTTGGATAAAATTCGCCAATTAAAATACACAGTGAATGAAGATATAGTGTCGTTGCTGCTTGAATGTGCGGATGCGATCACACAAATCTTRGAAGGCTTGGAAAGCGAGGGCAMAGAGCCTGACATTGACCATTCGGATGTGATTTCCCGTTTAAAAGCATGTGAAGCTATGGTATCGGGTGAGGTGTCTTCTGATGTTGAAGAGGCGCAAAGCAATCAAGAAACTGCGCCAATAACGTGGCTGCCTGATGCTGAAGCTCAAGTGCTGGATGCCTTGCAAGCAGCAAACCTTTTCACGGCTGCGGATGTGATTGCTTTGGGTTTTGCCAATTTAAGAGAAGTTGAGCCTTTAACACCTGCGGATGCCTTAAAGGTTTTRGGTATTGCGCGCACAGCCATCCATCAGCCAGGACAAAGTGAGTTAACTGCAGATAAAGCAGCGATGATGCAAGAGGAAAAACCAAATAAAGCACCCAAACGTGAATCCGAAAGTATGGAGGCTGAAGCTGAGCAAGATGAAGTGCCAACGACTTATGATGCTGAAGTGAAAACCGCAGAGCTAACAGCAGAGAAGCCTCAAGCAAAAAAAGAAGCTTTAACAAACAATAATCTTCCAACCAAGGCTAAACAACAGCAAAGTAATGCCAGCATTCGGGTGGATATTTCATTGCTTGATGAATTGATGAATCAAGTGGGCGAGTTGGTGTTGACCCGCAACAGCTTGGTGCAAATGGTGAGAGCTTCTGGCTCAATGGATTTGATGCGTGTAGGACGCGATGTCGACCAAATTACGGAACAGCTTCAAGAGCAATTACTACGTACACGAATGCAGCCCATTCAGACCATTTGGAGCAGCGTGCCAAGAATTGTTCGTGATATTGGTAAACAACTGGATAAAAAGATTAAAGTGGTGATGGAAGGTGAAGATACAGAGCTTGACCGCACCATTCTCAATGCGCTCAAAGACCCATTGACCCATATCATTCGCAACAGTTGTGACCATGGTATTGAGTCACCTGAAGACAGACAAAAACATGGCAAACCAGCCCAAGGCACTTTGCGCTTGAGTGCGGTGCAAGAGTCAGGGTTTATTTTAATCACCATCCATGATGATGGTGGAGGCATTGATGCTGAAAGAATCAAAGCTAAAGCCATGAGTATGGGTGTTTTAAGCGAAGAACAAGCCTCAAGTATTTCCAAAAAAGCAGCTTTGCAGTTGATATTTCATGCAGGACTTTCCACGGCTGAAAAAGTGACCAATTTTTCTGGGCGTGGTGTGGGTATGGATGTGGTGCGCACTGAAATTGAACGTGTGGGCGGCAGTGTGGATATTGATAGCACTATGGGCCAAGGCACGTCTTTACGTATTCGGATTCCACTCACGCTGGCGATTATTTCTGCCATGGTGGTTGCATGTGAAGGGCAGTGTTTTGCTATTCCACAAATGAGTGTGCAAGAGTTGTTAAGCACTCCCGCAGACTCCGAAGACTGGCGCTTGATTGCAGGGCAACCATTTTATCGTTTGCGTGGCAAATTATTGCCTGTGATGCGACTAAAACAAACGTTGGATTTATCAGATGATGAAAGCCTTGCTGGCTCCATTGTCGTGGTTGATTTGGGGGATAGAACATACGGTATTTTGGTGGATCAAATCTTTGGTGCAGAAGAAATTGTGGTTAAACCTTTAGGTATCCATTTCCAGCAACTTAATTTTTACGGTGGGTGTAGTGTTTTAGGGGATGGCACGGTGATTCCTATTTTTGATTGCAATGGTTTGGCTTCAATGATGCAGCTTTCTGCTGAGGTGGAATCTATGCAGCATTTGGAAGAAGAAACACAGGTTGGGCAAGTTGAACAACAAGAGCACAGCTTATTATTTAATCAAGCAGGCATGAATTATGCCATTCCAATGACTTTGGTGGAGCGCTTGGAATATTTAAAGCCTGAGCGCATTGAACGAACGGCAACGGGTGAAATTCTGCAATACCGAGGCGAAGTTATCACGGTGTTACGTTGGTCAGATTTGTTGGGTGAAGCAGCGAAGCAAGATGATAAGGATGAAGAAGKWWAYKRWYTTRYWWWKWYRGRWGSTKAMYMMAWCARWSSYAMSMRYATKYRWWTRYAKKTGGATNWKRWYRWWGAYRTTAKYGRWKTYKYCRKRGASRTTAAAAAAGCCACTGACAATCCTTTGTTTTTAGGTACAACAGTCATTCAAGGTATTGCAACTGAGGTGGTGAATGTATTTGAAGTGGTGCAAAGGGCAGATCCAAACTGGTTTGTGAATAGCAGTCAAAATAATGCGCTTAAAGTCTTGTTTGTAGAAGATACTCAGTTTTTCCGACAATTGGTTGTGCCTGTGTTGAAAAATATGGGTTTTGTGATTCGACTTGCTGTAGATGGCGAACAAGCCAAAGAGGTTCTCGCCACATTCACCCCTGATTTGATTCTCACCGATATTGAAATGCCAAAGGTTAATGGTGTGGAATTGGCAACATGGGTGAAAGCACAGGCTAATTTGTCACAAGCCATTATTGTCGCACTCACAGGTAAACAAGGGTTTGATATTAATGATGTGGGTAATCATGTGTTTGCTGATGTGTTATCTAAAGTTGATAGCCAAAATTTAGCTGAAAACATTACGCGAATTTTACAGCAACATCACAACACCGTACATCAACAACAGCCTACACAAACAACTGCAATTGCAGCATAGGAGCAAGCCATGCAACAAAATCTTACACCCATAAACAGCAAAGAAACACATACGGCAGAGCTGTTAACATGCCGTGTGGGTGAGCAGTGGATTGGTTTCCGAGTGCAACAAGTTCGTGAGGTGGTGAAACAACAATTGCGCACACATATGCCCAAAGCACCTGATGCTGTGGCGGGTCTTATCAATTTGCGAGGGCGTGTGATTACCGAGCTTGAAGTCAGGCAAGTGATTGGCTTGCCCAAACGTGAAGAGCATGAACCCTTTCATGTTGCCATTGTTGAAACCATGAGTGGCGAAGATTTTGGTCTGATTGTGGATGATGTGGGCGAGGTAATCACCATGGATGAAGGTGCTTTTGARCCAACGCCACAATCATTGGCAATGGTATGGCGACAAGTAAGCGATGGTGTCTTAAAGCTGCAAGATAGGGTGTTGGTGCTTGTGAATGTGGATAGGTTTATTGGGTTGACCATCCCTAATTTACACAATGCTGCAAACCATGAAGTGACGGTGCATTAAGATGAAGGCTTTAATTGTAGATGACGATGAAGTGGTTCGGGTGGTGATGAAAGAGATACTCATTTCCTTGGGTTATGATGTGTTAGAAGCCAAAAATATTAAGCAAGCTAAGCAATGTCTAGCCACGTGTACCGATTTGGATTTGATGACCTTAGATTCCACTTTAGATCACCAAAGTGGCACGGGTTTCTTAGCAGAGCTTCGAGAAATGCCCAAACATATTGAAAAGCCGAAAGTTGTTATGGTGAGTTGTGAAAATAGTATGGACTCTATTTTGGGTGCGCTGGCTGCGGGTGCGGATGAATACATTATGAAACCTTTTGATAAAGATATTGTGCGTGAAAAGTTGGGTATGATTGGAATGTTTCATGCTGAGGTGTCTGATATTGAGGAAAAAACATGCCATTAACACAATCTGATGCTGACACATGCCCAAACATTATTGCCATAGGTTCCAGCACAGGAGGACCGAATGCGTTAGCTGTTGTTTTAAAGGCATTGCCAGCAAACTTCCCCATTCCCATTGTGATTACTCAACATATGCCCAAAGCTTTTATTGAAAAGTTGGCACAGCGCATTGATAAAGAAGCCTTGATGCGTTGTCGCGTTGCAGAAGACGGGGAAGTGCTCAAAGCGGGGAACATATATATCGCGCCAGGTGATATTCATTTAACAATTAAAAGCATGGGTTCACGGTTAAAAGTGCATTTGGAAAGTGGTGAAAAAGTGAACCACTGTATGCCGTCAGTGGATGTGATGTTTGATGCTTTGGCATCACTATCACCCCGCATTAAAACACTTGCCGTTATCCTTACGGGTATGGGTGATGATGGTGCAAGAGGTGCAAAAAATTTGTTTGATAAAAATAACCTTGTCATTGCTCAAGRTGAGGCAACAAGCACAGTTTGGGGTATGGCGGGTGCAACTGTTCGTTTGGGTGCAGCCAAAGATGTATTGCCATTGGAGGCTATTGGTCGGCGACTGATGCAATATGTGGAGTGCAAAGCATGAGAGATGTTGAATTTAGTTGGTTTACCGACTTTTTAGAACGCAAAAGTGGAATCATCATCAATGCGGATAAAAAGTACCTTGTTCAATCGCGTTTAAAGCCTTTGTTACGTACCCATACCGTGCCTGATTTAAATGATTTGGTGATGCGGATTAAACGCCAAGAATCTTCACCACTTGCAGAGCAGGTTGTGGATGCTATGACCACCAATGAAACGCTATTCTTCCGCGACCAGTATCCCTATGAAGCATTAGAAACATTGATTTTTCCTGAGTTGACACATGGTAAGAATAGCCATCGAAGCATCAATATTTGGTCAGCAGCAGCTTCGCGTGGTCAAGAAGCATATTCCATTGCTATTGCAGCGAGTGAATCGATTCCACAAGCCAACAAACGGGTGAAAATTTTAGGCACAGACTTGTCCAAAGAGGCGATTTCTTATGCTCAAAAGGCTGTGTACTCACAGGTTGAAGTTCAGCGAGGAATGCCTGTGACGCGGTTGATACGCTTCTTTGAGAAAGATGAAAAAGGTAACACGTGGCATGTGTCTGAAGGCGTGAAGCGCATGGTGAAATTTCAAACGGGTAATTTAACCGATGATAGGGCAATGATGTTAGTCAGAAGTCATGGGCCATTTGATATTGTGTTTCTACGCAATGTGCTCATTTATTTCAGCATAGAAGAGCGGAAAAATGTGCTTGATAGGGTTGCGAGAACAATGAACAAAGGTGGCTATCTGATTACGGGTGCGGCGGAGCTTCCAACAGGCAATACCTCGAAGTGGGAACATGTGTTGTTTAAAGGCAAACGCCTTTGGAAATTAGTTTGATATGTCGGTTTCTTCAGGCTGAGGTAATAGGCTATCGATATAAGCGTTAGCATCAAAAGGCATCAAGTCTTCTAATGTTTCGCCCACACCAATATATCGCACTGGCAGCTTAAATTTATCACACAGTTGTAGCACCACGCCACCTTTACCTGTGCCATCGAGTTTGGTTACGATGAGTCCTGTGGTGTGAATGATTTCACGAAATTTTTCGACTTGTACCACAGCATTTTGCCCAGTACCGCCATCCACCACATGCCAGACTTCATGCGGGCAGCCATCCAAGGCTTTGCCCATCACACGATACACTTTGGCAAGCTCATTCATCAAGCTGGTATCGGTTTGTACGCGACCTGCGGTGTCGATGATAATCACATCATAGCTCTTGGCGATGCCGCGTGAAATCGTGTCAAACGCAACCGATGCAGGGTCTGAGCCTTCTGCTTGTTTGACAATATCTGCGCCAGCGCGCTCCACCCACACTGCCAATTGTTCCACAGCCGCAGCTCGGAATGTGTCCGCTGCGCCAATCAATACTTTTTTACCTTGTGCGGTATACATGTTTGCCAATTTACCAATGGTCGTGGTTTTACCTGTGCCATTCACACCAGCGACTAAGAGTACAAAAGGTTTGGCTTTATGAATGGGTTTGTCGATGTTTAAGGTCTGTTGCATGGTGTCTTTTAGCGTTTGCATGGGTTGTTTTGATTTTTTGGCTTGTTCAATCAAATTCATAGCAAGCCCAGCACCACAATCTGCCATAATCAAAGCATCTTCAATGTCTTGCCACTCGGCATCACTCAGCTTTTCTTTGGCTTGCCCAGGAAACATGGCTGCCAAATTGTCACGACTTTTGCTTAAACCTTTGCTAAGACGACTGAAAAACGACATAAAAACCACCCTCAAGAATTGAAATCGCATGATTGTGATTTACGCCACATTTTGCAAGTTTAATTCTACACTCTAGGTTGCTGCCATGCTTTCAAATTTGGATTTAAAATTACTCGTCATTGATTTGGATAACACCTTGTATGCCGCAGATAATGGTGTTTTTTCGCGTATGGATGAGAAGATGATAACTTATATTCAGCGTGAATTGGATGTGGGTAGGGATGAGGCTGATGTGTTGCGGGTGAAATATTGGAAACAATATGGCTCAACGCTCAAGGGTTTGATGGCGCATCATGGGCATGAGGCAGAACCATTTTTATTTGAGGCACATGATGTGAATGCCCATGAGTTGCTTTCGCCACACCCTGAATTGCACAAAGCTCTGAAAAGCTTATCCGTGCGTAAAGTTATTCACACCAATGGCACAACGGAACATGCGGAAACGATTTTAGAGGCTTTGGGCATACGTGATTGTTTTGATGTTATTTATGATATTCGCTTCAATCAATACACGCCCAAACCATGTGCGGACACACTATTGCAACTGTTTGAAGCAGAGAAGGTTTCAGCGCCCAAGGTGTTGGTGATTGATGATATGGAAAACAATTTAAACTCGGCTAAACAAACAGGTGCAAAAACAGCTTGGGTGCATCCGACAGCGCAGAATGTTGCACACAAATGGGATTATGCGGCAACATCATTTTTGGGCTTGTTGGCAACCTAAGAGGTTAGGTCTGGTCTAATCCAAAGGCTTCATGCAATGAGCGCACTGCAAGCTCTACATATTTCTCTTCCAAAACAACCGTCACTTTGATTTCACTGGTCGTAATCATTTGAATATTGATACTTTCTTGAGCAAGTACATCAAACATTTTCTTGGCAACACCCGTATGTGAGCGCATACCCACACCAATGATAGAGACTTTCGCTACCGTGTTATCGCCCAACACTTCACGCGCTTTCATTTTATCGCATAGTGTTTGCAGCAAGGTCATGGTTGCATCGTAGTCGCTGCGCGGCACGGTAAACGTTAAATCCGTTTGCCCATCTTCGGATACATTCTGCACAATCACATCCACATTGATGTCCGCTTCAGCCACAGGACCAAACACGGCTGCTGCAATACCTGGTTGGTCGGGGATGCCTTTGATGGTGACTTTGGCTTCATCGCGGTTGTAAGCAACACCTGAAATTTCTGCACGTTCCATGTCTGAATCCTCTCTTCTTACCCGTGTTCCTTCCACCAAATCAAAGCTTGAGCGCAAATGAATGGGCATATTGTAGCGCATACCCAATTCCACGCTTCGGGTTTGTAATACTTTCGCACCCAATGATGCAAATTCCAACATTTCTTCATAACTGATGCTGTCCATCTTGCGGGCATTGGGTTCAATGCGTGGGTCGGTGGTGTAWATGCCATCCACATCGGTATAAATATCGCAAGAATCGGCTTTRACGGCAATGGCGAGTGCCACCGCAGAAGTATCCGAGCCTCCRCGCCCTAGTGTGGTGGTGTTGCCATTGGCATCTACGCCTTGGAAACCTGTCACCACAGGCACACGACCTTGTTCCATGTGTTTGATAAGGTGGTCGCTTTGCACATCTTTGATGCGGGCTTTGCTGTGGCTRCCTTCGGTTTTAAAGCCTGCTTGTGCGCCGCTGAATGAATATGCAGTCACACCCAATTTATTGAGTTCAATAGCAAGCAATGCYGCAGTCACTTGTTCGCCAGTTGCCACCAAAGCATCCACTTCGCGCATGGGTGGGTTATCATTCATGCTGTTGGCAAGGTGCAACAAACGGTTGGTTTCACCACTCATGGCAGAGACGACAACTGCCACTTCATTGCCGTTGTCCAGTTCAGCTTTAACGATTTTAGCAGTGGCTTGAATGCGCTCAATCGAGCCTACTGAAGTGCCACCATATTTTTGTACAATACGCATCTTAATTCCCACCCAAAGGCACAGTTGCAATGCCCACTTTACCCATACCAAGCTCTCGAACTGTGTCTAACACGAAAACAACACGTTTATGTTTGGCATCGGCATCAGCACGAAGTACCACCCGCATATTGGGGTCGCCTTTGCTGATATTGAGAATGCGGCGGCGCAATTCACCATCAGCCACAGGTTCATCTTGCACAAACAACTGACCTTTATTGTTGATGCTCACTGTGACCTGCTCAATGTCTTTATTGGCAGCTTGGGCTGTGCTTTGCGGCAAATCCAGCTTGATGCTGTTGTTGGCGGTGAAGCTGGTGCTGACCATGAAAAAAATCAGCATGAGAAACACCACATCAATCATGGGTGTTAAGTCCACCMGCAAGTCGCCGCGTTTATGGCGGGGGCGAAGATTCATCCACGTTCACCTTTAAGCAAGTCCACGAAATACAGCGCATGTTGCTCAATATCAATCACATATTGGTTCACTTTGGCCTCAAAATAGCGGTAAGCCACCAGCGTTGGAATCGCAATTGCCATACCCGCTGCGGTGGTGTTCAGCGCTTTGGAAATACCTGCTGCCAATACATCAGCTTTACCCACACCTTCCACGGAAATCACTTGAAACACTTCAATCATGCCAATCACTGTTCCCAAAAGCCCTAGGAGGGGAGAAATAGCCGCAATCAATGCCAACACACCCACAAAACGTTCCAAGTGTGCCACTTCTTGCCTGCCCACTTCTTCCAAGATTTCTTTCATGATGCTGCGTTTTACACCGCGATTTTTTAATGCCACCCAAAGGATGCGGCTCATGGCGGTGTTATTGTTTTTACAAGTTTCCAAGGCTTCTTCCACGCGACCTTCGCGCACATCATTTTCAATAGCAGCCACTTCATTTAAGGGAATCACAGCCGAGGCGCGTAAGCTCCAAAAGCGTTCAAAGATAATGGTTAAAGATACCAAAGATGTTGCAATCAAGATGTACATCACGATGCCACCTTGAGAAATAAATTCGTACATGAATACAACCACCTTTGTGCAATGAATGAATAAAACTTTGCGCAAGTATAGGCAGGCTTTACCCCGCTGCAATCGCAAAGTTAATGAAATATGTGAAAGCGTGGTTATGCTTAGGCTCAAACAGATGATTGACGGAGTTTTACATCATGATTGATAAAGACTTATTTGCGATTTTGGTTTGCCCCAAATGTAAGGGAAATGTGGATTATAATCAGGATAAATCAGGTTTAACGTGTAAACCTTGCAAGTTGGAATACCCGATTCGTGATGATATTCCTGTGATGTTGATTGATGAGGCGAAAGCCCTCGCAAACTGATGGTTGATGCTCCTATCAAAGCACCATTGTGGGTGCGGGCGTTGTTTGGCGCACTTGCCAAAGTGCCTATGCCTATCATGCATGTGYTGGGYGATGKMTTGGGTTGGYTGTATTAYAYRTTGGACAAACGMCACMGWRGTATTGCYYTAAGAAAYCTTGCSCGYRTNTTTCCYNGAAAAGCCCAAAAAAGARCGCAAAAARATTGSCAAAARAGCMTTYAAACAAATGGGGCGCACGCTCATGGAAATACCATATGTGTTTTCCGCCAGCGCAGATGATTTGCGGCAATATGTGACGATTGAAGGCAAAGAAGTATTAACCAACGCACTTGCCAAACAAAAAGGTGTGTTTCTGCTTGCCTCGCATTTTAGCAATTGGGAATTGATGGGTTTGCTGCCAGCTATGATGGGTTATCAAACATCCATGATTTACCGCCAACTCAATCAAAAACCATTGGATGCCTACACCTTGGCTTCGCGTTCTCGCTTTGGCACACATCTTTATTCGCGCAACACAGGTGTGCGYTGGTTGCTCAAAGCRCTWAAAAAYAACCACTGCATTGTCTCCGCMCTCGACCAACACATGGGCGCAGGCAAYGGCATCAAAGTGCCATTTTTAGGGCATATCGCCAGCACWTCGCATYTGCCCGCACCCTTTGTYGCCAAAGGTGTGCCTATGATTGGTATGGCWTTGGTRMGRCAARRSAAYGAYTTTRAKTTCACMYTMAAATTTTGGGATGTGCCTTGCCCWRAAYTMACRGAYGATAAAGCGACCAATGAGATTTTGATTATGACAGCGGCRTGYAAGAGTTTTGATGAWGTCATCAAAGARAAYCCMGAACARTGGYTKTGGATGCATAGACGGTGGCGGGCAGTAGAGACAGATGACAACATGACTCAAGTCGTACAAGGCGCACCGTAGGGGATAGCAACCCAAAACATCCAACTCCTGCGTTATTTCAGCTCGAAAATAGCGCTGCTATGTCCTTCGCTTTATGCCTGACCTCAAGGGTTATTTATACTCTACAATATGACTAGATGATGGTTTTGAAAAGTTAAAACTGACTAAATCATTTGAATATGTTATTCCATGTGACATCCATTTTCGTCTGTGGTATTTTTCACAATAACCGCAAGGGTTTTCAAGCTCGATAATTGTTCCCTCTTTCAATTCAGTTAGTAGGTTTTTTGATGGAACCTTTCCACCATTAATTAGAATTTGTATCTCATTTAGCGGACAACAAAAGAGAACGCCATTTTCTTTATGTAATACGTTAACTACAAAAATATTATCGTAAATATTCCATTCAAGCTGTCCAATATCAGGATCAAGGTATAGCACAGAAGATATTGTATGTGAAAATTGATTTAAACTTTGATGATAGTAAATATCATCTTTTAATAATAAATCTATAGAATGAGAAATACATTCATCATCACTATCCCAACTAGTTCCTGAACTAATTTCACTAGGATTTTTTAAATAAGCTCTTATTTGAGTTAAATTAAGACTAATATGCAAATAGGAAATAACTGGCTTAGGTGCTTTCTTTTTGAATATATTCAACTAGCCCTCCATGGTGTAAAGCAGGTATGATAATTTGAGGAAACGGTAATGGTTTGAGCTGCTTATTCACCTATTATGCTCCTTTATACGCCACTTGTTTCCTTGCTGTTGGATATTGAAGCACAAACAAGGAAGTTAATAATGTTTGTGGCTGATAGTTTGTCGTTTGTTGGCTTGGGTGTCAATGTGATTAGTCTTAATTCGACAAAGCTTTAAGTACAGTTTGGGGCTCTTTGGCAACCACATTAAGCAATACCAATGCAGGGCCTTGCGGTTTTCTGTCACCGCGTTCCCAATGGCGTAATGTGCTGACGCTGATACCAAATGCAGAGGCAAATTCATTTTGTGACATGCCAATTTGGGTACGGATGTTTTTCACATCAATGGGTGAAAAGTCATGCACCACTGCTTTAGTTTGTTTACCT
>NVSF01000004.1 GCA_002401135.1 Zetaproteobacteria bacterium
TGCCTGCGATGTTGGTAAAGCGGGGCAATGGCACCATGTCATCGCCATGTCCGCCTAGAAGCATTGCATTAATGTCCATGACACTAAAGCCCGTTTCCATTGCGATGAAAGTCTTAAAGCGAGCTACGTCCAAACAGCCAGCTTGGCCGATGATGCGATTGGTTGGAAAGCCCGTTGCTTTCCATGCGGTGTACACCATAGCATCCAATGGATTGGACACGATGATGACGATGCTGTTTGGTGCATACTTTTTGATGTTTTCGCAGACGGACTTGACGATCTTCACGTTCGTGCCGATCAGGTCATCGCGGCTCATGCCCGGCTTGCGGGGAATGCCCGCAGTAACGACCACGACATCTGAGTCTGCAATGTCTGCATAGTCACTTGTTGCGGTGATGTTTGAATCGAAGAGTTCCATCGGGCCAGCTTGTGCCAAGTCTAGCATGCGACCTTCAACAGGGAGCGTGTCATTGATACGAATGTCCACTGCGACAATATCGCCGAGTTCTTTGCTTGCAGCCCATAGTGCGACACTCGCACCTACGTTGCCACCAGCACCAATGACGGAAATTTTTGCACGTTTTGGCATTTGATCTGATCCTTTTGAGTGAGTCGATTTGAAGTTAAAAAAAACAGTTTTCTCTTTAAAACAGACATGCCATGATAGTGATTACCCATGAATCTGCAACGATCAAAAGACTAATTTTGCGTAAATGTCGGTTGTTTTGCAGTAAAAAAATCTCCGCAGCATACTTCCGGGGGCAGCTTGTGCGAATCTCTTTTGTAACCCATTATTATCAACAAGCTCTGCAATGTTCTCTTGTTTGTAAGCAGAAATGTTGTATCCTATTGACTAGTAGTCTGCTTATGAATCTCCGGGAGTGTCTTTTAGCTATGTCTGCCAGTTCCATGATGTATGAGTTTGCCAAGCGTTTGGTTCATCGGTTGTCTTATCCGCAACGTGTGAGCAATCGCCACGTGCGCGGGCCGATTTGTGAGCCATTGGAAAACCGCATGCTCCTTAGCGCGGTGACCGTGACGGGCGCGATGGATGTGGTCGATGGTGACACCTCTAGTATTGCTGCACTGATTGCGAGTCCCGGTAGCGACAGCGTGATCTCTTTGCGTGAAGCAATTCAAGCAGCCAATGCCACCGCAGGCGCGGACGTGATCGACTTCGATCAACTCCTTAGCGGCCTGACGCTTGAAATAGCTAACGATTTAATCGTCACCGAATCACTGACGATTAACGGCCTAGGCCAAGACCAGCTCACCTTATCAGCAGATGGCATTCATGCGTTTTTTAATGTCGATATGACAAACGATGTCGATGGCACATTCACGCTCACTGATGTGACGATCCAAGGCAATGCCGATTATTTTGTCTACGCGAATCCGAGCAATGTCACGTTGGAGAATCTGACGTATCAAGGCGATGTAGAAAATGTGGGTGACGTAGTCATCTATGGTGATTTAACCACCTCGGGTGATTTAATTCTTTCAGGTGACATAACTATCCATGGTGATGTCATTATTGTTGGCGATTTAACAATAAATGCTAGTCAAATATTAATTAGCGGAGATGTGATTGGCGTTGATTATTTATTCGCCTTAACCATCAATGTTCATCAACTCGAAATAAACGGGGTTGTAGACGGTTTAACTGCTTTGACTGTTGACGTGACTGRAAATGAAGTTGTCATTAGTGGCAACATCACAATAGACGAAAGTGGTTTCGATATTACGCTAGGTGGTTCTGGCATTGGCTCAATTTCAAGCGGCATCACGCTTGGTGGCGGCTCCACGATCGATTGGCAAACTTGATGATGTAGATGCTTTGGATTTATTGGCTGCCACATTTCCCGCTGGCACATTATCTGGCGCACCCAAAATCAGAGCCATGCAGATTATTGATGAGCTTGAAGGTCAACCACGCGGCCCTTATGGCGGCTGCATTGGGCATATTTCTTTTGGTGGTGAGAATATGGATACCTGCATCATTATTCGCACCGCAGTGATAGAAGATGGTGTGCTCAATGTGCAAGCTGGTGGTGGTTTGGTGGCAGATTCTGTGCCTGAAACCGAATATCAAGAGTGTGTGAACAAAGCTTCCGCTATGTTCCGCGCTGTTGCCCTTGCTTCTGCTCAGGCTGCATCCACTCAAACTGCCGCAGCACAAAACACATCAAACAACGGAGAATCATCATGAGTTCGGCAACATTGGTCATTGATAACTACGATTCTTTCACCTTTAATCTCGTGCAATATTTGGGTGAATTGGGTGACTTACCACAAGTTTACCGCAATGATAAAATCACATTGGCTGACATCGAGAAAATGAAGCCAGCCCGTATTCTAATTTCACCCGGCCCTTGCACACCTGCTGAGGCAGGTGTTTCCAAGTCCGTCATCGAACATTTCTCAGGTAAACTACCCATTTTAGGCGTGTGCCTTGGGCATCAATCTATTGGTGAAGTTTTTGGTGGCAAAGTGATTCGCGCCCCGCGCTTGATGCACGGCAAAGTTAGCCCCATCCACCATGATGAGGATGGTATTTTTAAGGGTTTACCCACGCCATTCACAGCAACCCGTTATCATTCATTAATCGTGGAAGAACCCTTGCCTGCCGATTTGATTCGCACAGCTTGGACAGAAGAAGGTGAACTGATGGGATTAAGGCATAAAGAACACCCCACTTTCGGGCTGCAATTTCACCCAGAATCCATTTTAACCGAACATGGGCATACCATGCTCAAGAATTTCTTGGAGTTATCATGACAACGTACAACATCCAACAAGCGATTAGTGATACGCAAAAAGGTATCCCATTAAGCTCTAAACAAGCCGAGACCGTGTTTAACCAAATCATGCAGGGGCAAGCCACACCTGCACAAATTGGTGCGCTATTGATGGGTTTAAGTATTCGTGGTGAAACCCCTGAATTGGTGGCGGGTGCAGCTAGAGCCATGCGCAGTGCAGCCACCAAAATCAGCCCCGAAGCCACAGGGTTGCTGGACACTTGCGGCACAGGCGGTGATGGCGCATCCACATTCAATATCTCCACCACGGTTGCTATTGTCTTGGCGGCATGTGGTGTACCTGTTGCCAAACATGGTAACCGCGCCATTTCTTCCAAGTCAGGCAGTGCCGATGTGCTGGAAGCATTGGGGGTGAGGTTGGATATTTCTCCTGAGCAAGTGGCGGATTGTGTAGATGAAGTGGGCATTGGTTTTTTGTTTGCCCCGCAATGTCATCCTGCCATGAAATATGCAGGGCCTGTACGCCGCGAAATGGGTGTACGTTCTGTATTTAACTTGCTTGGCCCTTTGACCAACCCCGCAGGTGCAGATTATCAAATTTTGGGTGTGTTCGGTGAAGAAAAACTGGATTTGGTGGCGAACTCTTTAGCACAGCTCGGCACAAAACGCGCCTTAATTGTACATGGTCGTGACGGGTTGGATGAGATTACCACAACCGCGATTACCGATGCTGTTTGGGTAGAAAATGGTAACACCCACCGCTTTGAAATCGACCCTGCTGCATTTGGTATGCCGTATGCCACACCGCAAGCCCTACAAGGCGGTGATGCAGCCTTTAACGCCGAAGTGATGAAACATATCCTTGCAGGTGTGCAAGGTGCAGGGCGTGATATTGTGCTCCTCAACAGTGCCGCAGCGCTTTGGGTGGCAGGCAAAGTGGATAGTATTGCAGATGGGCTTGGTTTGGCTGCAAAAACCATTGATGATGGCAAAGCCACGGCMACTTTGGATGCACTGATTGCATTTACAAACAAATAACCACGAAGCACACGAAGCACACGAAGATTTAAGCTCAAAACCCCTTCGTGCCCTTCGTGCCCTTCGTGGTGCAAAAGGTTAAAAAATAATGAGCTCCATTTTAAATGAAATCGCAGCCTACAAACGTGAGTGGGTGAAAAGCTGCAAAACCAAGGTCAGTGAACAAGATTTGCTGCGCCAAGCCTCTGATATTGAACCTTTGGATTATGCAGGTGCACTTATCCAACGCATCAGCAACCAAGACAATGCGGTCATCGCTGAAGTGAAAAAAGCATCGCCTTCCAAAGGTATCATTCGTGAAGACTTTCATCCTGTAAACATTGCCAAGGCTTATGAAGCGGGTGGTGCAACTTGTTTATCGGTGTTGACCGATGTGAAATATTTTCAGGGTTCTGATGATTTCGTGCGCGATATTCATGCAGCCGTCAACATCCCGATTTTACGTAAAGATTTTATGCTCGATGCTTATCAAGTTATTGAAGCGCGAGCTATGGGCGCAAGTTGTATTCTCTTGATAATGGCAATGATTGATGATGCTTTGGCACAAGAACTGTGTGCGGTGGCGAATGAAATGGGCTTGTCTGTGTTGCCCGAAGTGCATGATGCCAAAGAATTGGAGCGGGCGATGGATTTAGACACACCTTTGCTTGGTATCAACAACCGCAACCTGCACACCTTTGATATTACCCTGCAAACCACACTGGATTTATTGGCTGAAATCCCAAGCGAGCGCACCGTGATAACCGAATCAGGTATTTTCACCCATGATGATATTCAACTGATGAATCAGCATGACGTGTATGGCTTTTTGGTGGGTGAATCACTGATGCGTCAAGATGACCCAGGAGCAGCACTAGAAACATTGCTGGATAACTAATGCAGACACTTACAAAACCTCGCTCCATTTTAGACTATCCTAAATATTGGGCAGAAGCCCATGAAAACCCTGCTTATCAGTTGCCCATGTGCAAGGCGGATATGGATGCATTGGGCTGGGATAGTTGCGATATTATTTTGGTCACAGGCGATGCTTATGTGGATTTACCTAGCTTTGGCATGGCGGTCGTTGGCAGAGCATTAGAAGCCCAAGGCTTTCGCGTKGGYATTATCGCCCAACCCGAYTGGAAATCMGCYGAWGAYTTTAGAGCRYTSGGYAAACCCAACCTATTTTGGGGKATWACAKCKGGYAAYATGGAYTCCATGGWCAACCGCTACACMTCCGAGCGYAAAATYCGCTCYGATGATGCMTATACTGTTGGTGATATTGGTGGTAAACGCCCTGATAGAGCGGTCACGGTGTATGCCCAGCGGGTGCGTGAAGCATTTAAGGGTGTACCTGTGGTGATTGGTGGCATTGAAGCGAGTTTAAGGCGCATTGCCCACTATGATTATTGGTCGGACAADGTGCGCCGCTCTGTGTTGATGGATTCCAAAGCCGATATTTTGGTTTACGGCAACGGCGAGCGGCAAATCATTGAAATTGCCCATGCGCTTGGCGCAGGTAAAAACATTAAAGACTTAAAACATATTCGTGGCACAGCCGTGATGGTCAATGCCGTGCCTGATGGTTGGTTGGAAATTGATAGCCATGAAATCGACACACCTGGTGAACTGATTCAGCATATCAACCCYTATGCAATGAAGGGCGCAGACAACATGTGCGATGAAAAAGAAGTGCATAGGGTTAGAGAAAAAGTTGAGCCTATCTCTATTTTAGATGTCTCCAAAGACCGTGATAAAACTGTGATTCGTATGCCATCGTATGAAGCATTGGTGGATGATGAGATTTTATATGCCCATGCTTCGCGCTTGCTGCATTTAGAAACCAATCCTGGCAATGCCAGAGCCTTGATTCAACAGCATGGAAGTCGTGAGGTATGGATTAATCCACCGCCCATTCCTTTGACCACCGAAGAGTTGGAYAGCGTGTTTGATTTGGAGTATTCACGACTTCCTTATGTGGGTTATGGCGACATCAAAGCCAAAGAAACCAAGATTCCTGCTTATGAAATGATTAAAAATTCCATCAATATCATGCGCGGTTGTTTTGGTGGCTGCACATTCTGHTCCATCACCGAACATGAAGGGCGCATCATTCAAAGTCGCTCGGAAAAGTCGATTCTTAAAGAAGTGGAAGCCATTCGCGATAAAACACCGAACTTCACGGGTGTTATCAGTGATTTGGGCGGGCCAACAGCGAATATGTATCGCCTAAAATGCAAATCAGCAGAGGTTGAAGCATCTTGTCGCAAACCATCGTGTGTGTTTCCTGGCATTTGTAAAAACCTTGGCACAGACCACAACCCTTTGATTCAACTGTACCGCAAAACGCGTAATCTCAAAGGCATCAAGCGCGTGTTTATTGCATCAGGTCTGCGTTACGACTTGGCAGTAGAGTCACCTGCATATATCAAAGAATTGGTCAGCCATCATGTGGGGGGTTATCTGAAAATCGCGCCTGAACACACCGAAAGTTCGCCTTTGGATAAAATGATGAAACCAGGTATTGGCAGTTATGATAAATTCAGAGAACTGTTTGAAAAATACTCCAAAGAAGTGGGTAAAAAGCAATATTTAATCCCGTATTTTATTGCAGCTCACCCCGGCACGACCGATGAAGATATGCTTGGTCTTGCCTTGTGGCTCAAACAAAATAACTACAAAGCCGACCAAGTCCAAGCCTTTTTGCCATCACCGATGAGCACCGCCGCTGCCATGTATCGCTCTGGGCGCAACCCACTCAAAGCCATCAGTCGTATCAAACCACGCTATAAAGAAGAAGTGTTTGTACCCAAGCGCAAAAAACAGCGTGATTTACACAAAGCTTTCTTGCGTTATCACGATAAAGATAACTGGCCTATGCTTAGGGATGCACTGAAAAAAATGGGGCGTGCAGACCTCATTGGTTCAGGTGAACATCAGCTGATTCCAGCCTATCAATCTGCGCCTTTGGGCAGAGCAAAACAAGGCACAAACTTCCGCACCCAACATACGCGTGTTGAACGGCGAAGCAAACCCAAGAATCGTCGAAGGTAGGTTCCTTGTTATCAACAAAAAACCCTTTGATACACGTGGCATCAAAGGGCAAAAGGAGGAACTACAAAAGCCTATCAGTCACTCTTCTTTCGTATTAAAAAACCAAGRCTTAATAATGCAAATAACATCCACAACGGTGTGGTCGAAATAACACCCGCACAGGAARCTGCAYTTTTCCCATCATCATCGTCATCATCANCNNTACTTTCGCTGTCACCATTCCCTCCAAGCACGGTCGTGGTTGGTGTGACCCGAACAACAACAATATCATGTCTATTGGCATCAAAACCKGCTGGGGGTTGATTAATTTTAACGCCACCCTGGGCTGTTAGCGACCAATCCGCAGCCGCAAGTGGAAGCGTTGTGTTGGTTGCATAAGGGTCAGCGATTGCAATCGAATATGTGTCTACAGCATAAACCGTTGAAGTAAGTGCTGCAGCACCAGCTTTATACAAAAGTGTTATTGGAGCAGCTGTTGTCGGGCTGGCATAAACATCTATAGCCACACCACCCAAAATTGTACTACCAACAGGAACTGTAATACCTGATGCCGCCGCTGTAATAGTTTTTTCGGTAGCGTTTGCATCACCTGTCACATAGACATTTGTTAAAGCCTTGCCACCTGTTGCAAGGGTAAATGGAGTTACCGCCACATTATTAAAGTTTGTTGTTATACCGTTGGCTTCCTGTTTATTACTAAACCCATCACCATCACTGTCTGTGCTTGCCAACAATGCAGTGTTCGCACCCACAGCAAGCCAAGTTCTTGCAATGGCAGTTGTTGCTGTTGAGCCTGAAAGTCCACCAACATGGCAGACAATACAATCACTTGCTCCAAATGTGGAGCCCAGCGCTGTATTTAATGTATTCTGAAAACCAGACTGGGCATGTGCTGTATTGGTCAATAATAATGTGCTTAATGCCGCACCTGCGATAACTATTTTTTTAATATTCATCATGCTCTCCTTTTTACACTTGTGCTGAAGCTTCACGCACAATATTAAACAAATACTAGGATACAGTGAGCAATATCANACTGCATCATTAGGCTTTTTTACGAACCAAGAAACCCAAAGCAAACATCGCTAAAAACATCAGCAGTGGTGTGCCTAGTGAAGATGTGGTGCAGCCAAATACTGAGGCTTCTTCCGTGTTCGCAGTGTTTGTATTGCCGCTTGGGTCTGTGCCTGCTGCAATCTCCGAACCGTTGGTAATTGTATCGTTATCTGCATCCAAATTATCAATCGCATTGATTGCTGCTGCGAGACCTGCCGCTGTACCGCCATTGCTTACATATTGTACGCCATAAAGCGTTAGGGATCCTGGTGAACCCGTATGACAAACAAAACATGAAATTGTATTACCAGGATACACACCATCAAACACACCTTTAGCACTCRMCGATGCGTTGGCAGACATAGCTCCTAAGCTCACAGAGGCTAGCATCAATAATAATCCAAATACTTTTTTTGAAACCATAATAATCTCCTTATGATAAATCCGCATAAAAAAGCCCTCTGGAGTTTAATTCCAAAGGGCTATCTTTATGCTCTATTAATTAAATTATGACTTTTTGCGACGAACAAGAAAGCCCAAAGACAACATCGCCAATACCATCATCAATGGTGTAGTTGCAGAAGAAGTGATACAGCCACCACCACTTGATGAGCTTGTTGCCGTCGTTGTTGGCACTACACCCCAGAAGTTTGTGCCTGCCGCTGCTTCTGTCGCATTATCCGTACCGTCACCGTCACTGTCCTTAGCGCCCAATGCCGTTGCTTCGGCTGCTGTAATTGAACCAAATGCCGCAACACCTGCTTCGTAGTCAATCGAAAACTCTGTCACGCCTTTATCACCTGCAGAGTTGYTTGCTCCTGAATGACAAACCAAACATGAATCTGCATTAGYAGATGTTAATGCAGAGCCTATTTGAGTTAAATCAGCCACATACGATGATTGAGCACTTGCTGTTACTGCCCCAAAACTAACTGCGGCAAGCATTGCTGCTGTTGTAATAATCTTTTTCATATACTTCCTCCTGTTGCCTTTTTGGCAAAAAAATTGGTCAAAAAACACTACATTACGCCACATTAAAATAGTGTGAGCGCAACATAAATTTAGTCGTCTTTAATCTCACTCCAATACCCATAATTGGGGATCAGAACCGTATCGTCATCAAAAATACCTTTATCAATAGCTCTATGGCAAGCATTGCAGTTGATCATCGACTTCACTTTAGGATTGTTCTTCACATATTTATCCGTCATCGGTTTGTGTTTGCGCTTAATATACGGCACTTCTGTAATTCTAAGCTCTACTTTCCCATCTGGGATGGAACGGCTTATTTTCATCGCCCGTTTATAGATTGACGTGTCCGCAGCATTCTCAACCAACAAGTTTAAAATCTCAATGCGATCTTCTTCATCAAGGTCTGCCACCTCACCAAAATGGTCATCCAGCTCATCCACCAACATCATCTTTTCCCATGACACTTTTGGCAATAAACCCGCTTGATAAGCATAATGACATTCACCACAACTTTCGTTGTACAAGTCATTGTTCATGGGGGCAACACCTTTAAATCTAAAAAACGAGCCCAACAAGTCATCTGCAAAGGCTYGCCCAGAAAATGTCATCAACATGGCAAATAATAATACTTTTTTCATAAGTTTTTAAATCTCTCTTTTATCCGAATAATTTACTTACAATGATTTGAAATACATCAAGAAGTCACCCTTTTCTTGTGGTGTACAAACCCGACCATATGTCCATTTGCAGTTTCGCTTGAACCACTTYTCAACTTTTTTCACCGTACTATAGCGCACTTCTTCTTCACCTTTTCGGTTGACACTGATTGCGCCTAATGTCATCGGTGAGATGACCTTGCCCGTTTTGGCATGTTTGCCTGGTGTGGTGGGGTCGGCGTTGTGGCACGTGGCACAACTTCTATCTTTAAACAGCTCACCTTTCTTTTCAAAAGGAATCACTTGCGTCCACATTTTCTTACCTGCTTCTGCGCTAAAATTGCTCGCGCCTTCAGCTTTATATGTATCCAAACGCTCTTGAATCACATCTGCGTGAGCAAAGGCTGGCGTGATAAGCAATGTTGATATAATCAATAATTTCTTCATTTTCATTTCTCCTGATTACCAAGTAATAACAATAGCAGTGAGCATCGCAGCACCACCCAACATACCTGCATTGGAATGATCCTCACTAGGGAAGCCCAAACTATTATATTCATCCACTGCATCTTTCACGGCTAGATAATAACCAATCACACCAAGTGTACCTAAAATAACATGCAGGTTATCTCTATCCAACAAACCATCTTCAAGGTGGAAATCATCCCAATGCGCCCACAATCCTGTGCCTACCGCCGCCGCACCCAACTGCCAAGCTCCTTTAGATGCTTTATAATGTACTGTATTTAATAAGTCTGGGTCGCCAGATGCGCCATCAGCAGACACGGCGGTCAACACGCCAAGYGCCATAGATGCCAAACCAAGGTACATATGCAAATCATTTTCTGTGAACATTGGTTTTTTAAATGCTGAATCAGGAATATTGGGGACTACCGTAGTGCTTGTTGGCTGCCGATTATCCGCAACCCATAAACTCGAATCCAAAAGCTCAACATTAAGATTTAAGTCTGTGAACATAATATCATGATTTGTTTCTTCTGCCTGGGCAGGCATCGTGATACCCAGCAGTAAAAGCATCATCATCAAATGTCTAACAATACGAAACATAAACCATCCTTTTATCCAACTCATTTGCGTGCATTCTTGTAAATCTATAATCACTTTATGTGATACGCATCACTTCTATTGTAAATGCTTAAAAACCACTTGTTTCGCTTAGAAAGCCTTACCTTTCCGCGCACCAACACAACATCACCAACCTTCAATTTAAGCCTTTTGCCAAACGACTGCCTATACTTCTTGGGAATAGTAACCGTAAGTTTGCCAAGGTTAAAGCCCCAACCTCTTTTATCAAGCTTGGTCACCTTTCCTTGAACAAGGCGAAATTGACCAAGCAAGTTTATTGCCAATTTGTCCGCCACAACAACCTGCCAACGCTTATGCGACCACATACCCAAGTTGCTACGAATAGCTTGTTGTTCGATGGCCGTGAGCCGATTGGCAAACTTGGTGTTGGGCGCAAAAGTATACACATGCGCTAAACCCAAACGTACCAACTCAGCATTCACCCATAATCCATCTCGGGTATAAATATGCGCCAATGTGCGCCCATACCTATCTTTCTTCTCTTTATCAAAACTTAGGCGGACTTGTTYRCCAGCAATGATTTTTTTTAATGCTTGTTTCGCTTTGTTGCCGAAAGGTTGCGCTTGTTTTGTATCTTTGCGCGTTTCGGGTGTATTGATACCCAAAAGGCGAATTTTCTCACCTTTTGTCGTTTTAAATGTATCACCGTCAGTGATACTTTTAACTGTGACCCAACGCTCTTGCGTCACCCATGATAATGTGCCTGCAACAGCAGGTGGAGCACTTAATACAGCAGCAAAAAAAGCTGCCCATAAAAAGCTTATATGGATAATGAGCCCACCAAATCTTGATAACAATCCATGTCATGTTTACTTAAATAGTCCGATAAACCATCCAGCACTTTTCGGCACAATAGAGGATCGTAGAACAGACCTGTGCCAAGCCCCARAGCTGTTGAACCAACAATGGYAAACTCAAGCGCATCTTTGGGTGTGGTTAAACCACCTTGCCCTAAAATCGGGATATTGTGTTGATTCGCAACCGCTCGGGTTTGATGAATTTTCCATAAAGCCACAGGCTTAATAGCAGGGCCTGAAAGCCCACCAGAAATATTACCAATCACAGGCGTGCGATTTTCAACATCCACAGCCATGCCGACTAGCGTGTTAATCACCGACAAACCATCGGTTCCTGCTTCAATGCAAAGGCGCGCTGTTTCGGCAATGTCTGCATTATTTGGAGAAAGTTTGGTAATCAGAGGTTTCGAGGTCTTTGAGCGCATCACTTCCACCACTTTGGCTGCCATACATGGGTCGTTACCAAAGTGAACACCACCTTCTTTCACATTGGGGCATGAAATATTGATTTCAATCGCAGTCACAGGTGAATCATCATACATGGCTGCCACTTCCGCATAGTCATCAAGCGTTGAACCATTGGCATTTGCCCAGAATTGGGTGTCATCGTGGGGCAAGTGCGGCAGGATTTCATCAATCACATAACGTGTGCCAGGRTTTTGCAAACCAATGGCATTSARCATMCCCGATGGTGTTTCATACACSCGATGTGGGCTGTTACCCAWRCGYGGYTCAAGTGTTGTGCCTTTAAGAATAACTGCCCCAACATCTTTATTGGAAAACCCTTCAATACGTGTGTATTCCTCACCAAACCCCACACAGCCTGAAAGCAGAACCAAAGGCGTTTGCAACTTTAACCCTGCAAATTCAACACTTAAATCAGGGGTAGAAACACTCATGTGTCTTCCCCTGCCGCTTCAGGTGCAACATAATCTTTTAGCTCGGGCAGCAAATCAATGGCATGTAAACTTTGACCACGAATATCTTTGCTCGCATCGGATAAAAGCTGCAAAAAAGCAGGCGCAACGACCACAGGTGCTGGCACATGGCGACCATGCAAACCAGGGTATGCTTTCTTAAACATTTCCGTGCGCACGCGCCCTGGATTTAAAGTGTTAAAGCGGTATGATTTTTTTGGACTTTCACCTTGCCACATGGCTGCGGCATAAGGCAACGCACGTTTTGCCAARCCATAACCATGCCAGTGCATTTGGTCTTCCTCGACCATGTCACATGATGTGAAAATTACCGATGCCGATTCAGCGCGTTTGAGCAGGGGWARCATGATTTGGGTRAGCATRTTKGGYGCAGTTAAATTAATATCCAACATCTTRCGAAAGTCGTTGGGTTTGATATGTTCCATGGGCGAACATTTTGCCRGMTMMMMKGMRSAWYSSMSYRRSCMMYYSMWMWRKRSTWYTKRRKMKKTWNAGGGYTAMGAWSARCTTGCCATAATCATCAAACTTCAACAAATCAAAAGGAATCGCCAAACAACGGCCGCCCAACGCTTCAATACGCGCTTGGGTGACTTCAAGCTCCACATCTTTGCGCCCAAGAATCAATACATTTGCACCTTCTTCGCCCAAAGCCGCCGCCACCGCACGACCCAAACCATCCGATGCGCCTGTAACCAAAATAACTTTATCTTTTAAACCATATGTCATGTTTTAATCCTTTGCTTGTGGTAAATAGGGGCGAACAACTTGGGGAACCAGCGCGTCCACATCGCCGCCCATGCTTGATATTTCACGAATAAAGCTGGATGAGACAAAGGTATATTCCTCTCTCGCCATCACAAAAACTGATTCAATGTCCGCATCTAATTTTCGGTTCATGGCCGCCAGTTGAAATTCATATTCAAAATCTGATGCTGCACGTAAACCACGCAGAATTGCCGCTGCACCATGCGCTTGCGCTAGGTTGACCAACAAACCATCAAAGTTTAAAACTTGAATGCGCGACTCACCAGCAAACGTAGCATTCACCATATCAAGGCGCGTTTGCACATCAAACATGGGGTCTTTTTTAGGGCTGTCGGCAATGGCAATAATGATGCTGTCAAACAGCTTCAAGCCACGCTGCACCACGTCCACATGCCCCAGTGTGATGGGATCGAAAGTGCCTGGGTAAATTGCTGTTTTCATGCTAATCACAACTCCGAACAGTCAAAGAAATAGAGCGTAGTATCACCATATTTCCGTTGCTTGATTGGCATCATTTCAGCCAACCATGCAACATTAGCACGGCTTGCTTCTTCAATCACCAAAGTTTTGAATGTGATGTTCTTTTGACTTAACCATTGGGGGATTTTTTCGGCAACCCCTTGCGCATAAGGCGGGTCAGCATAGACAACATCAAAGTGCTGCTCAGGTAATGCTTGAGGAAGGCTGGCTTGGTGAATATGCCAACCATCAATATGCCATGATGCTCGAATGTGTTTCATGGCTGCACATGCTTTGTGCTCACTTTCAATACTGTACGCTGAAATTGCACCACGCGATAAAGCTTCAATGCTCATCACGCCACTGCCTGCAAATAAATCAAGAAAGGATAATCCATCCATGTCGCCCAACATATTAAACAGAGCCTGACGAACTTTAGAAGGTGTGGGTCTTAAGCCGTTGATGTTGGGAACTTGCATCACCCGACCGCGCARAGAACCTGCCGTTATTCGCATGACAAAAAGGTCAGTTGATTACCACTTGCGCTCAAATGAGGCGAGATTTTTCTTCAACACTGCAAGTGCATTATCATCACCCGGCGATACAGCATCACATGTAAAACCAACATCTATGGCAATGCGTTGTTCGGTTTCTGACCAAACCAACGAGACATCCCAGTCTTTAACCAATGCTTCAGCCCAAGCTTTGGCTTTGATTACATCATCGTTGGGGCGTAACACGGCAAAACAACCTTGTCCCATATCGGCAACCACATCATAAGAACGCGATGCCGCACGAATAGCARCCCCTGCCTCTGTTGCCGCAGCTTCGGCAAACCATTCCGCTTGCCCACGCACCAACGACACATAATTACCCACACCCACAACAACCAAACTTAAATCCAARTTCGCATCACGGCAACGATCAATTTCTTGCATATAACGCTTCTTAAAATAGCTCGATGTTTCCAGTTCTGTCACTGGGTTTCGGTGGAAATACTGTGCCAAACGCTCGCTGCGCATCAATGCCGTGTTCACCCGTGCAATCAACTGCATCGGTGTTACTGGCTTGGTTAAATAATCATCCACACCAAGCGTTAAACCCTTGATTTGGTCATCAATATCATCAAGCACCGAAAGAAAAACAAAGGGTGTAAGGTTAAAACTTTTATCRGCGCGAATTTCACGGTACAAACCCCAACCATCAAGGTTTGGCATCATAATGTCGGTTAAAATCAAGTCCACATGCCTACTGCGAAGRATATKCAAAGCATCTTGCCCRTCTTCAGCTTCNWRAAMMSSGAAANCCRCCCTGCTGCAAAAAGTGGCTGGTCACATCACGGCTGGTATTGGAATCTTCAACAACTAAAACGGTCTTCATARCCYTTCCTTTTTTCTACTTTGCAGGGCCRACCCARATTTGTTTCCAAYYWTYAGGCTGWAAATAGRCTTCCGCRCCCCTMMRYACATCGGCAAGGGTGACGGAYTTCACGCTTTTCGTCCAGTTTTCTAAATAATCCAAAGGTCTATGATAAAAACCCATCATCGCCAAAAGACCAACACGCTCACGGTTGGAATCCATGCGCTGGGCAAAGCCACCCATTAAATTGGTCTTACTTTTATCCAGCATATCTTGCGTAATTTCCCCATCGTACAACCCTTGCAGCACTTGTTTGATTACGACTTCTGATTCTTCCGTTTGATCGGCACGTGTTTGCAAGCGAATCACATAAACACCATTGGTTTCATACGGCTGAAAGTACGAATACACACCATACGTTAACCCACGTTTTTCTCTGATTTCTTCCATCAGCAGCGAACCAAAACCACCCCCACCAAGCATGTGATTGAGCACCATCATGGTGATATAATCAGCATCATGGCGGCTTGGGCCAAGGCGCACCCATTCAATCAGCATTTGATGTTTATCCATGATGTGGTGTATTTTTTGCTGCTGGGATGGTGTTGGTTTTTCAATCTCTGCAAGCGCAACTTTGGGTTTACCTTGCCATTGCCCCAAATACATCTGAGCCAGTTTGATGGCTTCTTTCATGGTGATGTCACCACTGATGGCAAGCGTTGCCCCTTGCGGCTTGATTTGTTGACGATACAACGTCTTCAAGTCTTGAAGTTTAATCTTGCGCACCGAGTCCAACGTGCCTGATGTTGGGTGGGCATAAGGGTGATTGGGAAACAATAGATTACCCTTGGCAAGGGTTGCAAATGTGCCTGCATCTTCCTGAGCTTTGGTTAATCCTGATAGGGTATTTTCTTGCATCAAATCAAATCGTTGTTGATTCCAACCTGGTTGCAACAAGGCTTCTGCCAACGCTGCAACACCATCATCTACAACTTCTTTAAGCACGGTCAACGACATCGACAGCCCATCTTTATCCACGCCTGCACCCAAGCGAATAGATGTTTCATCAAGCTTGGCTGCCCATGCTTGGTAATCATGCTTGGCTGTATGATCCATCAACATCGAAGACAATAAAGATGCTGTGCCACCTTTATGCTCTGCATCAAATCGACTACCYGCTGGCATGATAAGTTTCATTGCCACCATAGGCACATGATGCGCTTCCATGAGCAAAATATTTAACCCATTGTCCATGGTGTGTTGCTGCACAGGTGTGGTCGCATAGGCTTGAAAACTGCCAAAGAAAATAAGTAGTGATAATAGTAATGTTCTCATGATTCCACCGCCTGTGGTATCAACACACCCGTTGTCGCACGGTTGGGTTTAAACCATGTTTTGAAAACATCCTGCACTTGCTCAGGGGTCACTTCTCGAATCAAGTCTAGCCATCTATCTTTTTCATCTGCGCCAATGCCCACAGTCTCTAAAATACCAATATGTTTGGCTCTTAAATACAACGAGTCTTGGGCAAAAACAGTGTTAGCAATTATGCGTAGCTTGGCAGCTTCAAACTTGCGCTGATTGGGTAATTCTTTACCCATTTTATCCATTAAAGCCCAAAATGCTTGCTCAAACTTAGCCACATCTTGCCCAATGCCTGTTGAACCATAGGCATACCACAAATCCAAGCCCATAGTGAATGGGTCGTAGCCCGCTCCCGACGACACAGCCACACGCTTCTCATTGACCAACACTTGATTCAAAATRGCMGACTTRCCACCTGCCAAAAGCTCTGTTGCCAAAGCAATCGCTGCAACTTCCYTATCATTATGATGCGGCTCCCAAGCTGGCACTGGCAAGGTAAATGCCACCAAAGGTAGCTGGGCAGGAAYCACAACYTCCACCCGTTTTGCTCCCAAGGGTTCAGGCTCTTTGGGGTTGAAGCGCGRCKCAACKGYTTTACCCTTCATCTTGCCAAAGCTTCGTTTGACAACTTTTTTCACCTCAGAAAAATCAACATCACCCACCACAACCACAGTCACATTGGCGGGCACATAATGTTTTTTGTAAAAAGCGCGCACATCTTCAATCGTTAWTGCTTCCAAATCCTGCATCCAACCAATCACAGGRTTTCGATAAGGGTGCAAACGCAGCGATGCCGCCGATAGTTCTTCAAACATGCGCGAGTTGGCATTGTCTTCAGTACGCATTCTGCGCTCTTCCATAATCACTTTAATTTCACTCTGAAAATCTTTATCTTTAAGCTTTAAGTTGGCAAACCGCTCGGCTTCCATCTTTAAAACACGTGTGACTTCTGCCGCAGGTACGGTCTCAAAATAGGCTGTATAGTCGGTAGACGTAAATGCATTATCTGAACCACCCATGGCAGAAATAATTTTGGAATACTCACCTGCCTCAAGTTTTTTTGAGCCTTTGAACATCATGTGTTCAAATACATGCGCCAAGCCTGTTTTGCCTGGTAATTCATCACGCCCGCCAACTTTAAGCCAAATTTGCACCATGGCGACAGGGGCTGAATGGTCTTCTTCGACAATAAGTTGCACACCATTGCTAAAGCTTGCCCGCTGTAAATCGGCAGCCATTGCAGGTGTTGCCATCAAACTTAAACCACACAAAAACAGTAGTCTTTTTAATATCATCAAAGCACCTCATCTCAAAATTATACGTATCAAAGCAAAGTTAGGCTGTATTGTCACCCTCTACAATGAACATAAAATGAAATCATACTTTATTATTCACATTTATACTTTTATGTTCTACGTTTCTTTTGAGCATTCAACACGCGAGG
This sequence comes from Zetaproteobacteria bacterium, assembly GCA_002401135.1. Classification (GTDB taxonomy): domain Bacteria; phylum Pseudomonadota; class Zetaproteobacteria; order Mariprofundales; family Mariprofundaceae; genus Ghiorsea. The sequence goes on from NVSF01000004.1 coordinate 17,752, forward strand.
AGCAAGATGCAAAAAACATATTCCATACTCTCAGCATTACTACTCGTTGCTTTTACAAGTGGTTGCTCATCAACGCATCAAAAATGGGGTGAACATGCAACACTCACACCCGGGTGGAGCCATCTCAAAGATGTTGCAGTTTCTTCTGCAAAAGACCCGCAWACTTGGATGCCACTYGTTGGCGCTGCGGYATTTRGGCTAGGTAGTCTCGACCAACGTGCGTCGGATTGGGCAACCCAACATAACCCCTTGTTTATCTCCAATGAGAAAGCCCAAGATGCCAGTGATTTATTCGAAGATATATCAAGAGTTAACTTGTTTATCACAGCCATGGCAGCACAATCAGGGCAAGGAAAAGAAGGGCTCATCAATAAATCTAAAGGTCTCATGATTGCCTTTGCTGCACGAAGAGTAAATGGTGAAATCACTGAATCCATCAAAATTGCAACGGCTAGGGAAAGACCCGACAAAAGTGACTTAAAAAGCTTCCCATCTGGGCATACTTCCAACGCTGCTATTTATGCAAGCCTCGCCGCGCAAAATGTGCAATACATGAACTTAACAGAATCTCAACAATCCGTTTGGCGAGCTTCATCCTATGCCGTTGCTGGGCTAACTGGCTGGGCAAGGGTTGAAGGGCTTCGCCACTATCCATCTGATGTATTAGCGGGTTATGCTTTGGGTAATTTTCTCGGCATCTTTATCCATGATGCCTTTATAAACCCTCAATACCAAGAGCATTTTCAAGTTGGGGTCGCGCTCAACAGGCTGGATAAAAGTGAGTTATCCATTACATATCTGTGGTAACCCAAGGCTCTTCAACAATACCTTCCAACCTTTACAACATAACGCTTCAACAACCTCTGGCACAACAAACTAAACTTGCGTGTTCTTTCTGCGATATGTTTATGTATGAGCCTATTAAACGAACAACCCGCCGCTATTGCACTTGGTTACGACCATAAGATTGGAGCTGCACCCAGAGTGCTTGCTGCGGGGTTTGGCAATGTTGCCAAATCTATTTTAAGTGTTGCCCGAGAAAACAATGTGCATATTCACAATGATGCACAGCTTGCACCACTTCTCGCCCGTGTTCCCGTGGGTCAAGAAATCCCAGAAGAAGCTTATCAGGTCGTGGCAGAACTTTTGGCATTTTTGTATCAAGCCGACCAAAAGGCATTGCCGCAAAACCCTATTGCACCAACTCAACCCCACTAAGCGCATACACACCTCTTGGGTCGTTCCACAACATCACTTGAGCCAAACGATGTTTGATGGTCAATAATATACTATCCAAAGCGCTGATTTGCGTTGGTGCAACAAAAGCAGATGCTTCACTCAACAGGCTATCCAATAACAATTCAAACGGGCTAGTTTCAGGTAAAATCTCAATCGGCTCGTGGTTTGATTCAATGTTTGCCAGCTTCGCCGCAGCTATAATCGCATCATCAATATCACCCAAGGCATCCACCAAACCTAGCTCTAAGGCATCCTGACCGCTCCATACTCGCCCTTGGGCAAGCTGCTCAACGTCGCTGAGTRACATGCCTCGYCCATCCGCAACATGTTGGGTAAACTGCTTATAAATATGCTGAACACTCAGTTGAATCGTCTCTGCCAATGCAGGGCTCAAAGGTTTATCCAAACGCAAACCACCAGCACTGTTGGTTGTGCCTAAACCATCGGTTTGAATGCCWATGCTTTGCAARCTTCGATTGAGGTTRGGCACAATACCAAACACACCAATTGAACCTGTTARCGTGGCAGGCGAAGCCCAAATCTCATCAGCAGCCGAGGCAATCCAATAGCCACCTGATGCTGCCATGCTACCCATCGACACCACCACAGGTTTGCCATGTTGACGCAACACTTCCACCGCATGACGAATACTTTCTGATGCCAGTGCGCTGCCCCCAGGTGTATTCAATCGTAACACCACCGCTTTCACGCGGTCATCTGCCAAAGCAATATTCAATTGTTCAACCATAGTCTCACTGCCAATCGTGCCCGGAGGTTGCTCACCGTTGAGGATTTGACCGCTACCCATCACAATGCCCACCCAATTATCTTCTGCTTGAGGTTGATTGGGCAATAAACCACTGCCTGTTGCCGCCAAATAAGCTTTATAGCCCACAAGTTCTGCATCACCCGTCTTTTCCATCATTTTTGCATCGGCTTGCTCTGCATACAACAAACCATCCACCAAATGTTCGGCTAAAAATAATTGCGCAACATCACCATCAAATGCCTGAATGATTTCAGCAGGATTATCGAGTACATATTGTAATCGCGCAGGCTCAATGCCTCGCATATCAAACAAATCATCGGTATAAACACCCCAAAGTGTGTCTAACCATGCTTTATTGGCTTGTCGCTCTTCTTCGCTCATCGCGGTGTGAATAAAAGGAGCTGCCGCAGACTTGTATTTTCCCGCGCGAAACACATGCACATCAATCGCCAGCTTATCCAAAGCTTCTTTGATGTAATTGCGATACAAGGCATAACCATTGAGTTCAATCATGCCCATGGGATGCAAATACACTTCATCTGCCGTTGCCGCCAAATAATATTGCGCTTGCGACCAACTATCAGCAAATGCCATCACGGGTTTACCACTGTCTTTAAACGCTTCTACGGCCTTTTTTAACTGCTGCAAATGCGGYAGTGATGCTTTGGTTAAAGCTTGCAAATCAAGGCGAACACCAAGCACAGTCTCATCTTTAGCTGCGCGTTTGAGTGCTGTCACCACATCATGCACTTTCACTTGTTTGGGTGCTGGTGAAGTGAGCGAAGACAAGCCAATTTCTGGGCGCTGCACCTGCTCAACCAATGCGCCATCCAAATCAAGCTGCAAAATCACCCGTTCAGGTAGTGATGGTTGCGCATTCATCAGTGTCACAATAAAGAAACCAATGAATAATAGGAAAAACAAGTTCAGCAACACATTACGCGTGCCTTCAATGCCTTTCATTAATTTAGAAAAGAAAGTCTTCATATCTTATACCTGTCCATGATGAAATAAGGAATTAACGACCACCAAAACCTGAAAACCGAGGTGGGGTAATGGTAACGTTCTGAATAACTGATGCATTCGCACCCGTACTAATCGCAGCTTTAGCGCCCGCTTTTTGTGCATGAGCAGCCGTTTTTTGCATTGAAACCGTCGGCACTGGAATTTCAATAGGTCTCGGCTGAACGACAGGGGGGTATTTAGACACTTGAACTACATTTGAATCCGCATCCACCGTCGTAATCGTACCTGCTGGAAGCTCATATTCATTGCCTTTTAGGTCGGTAAGCACCACCAACCCTTCTTCCATATCCACCGTTGTTGTTTGCAGCGCAATACTGGACAAGCTGGCACTTGGTGAAAAGCGAAGCCCTGAAATATTGTCAGGATATGGCATTCTCACTTCAAACTCTGTGCCTCGTACACCAATCGCAGCCGTTGTTGTTTTCACATTAAATGCCGAATTGGGGTCAACCATCTTTTTCACAAAATAACGCACATTGCCCCATAACACATCAAAATTCATGGTTGATGCATCACTTTCATCTTTGGCATATTGCTGTAATTTTAAGCGTGTGTTTGCTCCAATGTTCAGCAAACTACCATCCATCAGCTCCACGCGCGTAATGCTTCTCTCTTCGGTAATAATAGTATGGTTATGATGCACTTCATCACCCTGCTGCAAGCGCCAAGCCTTGCCTTCTTCCATCAGCCAAACATCACCACTCACCCTTTCAATCGTGCCGACTTGTTGTGCAAAAGATGCCGAGCTTCCCATGAAAACAAGCATAAACAGGCATGAAATATTGTAAAATGTATTCACTTCAGCACTCCTATTGATTGACTGCAACTTAGCATTAAGCATAGTGCATAGCCACTACCATCTAGTTTCGGAGGCTGGCATGTTTTTGACTTTGCGCAACATAGCAACCACAACAACAGCTTTAGGTTTAACCTTGGCGGTTGTCGCCCCAGCCTTTGCCGATGAAACAAGCAACAACTTTCGCAATGCTATAACCTTGCCAGCATTTTCCTTGCTTGCACCATCAGGATTTACCCCAACTCAAAACTATTTCGCTGTGTCCCTTGGTGCCATCGCCAACATTCCTGCCACCAACAATGGTTCAAAAGGTGGTTCTTCCGTAGGTTTTGGTCTTGCTCTGCCATCTAATTTTGGCGTAAKCATGAATATTGATATGGATGCACCTGAATTTTCAAAGCGACAAGAGCTTGCCATGAGTGTTGGCAAGTATTTCAGTGATTGGGATGTCAGCATGAGCATTGGCATTCGCAACATCACCATTTGGCATGATGATGGCAGCCAAAATGTACCTTCAATCTATGTCGCTGCATCCAAGGTTTTCGTATTTGAAGAAAGTATTACCATTATCAATGGTGGTTTGGGCAACAATGACTACCGTGTTATCACCRATACAGCACCAAGCTCTTCGCGCGCTAAAGCAGCATCACCTTTTGCTTCGGCTGCATATTACTTTATGCCGCAAGTTAGTATCATTGCCGACTACACCGCAGGCATCACCACATTGGGCATAGGCCTTGTGCCTATCGCTGCGTTTCCTTTAAGTTTAAGTGTGGGTGTTTATGATATTGGCAAAGCGATTCCGGGGCATGTCGACACAACATGGATAGCTTCGCTTTCCACATCGGTTACTTTTTAGCCAAACTTACAAAACCTTCGATTTTATGGCGAATTTGGTCGCGTACCCGATAAAATTCTGCTGTGATTTCTGCTTCGCTTCCTGTTGCCCCCGCAGGGTCATCAAATGGCCAATGTTGTTTTTCGCAAGTCGCTGGAATGGTGGGGCAGCTTTCATCCGCATTGCCGCAAACCGTAATCAACAAGTCAATCTCACCCAACAACACAGGGTCTAATGTTTCAGACTTTTGTTGGCTAATATCAATGCCAGCATCTTTCATCGCAGCAATCGCACGCGGGTTCTTGCCATGCGCCACAATGCCTGCGGAATAGACCTCGAAATCAGCCCCCCCCAAATGTTTGAGCCAGCCTTCTGCCATTTGTGAGCGGCAGGCATTACCCGTACATAAAAATAATACCCTTTGTTTAGCCAATTACTTCATCCAATCTTGTAATGTTTCTATAATCAACTTGGCTTGTTTGGCGTTGGTGATATTGAATTTTGAGCGTGGTGTATATTTGCCATCACGCTTTTGGAAGCGGCGAATGGTATATTTATCTTCGCTGTATGTTTGCTCTGTTTTATTCCAAGATTGATACTTGAATAAAATCGTGACCCAAGCGCCTTTGCTTAGAATCATTTTATCCGTTTGTTTGGTGGTTAAAATGCCACCTTCTTCRTAATCAATGGTTARTTCGTCTGCWGTTTCTGCCATGTYTCTCTCTTTTGAATGGAATTTAAACGGAATAGCCGAACACTAACAAAGTMCACATTCAAGGCTAGYATTAAGCAAAATGTACATGCCCATTTATTATAAAGGATATGCAAAATAACGCGGTATAAACCAAGGTATATTATTGCCTCAATGAACTTTCTTTACTTCTTTCTTCATACATTCTTAATCGTGAGGTCTAAGCGTTACGCTTGCATAGTTATTAATTTTATTCATTATTTTAGGTAATGCATAAGGTTTTGTAGCAAAAAAATATGCATTGATTTCTTACAAGGTAAAGGTAAATGACACTTCACTCCTCTTTTGCGTATCACAATTATAGATTGATAAAAGACCAGCTTATAGGTTTTATAATTCTATTCGGGATATTGTTGTCCATGCCCTTATCTAGTGCTTACGCCAAAGAAAATAAGGAGCTGCTTACGTTGAAACAAAGCATTCGTATTGCGATGGATTCAACACCTGAAATGAAAGCTGCTGAAGCCCAAATTGGTTCGCAACAAGGAAAGCTTAGTCGTATCAATGTTTGGCCCAATCCTAGCGTAAGTGTACAAATGGATAATGTACTCGGCATTGAAGATGCTTCGGGTGGTTATGATATTACAGAGCTTGCTATTTCCCAGCCTATCCCGCTTTACCGCTTAAAACATCAACAAAAACAAGCCGAACTAGGCATTGCTAAAGCCAAAACCCAATACCAGTACCAACAATTTTTATTAGAATTCAAAGTTGCCAAACTTTTCCATGATTTACAGCTCAAAAAATCGACATTGGTCTTGGCTAAGAAACGTTTRCAGCAAATTCGCCGCCATCAAAATACGAATCGAGAAACCAATGTTAGTGACCAKATCGTGCGTTATTTAACACCCTTAGAGATTATGCGCTTAGATATTGTATTACAAACAGCAAAACAAACTGTGGCAGTCGCAGAAGGCAAATATAACGAAGCTGCATCAAGCTTTAAATCGTTACTGGGTTTAGCTTTGGATAAACCACTACACTTACCAGCTCTCAAACCTGTAACAGTTTCGTACCAACGCCGCGTTCTTGATGAAGCTTTACAGAATCACCCTGCTTTAAAAGCAAAAAGGCAAGGCATTGAAGAAGCCCAAGCTGGTATTGCTGTCGCAGAGTCCCAACTTTTTTCAGACCCTGTTGTTACCCTTTACAGAAGAAATGAATACCTTGCCAACCAAAGGCATGCTGTCACAGGGCTTGCAGTGAGCATTGATTTGCCATTTTGGAATCAAAACCAAGGCTCAGTTGTTGAAGCTCAGTATGCAGTGCAACAAACCCAAGCCGAACTGGATATCAAACAACGTGAATTAAGAACCAGTTTATATAAAAGTTACCTGCATCTCGGGCACCTGATTGAACAAGCCAAACACTATCAAAACAAGGTACTCAAGCCTGCAAAGAAGATGTTTAAATTAACCCAAAGTGGTTTTGAAGTCGGTGAGCTTAGTGTGCTTACCCTACTTGATGCCTATAACACCTATTTTGATGCACTATCTAACCATAAAATCATGATAACCCAAGCCTGGCAAGAGCTTGCCGCGCTGCGTTTATCCGCAGGCATATCACTGATTCAACCGTCTAAAATAATGCCTAAATTGGAGAAAGAATCATGATTGCAGCTCTGGTACGTTTTTCCTTAATTCAACGCCTCATGCTTTTAATTCTTGCCGCAGCGTTGACTGCTGGCGGTGTGTGGTCATTCAAAACACTGTCGATTGATGCATTTCCTGATATTTCATCACCACAAGTTCAAATCATCATYAAAGCACCKGGKTTATCGCCTTCTGAGGTGGAAAGTCGYATTACTTTYCCTGTTGAAATGGAAATGCAGGGTTTRCCCAAACAAACYGTACTGCGCTCAATYACCAARTCGGCATTAAGTATCATCAAAATTGATTTTGAAGATGGTACGGATATTTATTGGGCACGAAATCAAGTCACAGAGCGTTTGAATCAAGTCTGGAGTAAGTTACCTGTGGGTGTTGATGGYGGATTAGCCCCGATTACCACCCCAYTGGGTGAAATTTATATGTATCGCATTCAGGGTGAGAATTATACCAATAGTGAGTTGCGAACCATTCAAGATTGGACCATTCGCCCRCGTTTGCGCACKGTKGATGGTGTTGCCGATGTGAAYTCTTTGGGCGGTGAAGTTCGYGCKTTTGAAGTCAACCCAAACCCGCAAGCTTTGGTGCGTTTTGGTTTAAGTATTGAAGATTTACARAAAGCTTTAGAAAAYAACAACCGCAATGCTGGTGGTGATCGCATTGAGCGTGATAAAACTATGTTATTACTGCGCACGGTGGGTTTATTACGCAATGAAGAAGATATTCGACGTATTACCGTTGCCACACGAAATGGTGTGCCCATCGCGCTTGGTCAGGTAGCAACAGTCAAAATTGGTTCGCTTACCCGTTATGGTGCTGTGACCGCTGATGGTGAAGGCGAAGTGGTGACAGGTCTTGTATTGCTGCGCAAAGGTGCAAACAGCCGCTCGACCATTGAAGGCATCAAAGCGGAAATGGAAGCCTTAAAATCAACACTACCTGAAGGCATTAAAATCATTCCTTTTTATGACCGAAGTGAGTTGGTATCTGCGGCAGTATTTACGGTGGAAAAAGCACTGGCTGAAGCTGTTGTTTTGGTGTTATTGGTATTGATTATTATGTTGGGCAACTTACGCGCGGCGTTAACCGTTGCCATTATTTTACCACTGGCTGTGCTGTTTACCTTTATCATGATGCGTTTGACGGGCGTGTCTGCCAACTTGATGACTTTAGGTGGGTTGGCCATTGCTATTGGTATTTTGGTGGATGC
>NVSF01000005.1 GCA_002401135.1 Zetaproteobacteria bacterium
AACACGCATATCAATCGTCTGCGTATAAAAATAGAACAAGACGCAGCCAACCCAGAATATATCCTCACCGTTTGGGGTGTGGGCTACAAGTTCGGCGGTAACAAAACATGATACATACCTTATACGCACGCCTTGCACTCACGCTGACACTGGCTTTAGGGTTGGTGGGTTTCATCTATGGTGTATTCATGTTTACCACCGTGCAGAAAAACACCCAATATGCTGAGCAGATGCTTAATCGCGATTTAGCTAAGGTGTTGGTGAATGAAAGAAACCTTGTTCATGAAAATGAATTAAACAAAGAAGAGCTTAAAGATATGTTTATGGATTACATGAGCGTAAATCCAAGCATTGAAATTTACTTAATCAATTTAGAAGGTAAAATTTTATCCTATTCCGCAGACCCTTGGCAGGTTAAACGTACTCATGTTTCTCTTGAACCCATCCAGACATTTATACGTGAAAGCTCATTGTTTCCCATTCTTGGCGATGACCCTAGAGCCGAAGATAGGCAAAAGGTATTTTCTGTGACACCCATCCCCATGACAGATAACCCAAGCGGTTATTTGTATGTGATTCTTCGTGGTGAGCAATATGATAAAGTTGAGCAACTTGCGCGAGATAAAGAGCTGCTACACTTGGGCGCATGGGTGGTTGGCTCTGCCTTACTAGTGAGTTTGCTGGTTGGATTATTGGTGTTTTATCCCATCACACGGCGTTTGCGTTTATTATCCAAACAAGTGAATGCTTTCCGTCAGTCTGAATTTAAAACTTTACCTAATTTCAAAGCTTCTGAGGGCAAGGATGAGTTAAGTCAGCTTGAAAAAAATGTAGCATTGATGGCAAAACAAACCGTGCAACAGTTTGAACATATATCAGCGCAAGATAGTCAGCGCCGCGACTTATTTGCTAGCCTTTCTCATGACTTACGCACGCCGCTTGCAGCATTACATGGCTACTTGGAAACCCTTGAAATCAAAGCGGATAGCTTGGATGAAGTACAGCGAGCTGAATATACCAAGCGCGCCATCAAGTTTAGCCATCGCCTCAAAGATTTGATTGATGAGTTGTTTGAAATGGCAAAGCTAGACACTTTRGACACAGCGCCACATATCGAACCCTTTGCTTTGCCTGAGTTTGTGCAGGATATGCTGCAACAATATGAGAGCAGCGCACAAAATATCAGCGTGTCTTTAAAGATGGAAGGTGATACAAGTATGCCTTTGGTTAATGCTGATATTGCTTTGATTCAGCGGGTCTTTGAAAACCTGATTGGCAATGCGCTGCACCATGTGCAACAAGGCGATACCATTACCGTTCAACTGAACAAACAAGATGATTAYGTGGAAGTTCAAGTGCGAGACACAGGCTGCGGSATTGCCGAARAAGCATTAAGTAAAATCTTYGACCCACTGTATCAAGTGAACAATGCGCATCGCGGTGATGAACATTCAGGGCTTGGGCTTGCCATTGTTAGACGTATTATTGAATTACACCAAAGCAGTATTCATGTCAGCAGCAYTTTAGGTGAAGGCACAACCTTTACTTTTAGGCTAAATTTTTAGGAGAAACACCATGTTTAAAACCATACTTTTCACACTTATTTTATTCTACACAAGCTCAGCTTTTGCAGCGGGTGATGGATATATCTATGATTTCAAAGGCCCAGTATTAATCAATGGTAAATTGGCGAACAAGAACAGCCCCGTCACCTTTGGCGATGAAATTATCACAGGAAGCAGGGGGCGCATTGGCTTGCGTTTGGCGGGGAATGTATATCGTGTGGGCAACCGCTCTCACTTAACATTGCCCAAAACAGAGAAGAACTTCACCTTAAACTTCTTTTTCGGCTCTGTTTTAGCCGTTTTCCGCTCAGACACGCCTAAGACCATCAGAACGCATACTTCCGTGCTTGGTGTGCGCGGCACTGGCTTGTATTTGAATGTGGATAGTGAGCAAACTTTCCTTTGCACATGTTATGGTGATATTGAATTTAAAGATAAAGAAAATGAAGAGAATGTGCGTCATATTCATGGCGAATACCATAATATTGTGGTGTTAAACCACCAAACGCGCGCTTTTTCTAGCCAAGCCATGAAAGGGCATAAGACATCAGACTTATTTGAACTTGAAGCATTAGTAAACCGCACACCACCACCCACTTTTACGATTGAACATGAAAAGAACAACCAAGTGAGTGGTGATTAAATTTAAGCGGTGATGAAGTCGCGATTATTTAACGGTAATATTAATCGTGCGGCTCATGATTTTGCCATACGATTGATGMTGACCATCGGCAAATTGTAGCGTAAGTGTATGTTTTCCAGGTTTAAGGTTAATGATGGTTTCCGTTTGACCTTTACCGAAATGAATGTGTTTCTCATCGGCAGGTACAACTTCATTCTCAGCCACATAAGCACCATCAATAATCAAATGGTGATGTCCTGTGCCTTCAATCAAATCACCAGCTTTATGCACTTTCATGCCTTTGATGCCCATCTTMACCAGAATTTCACTGGATACTGTATCACCATCTTTTGGGCTAATAAAATGAGGACCTAAGGTGCAAGACTGACTGCAYGCGCCTYCATGYTTGCAAGCGGCTTGTGCCATGCTACTGCTGATAAAAATTGTGCTCGCCAAWGCGAGAAGTGTGAACCATTGTTTCATATTAATCTCCTTGATTATCCAGCCGCTAACGTAAGCTAAAACGAGAAAATAATAAACATATACTTGCTGTATTTATTCTTTTGTTGATGTGTCTAGCAAAGGGTGGAGTTGAGTGTTAAGTTTCGCCAAGCGTATATATTCAGAACACATCAAAAGAGGAAACATCATGGCAGACAACAAAGCAAAAGCACTAGAAACAGCGTTAGCACAAATCGAAAAACAATTTGGCTCAGGCACGATTATGCGCATGGGCGACAAAGCGCACGTTGATGTTGAAGTGATTGGCTCTGGCTCACTAGCAATTGATTCGGCACTTGGCATAGGTGGCTATCCACGCGGTCGTATTGTTGAAATTTATGGCCCTGAATCATCGGGTAAAACCACTCTAGCCCTTCATGCCGTGGCCGAAGCACAAAAAGCAGGTGGTAAAGCTGCCTTTATTGATGCTGAACATGCCTTAGACCCTGATTATGCGCGCAAATTGGGCGTGGACGTGGACAACCTTTATTTATCACAACCTGATTGCGGCGAACAAGCCTTGGAAATCGTGGATATGTTAACCCGCTCAGGTGCCATGGATATTTTGGTMATTGACTCGGTTGCCGCTTTAACACCACGCGCTGAGCTTAATGGCGACATGGGCGACTCACACATGGGTTTGCAAGCACGATTGATGTCGCAAGCTTTGCGTAARCTGACATCAGCGATTTCTCGCACCAAYACCACWGTKRTYTTTATCAAYCAAYTGCGYATGAARATYGGTGTGATGTTTGGYAAYCCTGAAACCACCACWGGTGGTAAYGCRTTGAARTTTTATGCWTCTGTTCGYYTKGATGTGCGCCGCACKGGTKCAATYAAGAARGGTGAAGATRTKYTKGGYAATGATACMAAAGTRAAAGTCGTWAAAAAYAAAATGGCACCACCATTCAARYTAGCMAAATTCAGYATYATGTATGGTGAAGGTATATCKCATGTMGGYGAAGTKGTKGAYATGGGCGTKGAATTTGGGCATGTGAARAAAAGTGGTGCTTGGTATGCRGTAGGCACTGAGCGTATTGGACAGGGTAGAGATAATGCRATTCAATATTTGAAAGACCATCCTGATATGCTCAATGATATTGAAGGAAAAGTGCGCGAAGAATTGGGTTTRCCWGAAGCTAARGTTAAAGCAGTGAAAGYGGTCAAAGAAGAAGRGGCGAGTGSCTCAGAAGAYTGATGCAGTNWAAAGCNGAACAGCAGGARGCYTTTAAATCTGCTGTTCGKGTGCTYGGTATGCGTGARCAYAATGAARWTGAGWKRCGCACGAAAYTAARCGYTAAAAACTATGATGAAATCATCATTGACCATGTCATTGAGTTGTTAAAACACTATGATTATTTGAGTGAAGCGCGTTATGCAGAGGCTTTTCTTCGCTACCGCTTAGAAAAAGGTGAAGCACCGTGGTTTGCCGCGCAAAAAGCAAGGCAGAAAGGCGCAGAACCCGTTGCACTCAAGCTTGCGCTTGAAGAAGCAGAGCAAAGCTTTGATGCTTGGTCAGCGTGTAAAGATGTATTGGATAAACGAGACCCAATGGGCTCATACAAACAAGATAAGCGGCTTTGGCAGCGACAAATGCGCTATTTGCAGAATAAGGGTTATGACATCAACACCATTTTGCAAGTGATGAACAATGAGGATGATTAGAACATGAACACATCGGAAATTAGGAAGAAGTTCTTAGCTTACTTTGCAGGCAAAGGGCATGAGGTTGTTGAATCCAGCTCGCTTGTGCCGCATGGCGACCCGACATTGATGTTTACCAATGCGGGTATGGTTCCGTTCAAACATGTGTTCCTTGGCGATGAAACRCGTTCGTATATTCGCGCTACTTCCAGCCAAAAATGTGTACGCGCAGGCGGCAAACACAATGACCTTGAAAATGTGGGACACACTTCGCGTCATCACACCTTCTTTGAAATGTTGGGCAACTTTTCCTTTGGTGATTATTTCAAASARGAYGCGATTMACTTCGCATGGGAATTTTTAACYGAAGAACTCAAACTYGATAARKMSCGYTTGTTTGTCACCGTCTTTGAAGATGATGATGAAGCCTATGATTTATGGGTTAAAGGCATTGGTATCGCTGAAGATAAAATCGCCCGCATTGGTGCAAAAGATAACTTCTGGAGTATGGGCGACACTGGGCCTTGCGGACCTTGTTCCGAGATTTTTTATGACCACGGCGACCATGTTTGGGGTGGGCCTCCGGGTACACCTGAAGAAGAAGGCGATAGATTTGTTGAAATCTGGAATTTGGTCTTCATGCAATACGACAGGGATGAAGAAGGCACTTTAAACCCACTTCCCAAACCATCAGTGGATACAGGCATGGGGTTGGAGCGTGTTGCCGCCGTATTGCAAGGCACACACGACAATTACAGCATTGATTTATTTCAACATCTGATTGCCGCCGCATCCAAAGTCATAGGCATTAAACTTGGCGATAGCGATGAGCAAGATGTTAGCTTGCGTGTATTGGCAGATCATCTTCGTTCAGTATCCTTCTTGCTTGCCGATGGTGTGTTGCCATCCAATGAAGGGCGAGGTTTTGTTTTGCGCCGAATTTTGCGCMGKGCTTGCCGTCATGGGCGTTTRTTGGGCATGAAAGAAGCCTTTATGTTTAAGCTTGTGCAAGCCTTGGTSGATGAAATGGGCGACCACTTTGCCGAACTTAAAGAAGCGCARGGCAATATCGAGCAAGTGATTCGCATTGAAGAAGARCGYTTTATCAAMACCTTGGATAAAGGTTTRAARYTGGTKGAGCAAGCCGTTGCYGATGCAGGTGAGGGCGGCACAATTCCWGGYAAAACRYTGTTTACCTTGTATGACACCTTTGGTTTCCCCACCGACTTAACCGCTGATATTCTTAAAGGTCAGAATATTCATTTGGACATGGACGGTTTTGAAGTCTGCATGAATGAGCAACGCGAGCGGGCAAGGGCTGCTTGGGGTGGCTCTGGCGAAGCGGCATTGCCCAAGGCTGTGTTTGAGATTCGTGAGCAACATGGAGCCACCGATTTTTTGGGTTACACCACGATTCAAGCCGAAGGCGCGATTTCTGGCTTGATTGCAGGCGACAAAGCTGTGGATACGGCGAAAGAAGGCGATGAAGTCTGGTTGATTGCCAATCAAACCCCATTTTATGCCGAATCAGGTGGTCAAACAGGCGATACAGGCGTGATTCGCAATAAAGATGCCGAGTTTGTGGTCACAGACACCAAAAAAGTGTTATCCGACTTGTTTGTGCATATCGGTAAAGTGAGCAAAGGTTCATTCAGCGTGGGTGATACTGCCGTGTTTGAAGTGCAGGGTGCGCGCCGTGATGCCATTGCCCGCAACCATACGGCAACCCACTTGATGCACGCGGTGTTGCGTGATGTGTTGGGTGAGCATGTGAAACAAGCTGGTTCATTGGTCACGGATGAACGCTTACGCTTTGATTTTAGCCATCATCAACCTGTATCCGAAGATGAACGCAAAACCATTGAAGCGCGGGTGAATGCAGCGATTTGGGCAAATGATGCCGTAGAAACCAAGCTGATGACCCAAGATGAAGCTGTRGCWTCGGGWGCGATGGCATTGTTTGGCGARAAATATGGTGATGAAGTGCGTGTGGTTTCCGCTGCGTTTTCCACCGAGCTTTGTGGTGGTACGCATGTCAAACGCACAGGTGATATTGGTGTGTTCCGCATCGTATCCGAAGTTGGCATTGCCGCAGGTGTGCGCCGTATTGAAGCGGTGACAGGTGAAGCAGCCTATCAATCTTTCGTGGCGGATGCCGATGCGCTGAATAAGGCGGCAGGTTTGGTCAAAGTGCGCCCCAATGAAGTGGTGGATGCCGTTAAAACTTTGCAAACCAAGCTTAAAGATGCAGAAAAAGAGCTGCAATCGGTCAAAGCCAAGGCTTCCACTGGTCAGTTGGATGATTTGATTGCCACAGCCCAAGATGTGAACGGTATCAAGTTGCTCACCGCCGAAGTCAAAGATGTGGCAGACATGCGCGACTTTATGGATAAAGCCAAAGGTAAGCTCAAATCTGGTGTGATTGTGTTTGGGCAAATCAAAGGCGAAAAAGTGCAATTGGTCGCAGGCGTGACCAAGGATTTAACCGACACCTACAACGCAGGTAACATCGTGCGCGAAGTCGCCCAAATCTGCGGCGGTAAAGGCGGCGGTAAACCCGATCTCGCCATGGCTGGCGGCACTGAACCAAGTAAGCTTAAAGAAGCACTCGCATCTGTTAAAGGGTCTTTATAACGGATGATGCGTGGCTAATAAATTAAGGATTCCTTGGTCAAAAGAGCATGTGAAGGTTGCTTTCAGCCTTTATTGCAAGCTACCATTTGGTAAGCTACATAAGAGTAATTACAATATTATTCAACTTGCGAACCTGTTAGGAAGAACACCTTCCGCAGTTACAATGAAGCTTGTTAATATTGCGAGCCTTGATCCTGCCATAACAAGTACAGGGCGCTCTGGGTTAAAAAATGCATCGGCTATGGATAAAGAAGTTTGGGAAGAGTTTTCAAACAACTGGGATGCACTAGCCTTAGAGAGCTTGAAGCTTTACGAGCAACTTGCCGAGGCTAAGGGTCTTGGCTCATCTCATAATGAGTTAAATGATGACCTTGAAGACTATACTGGCGAAACAAGAGACGTATTAGTTCAGCAGCGAGTTAAGCAAAATTTCTTCCGCAAGTCTGTATTGAGCAGCTACAAAAGAAAATGTTGTATGTCTGGGCTTTCAGAAGAACGCTTACTCATTGCAAGCCATATAGTACCTTGGAGTGAAGATAAGCTAAACCGATTAAACCCTAGAAATGGACTATGCTTATCAGCTATTCATGACAAAGCATTTGATAGAGGTTTCATTACTTTGGATGATGACTTTCGGGTAATTCTGTCTGAAAGTTTCAAAGCGAGTACCAATCAACTTATCCTGCAAGCTTTTACATCTATTGAAGGCAAACCTATTACTCTTCCTGAACGATTTGAACCTGATATTAATTTTCTTGAAAAGCACCGAAATCTTGTTTTCTTAGATAACAAAGCTTCAGAAACTATCGGTGCTTCATTGTGAAGAACAATAATTTTGCGAATGGTTTATTGAACTATACATGCGACAAAGGATTATCCTAAAATGAGCCAAGGTTTTGAAATTCAAGTATTTAACCGTCGTGAAAACAAAATGGACATTGAAAAAGTCTATGGTGATGGGGCAGTTAAGTTTGCTTATGGCAACCCAATCGGGCGGCTTTTAGCGCCTTTTATTGCCAGTAAAATGTTCAGTCAATTTTACGGAAAATCACAAGATAGTGTGAAGTCGGGGCAAAAGGTCGCGCCGTTTATCCAAAACTTTGAAATCCCGATTGAGCAGTATCAAAAAGGCTCGCTTACACATAACCCGATTGAAACATCGTATCGCTCATTTAATGAGTTTTTTATTCGCAAGTTCAAAGAAGGGCAGCGCACATTCACAAGTAACCCACAAGAGATGGGTGCTTTTGCTGAGGCGCGATACTTTGCCCATGCAAGCATGACGGATGAGCTGACTGTGCCTGTCAAAGGCTCGATGTTGCGCGCGGTTGACCTGATTGGCGATGCTGAACTCGCACAAGACTTTATCGGTGGCCCGTTGATGATTGCGCGGCTTTGCCCTGTGGATTATCACCGCTATCATTATCCTGATGATGGCAAAACGCTGAAATCATTCACTGTTCCCGGTGATTTGCATTCGGTGAATCCCTTGGCACTCAAATACAGGCAAGATATTTTCATCAAAAATGAGCGCCGTGTTTCGATTTTAGATACAGAACACTTTGGCAAGCTTGCCTATATTGAAGTGGGTGCGACTTGCGTGGGTAAAATTGTGCAGACTTTTGATGAATCCAAGCCATTTAAGAAAGGTGATGAAAAAGGTTACTTTCTGTTTGGTGGAAGCACGGTGGTCTTGTGTGGCGAAAARGGAAARTGGTCGCCTTCGCAAGATATTTTAGACAACACCAAACAAGGCATTGAAACGAATATCCAACTTGGTGATGTCGTCGCCCAAGCTGAAAATAAAGACACGGTGGGGCAGCCATGAAAAACAAAGATTTCACCGCTGGGTTATTGGATTTTATCCAACAATCACCCACACCCTTTCATGCTGTGCAAAACATGGTTGCGATGCTCGAAGGTGCTGAATTTCAGCGTTTAGACGAGAAAGACCCATGGTTTGAGGCGAAAACCGAGGTGGCGGGGCGCTATTTTGTCACCCGCAATGGTTCATCCATCATTGCCTTTGAAATCAAACAATCCTTAGTCGAATATGGCATACACATGGTGGGCGCGCATACCGATAGCCCATGCCTCAAAGTGAAACCCAATCCTGAAATCATCAAACAAGGTTATTTGCAGCTTGGTGTTGAAACTTATGGTGGGGTATTGCTCAACCCTTGGTTTGACCGCGATTTATCATTGGCGGGCAGGGTGAGYTATTTGGATGAAAACAATGAACTGGCGCATACGCTTGTGAATTGGCAGAAAGCCATTGCGGTAATTCCAAGCCTTGCCATTCATTTGGATAGGGAAGCCAACGACAAGCGAAGCATCAATAAACAACAGCATTTACCACCTGTATTGATGAGAGTATCTGATAACAAAACAAGCGTCAATGACCTATTGCTTGAACAATTAAACAAAGAATCCAGCAAAGCAGCATCAATATTGGACTATGAATTAAGCTTTTATGATGTACAACCGCCTGCCATTACGGGTTTGAATGATGATTTTATCAGCAGTGCGCGTTTGGATAATCTATTAAGCTGTTATACGGGGCTGATGGCTTTGATACATGACGATAACAGCCAGAACACGCTGCTTGTATGCAACGACCATGAAGAAGTTGGCAGTGTGTCGGCGGCTGGCGCGCAAGGAAACTTCTTAACATCAGYCTTGACGCGATTGGTGGATGATAGCGAGCAAGTATCGCGTGTTATGGCATCAAGTATGATGATTTCTGTGGATAATGCCCACGCCATTCACCCCAACTTCGCCGATAAACATGATGCCAACCATGGTCCAATCATCAATGATGGCCCTGTGATTAAAATCAATGCCAATCAACGTTATGCCAGCAACAGCGRAACMTCTGCCATGTTTAARCAATGGTGCGCCAGCGCKGATGTGCCTGTGCAATCRTTTGTGGTGCGCTCGGATATGGGTTGCGGCAGCACGATTGGCCCGATTACAGCGAATAATCTTGGKGTACGCACGGTAGATGTGGGTGTGCCAACGTTTGCTATGCATTCAATTCGTGARCTTGCWGGSMSMAARGATGCGGYTTATTTGTATCAGGTGTTGTGCGCGTATTTTAAAGCTTAAGGCAATAAAGGTGTTAAAATATGGGGTTTGATGTTTGCTGAATCTACACCATCACTGAGCAACACTTCACCATCTTGAATGGTGTATTGCAGTTGCATATTACGCTTTGCCATAGCGCCCATCGCTGAAAAAGCATCATCATCAATCACGACAACTTTAAGGTTCTCAAAGCGGGTAAGTTTACTTTTGACCTGCTCCCACCAAGTGAGCGCGCTACGGTAGTTGTAGGTGTAAATAATCACTTGTTTGGCTCTGCCACAAGCTTTACGAACGCGCTTTTCATCAGGTTGCCCCAAATCAATCCAAACTTCAATTTCATCACTCAAGCTTTTTTGCCATAAATCAGGCTCATCATCAGCACATAAACCTTTGGTGAAAGCCATGTATTCATGCGCATTGAGCGCAAAAGCGAGTAAACGAATCATCATGCGTTCTTCATTTTCAGAAGGGTGTCGCGCCAGCGTTAAGTTATGTTCTTCAAAATAATAGGTGTCCATGTTGGATACTTGGATGTCTGCTTTATAAATCGTTGATTTGATTGCCATAAAGCCTTCTAAGCTAGAATTATGTTTGATGCAAGGTTACACTGTGATTTAACTTACAGACCAAACATGATAAAGATGGATGTTTCTTGGAGAAGTGTAAGTTGAGGTAGCAAACATGGCGAAYATCATGGCATTTAAACAGGGCGACAAAATTATTGCCCAAGGTGATAAAGACACCGCAGCCTATTTAATCAAAGCGGGCTGGCTTGAAGTGCACCGAAAAAGGGTGGATGGAAGCGAAATTACCAGTGTATTACAAGCTGGAGAAATCGTTGGTGAGCTTGGGCTTGCAGGTTTATCCAGAGAGCGTACCGCAACAGTGGTTGCATTGACCGATGGTGAAGTTGAAGTGATTGATAGGGGTACACTTATCCGCTTGGTGAATAAACCTGGTGGGGCATTAGCGCCATTATTATCTGCATTGTTCATGCGCTTACAAAATGTGTTAATTGATGAAGAAATTGATGAAAATGATGAAACATTTATTGCCTTTGCCAAGCTCGAAGGGCTAAATGACCATGCCAAGCAAGCATTGTGTAACCGCCCCAAAATGATTGGTCGCTTGCCTTGGGTGTTTGGCGCATACAGACCACCATTGACGGTTACTGAGCTTTTTGATGACCCCAAAAAGATTGATGTGCGCTTAACAGGATGCAGTTTGAGAGTGAATGAAAAACATATTGAACTTAATGCTGTCGATGGTGGTGGACTAACACTTCGCATTGTCAATTATGGTGATTATTGCATTGTAGATGATGATGAATACACACATAATAGTAATAATGATGCTGTTGTGAAGTTGGCACTGGGCAAACATGTGATTCAGTTTGGTGACCGCAGTGACCCGTTTGAATTTCGCTTGGATGTGTTGCTTTAAATATTAACGCATCAGCCCAATCAAACAAATGACAATCAACATCCCACCTATGGCTTGTTTAAAATAACCTGCATCTTGCGAAATAAGGTAATCATGAAGCTTGAGCCCCACAACATGCCCAACCGCAGCCGCAGGAAGTAGCCATAAATGGTGAATCCACCAAAAATCAACACCAACACTTGCCAGTACGCTTAATTTAATCGTCACCAAAACAAACCAAAGCACAAATAACGTGTTTCTAAGCTTTTCTTTGGCAACACGGTGCATAAACACAGCAACAATCAGCGGTGCGCCGATGAGTGATGTGCCACTGACATAACCACCAACCACCAATAAGGCAGCGTCAAAGGTTTTACTTTGGCTTTTGAGTTGATATTTAAACACATACATAACGCCGTATATCAAAGTCATCACATATACAAAACTAACCATGATGTCAGTGGGTAAGGTAAGTAGCCCAAATACACCGATAAGTTTTGGAATAATCATAATGCCGAAGGCTTTCTTCAAAAATGGCCAATCYACAGCACCCAAACGTGTGCCAACAGTAATACCACTAAAAAACAATAAATGAATGCCAATAAGCGGAATCCAAATAAGTGGGTTGTCCACGACGAGCAGCAACAGGGGTAAACCAAGGGCTGCGCCACCAAACCCTAGACCAGAGCGTACAAAGCCCGTCCAGACGAAAATAAGCGCTGTGGCGACATATTGCCATAATTCGAGGTTATCCATGCGCGGGATAGTAGTGCGAAGGGGTTAGAATGATAGATATAACAATATATAAACAATACTTTAACTACTGGGCAAACAATAACACGTAACGTCGCATAATTAATATTATGTAATATTTATGGGCAGTTGGAAATTACCAAGACTCTGGCGGTGCGCGCTCCAAGTCTTGTGGCCTATCAAGGTCAAAGGAAGTTTCTAACACATGAACAGAAAGCTTTAACTTATTTATTTTACGCAATGTTTCTTCCAAAACGCTGCCTGAACTCCACGGTATACCTCGAAACAAGGAGGACTGACAGGAAGACATTGCAATCAAGTCATAACCACCATCTTCTACCGCGCCAATAACAATATCATGACGACTTAACGCAGGCAAAGCTTCTTCATAGCGCGAAACACCAATGTGCGGTGAGTCAGTTCCCAAAAACATGACAGGCTCGCTATCATCGTCAAACGATGCCCTTAGTAGCCTTTCTAAGCGATTTCCTAAGTCTCCGTCACCCTGATGTCGCAAATCGAATGCGAAATCACGCTGAAGCAATTGAAAGAACGGATGTTTTAAATCATCCACTGCCAACCAAACATCATCAAACCTACTCAATACTTTGCGCAGAACTGCGGTAGTCATTTTTTGCTGCAAATTAGCAGCTTCTTGCGCCGAGTACTCTGGCATCAATCGTGTTTTAACCTTGCCTGCAACGGGTGCTTTTGATAAAATAATGACACGCATTAACGCGTATTCCTATACATCTCAGCAAGCTTATCGGGAGAAGCACCCACCCAGAACATGAATCTAAGCTTCCACATCAGCCAAATTGTGCTAAAAACACCATATTTTTCCCACCTTCGGCTTGATGTCACAAGCGTATCACGTAAACAGACCACCTTTCCATGCACCCTTAACCGCTTGCTAAAAGCAACGTCTTCCATCAATGGTATGTCTGGAATGCCACCAACAGCATCATATGCCTTACGTGTTACAAATATTGCCTGATCACCAGTGTTCACCTTGGTAATGCATGAGCGAATATTGATAAAAAAGCTTATAATTCGGTAGCTTAAAGCACTTCCCGATAGGCAAACATTAAACCTTCCTGCAATAAATCCTTGGTTATAAGTTTTTTTTATGCTCGAGATATTACTTGAGGTAATGGTCGTATCTATGTGTAAATAAAGGATAATATTAGATTTYGTATTTTTAGTGCCGAAGTTCATCTGTTTGGCGCGCCCTGCTTCAGATAACAAACAAGTAAAYCCTGCATCTTGAATAAGTTGCACCGTKATATCCGTTGAGCCACCATCAACAAAAACAAGCTCCTCCACAGCAAGCCCTTGAAGCGTTTTTAGAGCATCTGGGAGTATCTTGGCTTCATTGAAGACAGGAATCACGATAGCGAGGCTTGGAGAGGTCTTGTGTTGCAAAACGGGTTATTTGACCGTAATTGGCGTCCAACCACTGCCCTCTTCTCTAAAATTGGTGATTTGTCCRTTCCATGCGCGGCCTGTCATCGCAATTAACTTTTCACCACACATATAAAGACGAACATCAAATTTAAATGATTTTCCATCAATTTCAATCTGACTGGCAGGCACAAGCTTTTGCATCACTGTTGATGAACCACTCAGATCTGCAAAACGTTTGCGACTCATGGCTTTGCCAAGCAGAACACCTTTACCTCCATGTCGCGCTGCAGGTTTGAAAACCCACTTCTTTCGATTTGCCCAAGCTTGCTCAGTATCAACCTCTGCCAGCACATGCGTTTCAGGCACAACTTGATGAATCAATGCTCGTTCTTTTTGAGATAAAAAAGCTAAGAAACCATCACGCCACCAATCCACCATACGATTTTTATCGCCAATCAGGGCATAACTTCTTGGGTATGGATTGAGGGCAACTTGATTCATCATGAATGTTTGACGAATATGCTGCATAACTTGGGATTCCAGATAAAAATCGGTATGCCTATTGTAAATCATATCCACTTTCTCTGAATTAGCATACAAACCATCATCTTGAGTCATCAGGTTTTCAGGGCTGACCAAACTTACTTTGCGACCATCAGCTCGCAGCAACTTAGCATACGCCTGCATTTCAGGAAACATATACTGCTGTTCAACATCTTCATCCATGATGGCAATATGCTGCCAAGATGTATCAAACATATTTAATAATCGAGACTCAAGTGAACCCAACATTTCATCGTGTTGGCATTGCGGAATCCAACCATCATCCTTCTCCCACAACCCACCAGCATTGTTATTGATTTCAATCAACTTAGGACCATCAGCCGTTAAATGAAAGTCATAACCCATCAATACCGATGATTGTTTGGGTTGAATATCAATCGTCTCAGGTAAATTAAGCTGCAAAGCATTCAAATAATCAGGGTTATGTTTTAAGCGATAAATGGTATTGGCAAATGCCAACATGGTATTAAAATCATCATTTGAAATGGCTATTGGAGTTTGGGTTGCTAATGTCATGCGACCCACTCTACCCAATTTTTTCCATGCCGCTAACATCCATGCCATGAACGTCTTATCACTTACCAGTATCACCTTAGAAGAATTACAAAGTTTGATGAAAACTTGGAGGCTTCCTGCATTTCGTGCCAAGCAAGTTTTGGACTGGCGCAATAAAGGTATTTTAGATTTAAGTGCGATGAAAAATGTCCCCAACCAAGTCAAAGATACACTTGTTGAACATATMCAAGTGCAACCTTTAAAACTTGTGAGTAAACAAAAATCAAATGATGGCACGCGTAAATACCTCTTTGCTTTGCAGCGYGAGAATCAAAGCCTTAAACATATCGAAACGGTGTTAATTCCAGAAGAATCACGTGGCACAGTGTGTATTTCATCCCAAGCAGGTTGCGTGTTGGACTGCCCATTTTGTCATACAGGCACACAAAAATTTGAGGGAAATTTAACTGCTGCGGAAATTGTAGCCCAAGTTTTAGCCGTCAAACATGATTTACTGCAAGACCCGATGTTGGATGATTTACACAATCAGGTCACACATATTGTATATATGGGTATGGGCGAACCACTTGCCAATGAAGTCGAAGTGTTCAAATCCTTAGATTTATTGATGGCAGAAGACTATCTTCACCTCTCACGCCGCCGAATCACACTTTCCACATCAGGTTTGGTGCCACAAATTGAACGTTTGGGGCAAGACTCACCCGTTAACCTTGCCATATCCTTACACTCTGCCATCAATGAAAAACGAAACACGCTTGTTCCCATCAACCAAAAACATGATTTAAGTAGTCTGCGTCAATGCCTCAACACCTATCCTTTGGCGAAATCGAGACACATCACTTTAGAATATGTGATGTTGGCTGGAGAAAATGATGGGCAAGAAGACTTGGATGCCTTAATTGCGTTTGTAAACCCAGAACGGGAACGCGTAAACCTTATTCGTTTTAATACTTATCCAGGAAGCAACTACCAAGGGAGCGCAACAAATGTCACCGATGAATTTGCAAAGTCCTTGATTGATAAAGGTATTCGTGCAACGGTAAGGCGTTCTCGCGGCGATGATATCATGGCTGCTTGTGGGCAACTTAAAACAGCGAAACAGGGAACTTAATGCAACGTATTGGTATTATTGGTGGCAGTGGTTTATATGAAATAGATGGTGTTGAAGTTCTCGATACGCTTGATATTGATACGCCCTACGGCAAACCTTCGGACACCTTAACCCTTGCAAGTATTCATGGTCAAGAAGTAGTTTTTTTACCACGCCACAGTAAAAAACACAGTATTCCGCCCCATAAAATCAATTATAGAGCCAATATTTATGCCATGAAACTGGCTGGTGTGTCTCAAATCATTTCGGTTTCTGCGGTGGGTTCGTTGCGCGAAGATATTGCACCAGGTGATTTTGTGATTGTGGATCAATTTGTTGATCGAACACGAGAGCGTGCTTCAACATTTTTTGATGGACCTGTGGTAGCACACGTGTCTATGGCAGATCCTGTTTGCAGCAATTTAGCACAAAAACTACAACAAGCCTGCGCTCAAGAAAACATTACAACGCATACAAGTGGTACATATATGGTCATGCAGGGCCCACAGTTTTCAACACGCGCTGAATCTAAGCTTTACCGCAGTTGGGGCATGGATGTGATTGGTATGACCAACATGCCCGAAGCTAAACTCGCGCGCGAGGCAGAAATATGCTATGCTACTGTTGCCATGTGTACTGATTATGACTGCTGGCATGAAAGTGAAGATGATGTGTCCGTATCGTCTGTGATTGCGGTGATGCAAAGCAATGTTATTAAAGCAAAAGCAATGCTACTCACATTATTTGAGCAGCTTCCACGGCAGGCTATGACATGTGCTTGCCAAACCACACTAGAACATAGTATTTTTGCAGACCTTAAAGCACAAAATGATGAAAGTTTGCGCCCAATTTATGCGCTGGTGAAACGATTCTTATGAAACAATTACTCAATATAACCCTACTGCTTTCCCTACTTTTTACACTTGGCGCATGTCAAAGCCAAGCTGAAAAAAGGTTGGATGAGAATTCAGACAAACGAGCCAAATTGCAATACCAATTGGGTTTGGATGCTTTGCATAAAGGGCTTATCCCGAAAGCTTTTGAAAAGTTATATTTATCTGACAATATTAGACCTCACCAACCTGAAACATTGGATGCTATTGCTTATGCTTGGCGCTTACGTGGTGATAACAAAAAAGCAGAAACATTTTACAAACGCGCTATAAAATATGGTGCAGGTTCTGCAACATTCAATAATTATGGTAGCCTTCTCACAGAGTTGGGTAGTTATGAACAAGCCATTCAAAACTTTAACCTTGCCCTCGAAGATCCTAGATATCGCAATCAAGACCTTGTTTTCGTTAATATG
Source organism: Zetaproteobacteria bacterium (assembly GCA_002401135.1). Classification (GTDB taxonomy): domain Bacteria; phylum Pseudomonadota; class Zetaproteobacteria; order Mariprofundales; family Mariprofundaceae; genus Ghiorsea. The sequence goes on from NVSF01000005.1 coordinate 17,115, forward strand.
GGGGATGCTTTTGTTGGCTTAAACAACCTTGAACAAGCAGTGCAGTCATACCGCAAAGCAGGTATGTTGTCCAAAAGCTGGACATATCCTCAAATGAAAGAAGCCGCGGCATACACCAAGTTTAGCCGACCCAATTATGCACAAGCCCTTTATGAGACTATTCTTAGAAAAGAACCTGCCAACCAAGACGCATTACATGAACTTATTTTACTACTCAAAGGTACAGATAACAAACAGTTGCTGCGCCTTTACATACAAAAATTTATTGAAACAACATCTGACCCATTGCAGCAAGCATGGGCGAAAGATGAGCTTATTATTCTAGATAAAGGTTAATGCGTATGAATAACACACCTGCCGAAAATGAAGTTGATGAAAGCACCTTTGCCAAGGAGGCATTGCAGTGCGAAATTGGAGAAAAACTCAAACAAGCCCGTGAAGAAAGTGGTTTAACACCTGAATACGTTATCAAAGAGCTTAAATTTAGTCAGACCTTTCTTATGGCTTTGGAAAGTGGCAACTGGGAAAATTTACCTGGTGAGGTGTATGCGCTTGGTTTTCTAAAACAGTATGCTGCTTTACTGAACATTGATGTATCGGCTGAGATTGAACGTATCAAAAGCAAGTCCTTTGAAATGAAAACACCCGTCGTCTATCGGGACATACCTATTTCACCGCATCGAAAATGGACATTTGTTGCGATTGCTGTATTTATCATTCTTATCACKGTRCTKAATTTCTCAACACCCGATAACAACACCAATAAAAATMAGAAAGTGGGCGATTTAGGCATTATAGATGATAAGCCATTAGCAACTGAATTCGTAGACGCTTATACGGATGCTCAGCTTGAAGTTGAGATACCAGCTACGCCTGAAGAAGTACAAGTAAATGAAGAAGTGTTTATTGCGAAAAAAACATATTCTTTTTATGCAGCAACCAATGATGTGTGGCTTCAGATCTCAGAGTTGGATGAAAACTTAAAACCCAAACTTTTGCGTGAAGTTCTGCTCAAAAAAGGACAAAGCTTTAGTATCATTGATACTGCTTCAAAACTTGTGCTCACCGCAGGCAATGCGAGGGCTTTAGAAGTGCTTGAAGGCAATGAAGTATTGTTTGCAGCAGGCTCTTTGGGCGAAAATAATAAAGTGTTGAAACTTTTTCCCATTAACCCCTAATTTTTTGCATGAACTTACTRTCTAAAGCTTGCTGAGCGGCCTCAAGCTCCGCTTCTTTTTTACGRTTSCCARSCCCCTCGCCAAGCTTTTGTTTATTGAGAAAACAAACTGCTTGAAAGCGTGGCGATACGGTTACCCCTAAATCATGAAGCACGTAGTTGGGCAAGCCCAATGCCTTCGCTTGAGTCAACTCTTGCAATTGGCTTTTTGCATCGCGTAAGTTAATGGGTTGCACATGTTGAAGAAGCGGCAGCCATGCACTAAGAATTAGTGTTTTAACATCAGCAAAACCTGCATCTTCAAATACCGCACCCAACACCGATTCCACAGCATTTGCCGCAATAGACTCAGACTTAAGCCCACCATTTTTGTTTCGCTCGCCATCACCGACATTCAAATAAGAATCAATATTCCAAAGCTGTGCTATCTGTAATAATGCGCTTTTACACACCAGATTTGCCCGCATTTTGGATAAGTCACCCTCAGCCAAGTTGGGATAGCAATGATACAAATAATCAGCAATCACCAAGCCCAATACGGCATCGCCTAGAAACTCTTGTCTTTCTAAATGGTTAGGAGATTTTGAAGCGTGGGTAAGCGCCTTTTCTAATAAAAGTTTATCTTTAAAGTGATAACCTAATTTGTCTTCTAATGTTTTTGTGCTCAAGGTGTTTTTGCAAACGGTAAAAAGTCAAAATCAATTCGTGCTGAATGCTTTATTTTTTCAATCAGCGAAATGTCTTGCTCCTCTTCATACCGTTCATCAACTTCAATATCCTTAGGTTTGCCCAATACCCATACAGTGACATGATACTCAGAACTCAACGTAAATTTACCATTCTCTTTTTTAATGGCGAGATTTTCAAAAAAAGTATCGGGAAGCACTTCAAGATTAACACTTTGAACATTTAGAAGTCTTCGAATTCTACTTCGAATATCAGCTTCTGACTTCTGAACTAACTTTTGAGAAATGCCTTGGAAAGTGTTTTCAATTTTTATATTATTATAATATACTGGGATAGTTTGTGCAGCAACGAGCACACTACCACCAATCAAACCAAACCAAAATAGAACTTTAAACATAGCTTCCCCTTTTTTTAATACAACTTACTTGTATAACCTATTACTTTAATAGTGAACCTAATCTATCCCAGCGCACAGAGCCCGTTGCCGCATTCCAAGACCACCATACCACCACAGCTTTGCCAACAAGATACTCTTGCGGCACAAAACCCCAAAATCTTGAGTCCCTTGAATTGTTACGATTGTCACCCAACATAAAATAATGCCCTGCTGGCACTTTCCATTTGCCATCACGAATCGAATAGTCTTTGCGCAATACTTTATGCTCTACATCAAAAAGTTGCTCAATATATTGCGGCGAAACTGCCATTGATTGGTCACCCATCACGTAAGTATGCATTCCATCAGATGTCAGCTTCATTTTTTCGCCATTCACATACAAACTATTGGCTTTGTATTCAATCACATCACCCGCCACACCAACGATACGTTTGATATAATCTTTGCTTCTATCTTCGGGATAGTCAAACACCACAATATCGCCACGTTTTGCTTCGGATGTGAAAAATTGAATGTCTGTGAATGGAATACGCAAGCCATAGTTATATCTGCTGACAAACAAATAATCGCCAACTTCCAAAGTTGATACCATGCTTGATGATGGAATCACAAATGGAGCTACGATAAAGCTACGAATCACAATGGCAATGATACCAATCACCAGTATGCTCTCTATCCATTCACGCCACACAGGTTTGTTTGGTTTGATGTCTTCTTCCAAACTTTTCATGGTTTCACTCATGTGTCATCTCCAAGCCTTAGTACTGCCAAGAATGCCTCTTGCGGCACTTCCACGCTGCCAATAGCCTTCATGCGTTTTTTACCTTTCTTCTGCTTTTCTAGCAGCTTACGCTTGCGTGATATATCACCACCATAACATTTCGCGGTCACATTTTTACGCACACCTTTGACTGTTTCTCGGGCCAAAATCTTGCCACCAATCGCAGCCTGAATAGGCACATCAAACTGATGACGTGGAATCAATTCRCGCAGTTTTTTCACCARTGCYCTGCCACGTGTTTCAGCCACCGAGCGATGCACAATTAATGATAAAGCATCCACAGGTTCGGCATGAACCAACACATCCAGCTTCACCACAGATTCTGTTCTAAAATCAGCCAATTCGTAATCCATWGAGGCGTAACCACGTGAAATAGACTTCAATTTATCATAAAAATCAATCACCATATCAGCCAAAGGCAGATTGTAGGTCAACATCACCCTACCCTGCCCAATAAACTTCATATYCTGCTGAATACCACGCCTGTCTTGGCAYAATTTCATCATCACACCGACAAACTCTTCAGGCATAAAGATATTGGCAAGCACAGTYGGCTCTTGMACCTCTTTGATTTCAGACGCATCAGGGAAACCACTGGGATTGGATATTTCTTTGGTTTCACCATCGGTAGTTGTCACTTTATAGACCACCGATGGGGCTGTGGTAATCAAATCAAGGTCGTATTCACGCTCCAAACGCTCTTGAATAATTTCCATGTGCAACAAACCCAAGAAACCACAACGAAAACCAAGCCCTAAGGCTGATGAGCTTTCCACTTCATAGGTAAATGATGGGTCATTCATGTTTAGTTTTTCCAAAGAGTCGCGCAATTCTGCATAATCGTTGGAATCCACGGGATATAAACCTGAAAACACCATGGCTTTAGGCTCTCTAAAGCCTGGAAGCTGTTCTGTTGCTTGTTTTTTATCCAAAGTGACCGTGTCACCCACTCTCAAGTCGGCTAAAGTCTTGATGCCGCAAATCATAAAACCCACATCGCCCGATGAAAGCGCGCCTGTTGAAACGGGGGCAGGTGTAAACACACCCAAATCATTGATGCCATACTTCTTATCGTTGGACATCAAACAAATTTGGTCACCTTTCTTCATCTTGCCATCAAACACACGAATCAATGCCACGGCACCCACATAAGAGTCAAACCAAGAATCGATAATCAATGCGCGTACAGGGTTGTTATCATTGTTTTTAGGCGCAGGTATGCGCTTTACCACCGCTTCAAGCACATCTAAAATGCCTTCGCCTGTCTTGGCGGACACAGCAATGGCTTCGGATGCATCAATGCCAATCACATCTTCAATTTGACGTTTGGCTTCTTCCACATCAGCCGATGGCAGGTCAATCTTGTTAATCACTGGAATGATTTCGAGGTCATTTTCCATGGCAAGGTAAACATTCGCCAAGGTTTGCGCTTCTACGCCTTGGGTTGCATCCACAATCAACAAAGCACCTTCACAAGCTTGCAATGAGCGCGAGACCTCATAGGTGAAATCCACATGTCCTGGTGTATCAATCAAGTTRASTTTGTATTTTTCGCCATCATCGGCTTTGTATTCAAGGGTAGCTGTTTGCGCTTTAATCGTAATCCCGCGCTCTTGCTCTAACTCCATAGAATCTAAGACTTGTTTCTTCATTTCGCGATGCGACAACGCGCCCGTTTCTTCAATCAACCTATCGGCAAGTGTGGACTTACCGTGGTCGATATGGGCAATAATGGAGAAGTTACGAATATGTTGTTGTTTATAATCTGAATATGACATTGCAGCGCAGCTTAACGATTGCAAAGCCTTCTTACTAGGGCTTGTGTTTACAGAAAAAAAAAGAATCCTAAAACAGTGAAACTTCTATCCATAGCCTACGCCCGTAGCAGACTTAGCAAAACACCAACCGTTCACTTTTTAGAATTCAGGAAACGCGCTTTATCCCCAAAAGTTATTGCTATGGCTTTCTAAGCGTTGCTTAACAATCTGTATTTTACGCTCAAACTGTTCACCATTGATGAGTTCATCAAAATAGAGCTTAGCCAGCCTGCTTTTAAGGCTGCTATGCTTAGGATAGTATTCTTTGATTAAAAAGTAGACATATTGTGCCAACGCATCTTTGCCTATAAATTGATGTTCGTAATTTTCTCTTTTGAAAATAGCACAGGTAAGCCCCGATTTAATCGCCGCAATGATACTTGAAGCTGATTTTTCTTTGACRAAAACAATCGTAAAYCGATCACCCACTTCATGGTCGCTATCATGGGCATCAGAGTTGGCAAAGGGTGCTAAGTATTTATATTTATTGGTRGTTTGCAGRGCTGTTAARTGGGTCATGTTGTTATGTTCTTTAACTTTTTCTTCACCAAACACTTCAACACCATCAAGCTGGGAAGTTTTYAACATTTCTTTATAAAAAGCTTGGTGAAGGTGATATTTACCATCCCTATAMACCCARTTGGGGTGRGCTAAWATSGARATACCMTTGGCTTCTTTGATTTTTTGAATCACCCAAATGTTCTTGGCATAATGCGTAACATCAATGTTTTTATCAATGTCCTCTTTTTYTAARGCTTGGCTTATTTCTTGAAGTTCAGCTTCATATTTTTCCGTATCTTTGCGCTGATCTTCAATGGATTGATTGGCATGAATGGATAAAATATGACCATTGCCCAAAGCAATCGACATATCTTTTTTCCCACCCACGCTGACTTCTTCACCAGCCAAGACCAAAAGATCAATATTATTCTCGTTTACTTTTTCTATTGCTTCAAGTGAACCGCTATAATTATCATGGTCTGTGACACTCATAAAATCCATGCCAGCACCCAAAGATGCCAATGCCATCGCAAAAGGTGTTGTTTTACCATCGGAATAAATGGAATGCATATGCAAATCACCTTTTAATGGTCTGAGTTTCATCATTTCATCATCAAGACAATACAAACAAACGATTTTTGATTCTTTGTATGTGAAATTCACCTTGATAATAAATTCACCAATGTGAGACATACTATAGGTAAACAAAATCTTACTGTTTTTAATGGTATAATCGAGGCTATCTTTATGGTAATAATCACCACGCGAAAGCACTTCTACCGATTCTATATTACTGGTGTTTTTTAGCGAAAGCTTATAATTTACTTCACTGTTTTGCGCGACAACACTGGGTGTGATTTTCATGATCCATCCTATTTTTTATGATGTTTTGTATCCATCATGACCAGATGATAGTTTATCAGGATGTTAAGAGCTGCCAACCATATATGGCGGAGATACTCAGTGTATAAATCGCTAAAATCACAACATTCCGTGGGTTTCCTGAAAGTTTGGAGGTTTTAATTTGTGACACATTCAAAGCGATAATAACCATGGAACAAACATAGAGAATCACAGCAAACGTATCTTTATCAAAAAAGCTTGAAAACAAAACAATAAAAACAAGCAATATGCTGTTGTTATCAAGGGCTAAACCTGTGTATTTTGTGCCACCAGCAAGACCAAATGTACTAAAATAACTCAAGCGCAGCGCACTGGTCGCCACCATCAGAAATGCACCAACCAAATAGACCAAAGAAAAACCACCATAACTCAAAAGAAGAATGGCAGGGGTCACGCCATAGCTGACAATATCAATCAAGACATCAAGTTGACCGCCAAACTTACTATCATCACCAGTGCGCCCTTTCATTCTTCGCGCAATAAGCCCATCTGCCCAATCAAAAGCAACCGCCCAAATCATACCAATCATGGCAGCGGCATACACACCTTGAATGCAAAAATAAATGGCAAGCACTGTGCAAGCCAAACCTGCGAGGGAGCAAAGGTTGGGAATATCTTTGGCATAAGAGAGTATGGTGGGTTGTTGGATTTTTGTTGTCATTTGGTTCCTAGTAAGAATTATTCATTCAACTTATTTTAAATGTGTGTTACCCTAGCTGTGAAGTTATTTGTATCATAGGATTATAAAAAGAATGGTTGTTTATACCGTTGGAACGTTTGATTTATTACATGTAGGACATCTTGCCTTACTGGAGCACTGCGCCAGCTTAGGCGATTCGGTTGCTGTTGGTGTTGCTTCTGATGAGGTTGTTAAACTATATAAACCAAATGTTCCTGTTATCCCTCTTGAACAACGCATACAAATGCTGTTGGCTCTAAGCTGTGTCGATATTGTACTTCCCTACCATGAGTTGGATTATATCGCTGTGTGTAAACAAGTTAAGGCTGATATTTTTGTTATTGGTGAAGACTGGGGCAAAAAACCGCACAATGAAGATGTGGAAAAGTATCTGAAATCTCAAGGTAAAGAAATTGTGCAGATTCGATATAACCCAAGAAACTCGTCAACTAAAATAAAAGCAAGAATTATTGCTCAGCCCCTCATGCCAGTGTTCGCCTGAAAATAGCCATTGTTTCAGTAAAAGCCGATTCAATATTGACAATCTTTCGCTTCCAGCCATGTTTTCGCTGCTTTGAACACAGGAGATAAACCATTGAGCACTGAAAATAGCGTGACATGCCCTTGTAAGTCAGGAAAATCATTAGATAACTGTTGCAAGCCGTATCATGATGGCACAGTGGATGCACCCACAGCCGAGGCTTTAATGCGCTCGCGTTATGCTGCCTTTGTATTGGGTTTGAGCGAATATATTTGGCGCACTTGGCATGAAAGTACGCGCCCTGACTTGGAAATCTTAGGTGGTTTGGGTTTAAAATGGATTGATTTAAAGATTGAATCGTCAGAAGCAGGGAAAAACACAGACACAACAGGTAAAGTTCACTTTATCGCCAGCTTTGTTGGCGGAAATAAAGGTAAAATATTGGATGAAGTCAGTGATTTCATCAAAGAAGATGGGCTTTGGTATTATGTGGATGGCGAAAGCAGCACAGCAGACATTTCACGCAATGATTCCTGCCCTTGTGGTTCTGGTGTTAAGTTTAAAAAGTGTTGTTTGCATTAACCTAAACACAAAGATAACTTGTCATTCCGAGCATCGGCGAGAAATCTAAAGATGCTTCGGCAAGCTCAGTATGACACCCTTTTTTATCCGTGATTTCCTCACTCAAATGAATGGCGCTTCCTGCAATGCATACCCCTGAAGAAAGCCAAAAACTGCTCGACAGTTTATTAGGGAAGCTCTGAACAAGTCATGAACGCATATATTGTGTCCAGTGCATCCAAACTCCGCGTTGTGAGTTTGAGCAATAGCCATGCTATTCCATGCAACTCACGCCTAGGTTTTGAATGCCCTGAAATACAATCTGCTTCATCCAGACTTATTCAGAGCTTCCTTAATTACTATGAAAACTAAGCTTTGCCTTTCTCTGCTTGTTCTTTGGCAACTGCCGGACTGTCGGCTTTCTTAAT
>NVSF01000006.1 GCA_002401135.1 Zetaproteobacteria bacterium
CGATATGGAAACCTTTATGTCCAAGCTGGTGCAAGACGGCGATCCATCTTTTCGTCATCAAGATGAGGGCGATGATGATATGCCCGCGCATATCAGGATGGCGCTGACTGCTGTGTCGCTGACTATTCCTGTGAGCAAAGGCAGGGCAGCTTTGGGTATTTGGCAGGGTGTGTATTTGTATGAACACCGCTATGCGCCCATGCAGCGGCGGGTGATGTTGCATGTGGTGGGTGAAGCATGAGCCATACAACCATGAGATATAAGATTTTAGAAAAAGTATCCTTGTTCAAAGGTTTCTTTAAGTTTGAAGGGTTTACGGTGCAGCACGATACATTCAAGGGCGGCTCGCTGACGATAAACCGCGAACTGTTGGAGCGCGGCGATGCCGTTGCCATTCTATTGTATGACAAACACTACGATGAAGTGTTGCTCATTGAGCAATTTCGCATTGCGCCTGCGGTGCGCCAAGACAATGCTTGGATGATTGAAGTGGTGGCTGGCATGTTAGCTGAAGGCGAAGATAAGGTGGAATGCGCGATTCGTGAATCCATTGAAGAAGCAGGTTATGCGCCATCAAATGTGCAATATTTGGGTAAAACCTACGCATCACCAGGCGGCACATCGGAATGTTTGTATATGTATCTCGGTTTTGTGGATAAGGATAAACCTGTGGCTGAAGGTGGTGGCTTGGATGAAGAGCATGAAGATATTCGTAGCTTTTGGGTGTCGCGCGAAGAAGCTGTGAAGATGGCACAAGATGGGCGCATCAATTCAAGTGTGCCTATGTTGACGGTGATGTTGGCATTTGGCGTAAATGGGGTGATTTCATGAATAAGGCAATGAACGAAACATTGAATAAAATTCAAACCAACTTAGACAAAGTGATKCAGCATGAAGGCAATGCGATTCGCTGGCTTTTGGCAAGTTTTGCAGCGGGTGGGCATGTGTTGCTTGAAGATTTACCAGGTACAGGCAAAACCACGCTTGCCAAAGCTTTGGCAGGTTCGGTGTCGGCGGACTTTAAACGCATTCAATGCACACCCGACTTGATGCCCAGCGATATTGTGGGGGTGTCGATTTACAAACAAAAAGAGCAAGACTTTGAATTTCGCGCTGGCCCTGTATTTACAAACATTTTACTCGCTGATGAAATCAATCGCGCTAGCCCGCGCACCCAGTCGGCATTGCTTGAAGCCATGAGTGAGGCGCAAGTGAGCGTWGAAGGGGAAACACGAAAACTCAACGCACCATTTTTTGTGGTGGCAACAYAAAACCCKRTTGAATTTCATGGTACTTATCCCTTGCCTGAGGCGCAACTTGATAGGTTTATGATGTCGTTCGCTTTGGGTTATGTGAGCAAAGCGCAAGAAATGGAGATGTTGGATAAACAAGCCACGCACCCCTTGGAAAACCTGCAAGCTGTGGTCAGCCTTGATGAAGTTTTGGCATTGCAACAAGCCGTGCGTGATATTTTTGTCAGTGATGCCATGAAAGATTATATCGTGAGTTTGGTGCAAGCATCGCGCAACCACGAAGGGGTCAAGCTTGGCGCAAGTCCGCGCGCTTCGTTGGCATTAAAGCAGGTTTCACAAGCGTTAGCCTTGTTGGATGGGCTAGATTTTGTCTCGCCAGACCATGTGCAAGAAGCGGCAAGCCCTGTGATGGCGCATCGCTTGTTGCTTGAGCCACAGCTTCAATATGAAGGGCGCACGGCAACCAATATCGTGCTAGAAATTGTGGGGCAGACCAGTATCCCAACATGAATACTTTGTTGCAGCTATGAAACGAAAATCATGGCGACAAGCATTTTCGCTGCGGTATAGCGCATGGTTATTGCAGGGTTTGCATCGGATTTCTTTTTGGTCGGATAAGTTTAAGCAGCGTTTGTCAGCTTGGGGGTTGGCAGTGCTTGGGGCATTGCTTCTCACCTTGGTTTTTGGCGCAAACATCAAATTATCTTCGATTTATCAGCTTTTTGCGCTGTTGTTGACGTTGTTTGTGCTGGCATTGTTGGTGGTGTGGTTCAAAAGCTTTCGGGCGATACAACCCAAGCTTGAGCTGCGGCGGGATGTGCCAACCTTTGCGACGGTAGGTGTGCCAAGTGCGTATCGTATTCATCTACAAAACCAAGGAAAAAAAGAGCTGAATGTATTCACTTTAGAAGAGCGTTTAACGCCACCTACCATGGATGTAGGGCAATTCATTGCAGCGCGGGAGCCATTTGAAGACACGCGAAATTGGTATGATAGGCATACAGGTTATTACCGTTTTATGTGGCTCAAAGCTTGGTTGCAAGGCATTGCCATCGCTAGCCAAAGCATGGATGGCTTGCGAGCTGATGAACATGGGATTTGCAAAGTTGATTTCACACCACTACGGCGTGGTTATATTCATCTATCAACGTTAAGACTGAGGTTTCCCGAGCCTTTGGGTTTAGCGTATAACTTTTTAGAGATTCAAGTGGTTGACCGTATTCTTGTYTTACCCAAAGCATATCGATTACCGCGAGATTTTGTGTGGGGTGGGCAGCGAAAGTTTCAACAAGGTGGGGTGGCGCAAGCTTCACATATTGGTGATTCTGAAGAGTTTAGCCATTTGCGAGAGTATAGAGATGGCGATTCACTGCGGCATATCTTTTGGGCAAGCCTTGCTCGTTTGCAAACACCGTGGGTCAAAACGTATCAGGATGAATACTTTTCTCGGGCGGCTTTAATTTTGGATAATGATGTGCCTCAACATCAGCATATGTTGTTTGAAGAAGCGGTGTCGGTGGCGGCAGGTTTTGCTATGGCAGAACATAGCCAAGAGATGTTGTTGGATTTGTTATTTGTGGGTGAAGGAAAACAGGCAAAACATATGCTGACAGGTAGAGCCATTGCAGACAGCACTCAAATGTTGGAAACATTGGCAACTGTTGCCATAGAAGCGGGGAGTTTTTCATCATTAGCCACATCGGTATTGCAGCAGGCGAAAGCGATTAATGGATGCGTTCTGATACTCACAGTATGGGATGCGCCGAGGCAAGATCTTGTGCATCAATTGCAGGCATTAGCGATTCCATTGATGGTGCTTCTGGTTTGTGCCGAAGATGATGTTGAACCTGCGAAACCTTGGTTACATGCGTTGCGTTTGGGGCATATTCAAGCGGACTTGGATGACTTGGCGGCAGGGTTGTGAAACAGCTTCTCATGTTGCTTCTGCTGCTGACAAGTTTGCTCTTTTGGGGTTGGCAAACGGATATGTTGTGGTTGGGCATGTTGCTTGTACTGTTGCTGACAGTCGCATGGTTTAAACGCGGGCAATACGACTTTGAAGCCACATCCTTCCACCATATCGCCAACTTGTGTGCTTTGATTGTAGCGGCTGTTTTCGCTCTTTATTGGTTGGATGAGCGCGCTTCCAAAGCCATTTTACCCACAGTTCGATTGCTTCCGCTGGCTTTGATGCCGTTGTTGTTGTTTCAATACCTACACAAAACAAGTTTGATTCCACGCAGTGCCTTATTGTTTTTTCAGCGTCAACAGCAAAACACACCTTGGTTTGACATGTCCAGCCTGTTTGTTTTTGTATGTTTGTTTAGCGCAGGCGCATTGGCGCATCAAAACTTGCTGTATTTCACGGGTGCATCCGCACTTTTGTTGGCGTTGTTGCTCATCATCAAYCATCATCAACAAGCCAGYCGAAGTTTAGCATTGGTGGCGATGTTTTTGYTTGCAGAAATGTTGGGTCTTGTGCTGGTTTATGGGGCGCAAGATGTGCAACAGCGCATTGAAGCACGTTTCAACACGTGGTTGTTGGCATACAATGATGGCAACAAAGCCAGCACAGCCATTGGTGAGGTTGGGCGGTTGAAGTTATCCGATGACATCGTGTTTCGTGTGCAWMCKSAWYAAMYYWTKWYRRAAYCSYKAWWWWWMYKSSMAKGCAMAWMYMWRSSSYAKMKYSSRSMMRMATGGNYTGGCGGTGCATGGCAAGATAAAATCATTCCTTTTGAGCGTGAAGCTTGGCAGTTGCGYCAAGATAGAGAGGGGACACAACACATGCGTGTTTATCAARGCCTTGAAGGTGATAAACATGCTTTGGTTTTACCTCCATTGGCGACACGTATTGAGGGGCTAGATGTTGAAAGCCTAAAACAAACCCAAGGTGGTCGCTTTGAGGCGCGAGGGCTGCCGCCGTTTGCAGCGTATGATGTGTATTATCAGCAAGGTTATGCGTTGGATACTGCGATAAAGCGCAGTGACTTGGATGTATCTAAACATGAAGTTTCAGCGGTTGCCCAATTTGCAAAATCACACAATCTTTATCAAATCAAACATGAGCAAGGGGCTAGCAAGGCGATTGAGGTTTTGCACCAAGCATTTTTGCGTGATTTTATGTATACCACTTGGTTGCAAGAGCCGCAAAGTAAGCATCAACAAACACCGCTATCGCGCTTTTTACTTGAGGATAAACAAGGGCATTGTGAGTATTTTGCAACGGCAACAGTGTTGGTTTTACGGGAGTTGGGAATCCCTGCACGTTATGCTTTGGGTTACAATATGTCGGAATGGGATGCTGATAATAAAATGTATGTGGTGCGAGGTCGGGATGCTCATGCTTGGGTTATTGCGCTTGTGGATGGGCGATGGGTAGCCGTGGATAACACGCCACCGAATTGGTTTGCACTGGAAAATGCCAATCAAAGCCAACTGCAAGGGCTTTGGGATTGGTTTTCAAATGTTGGATTTGCCTTTAAAAAATGGCGCTATGGGGATAGTGAGATTGAGAAAACATGGTGGTATGCCTTGTTGTTGGTATTGTTTGTTTTTCTTGCGGTTCGTGTGTTAAGACGTGTTAAAACGCAGTCTTTTCAACAAGAAGAACAGGTGAAGGCTGATGAAAGCTGGCTCAATCTAGAGCGAACTTTGGCAGATGTTGGTTTGGRGMGAAAAGCAGGGGAGACAGTGYRCCATTGGTTGCAACGTATTGAAGGTGGGAAGTGGTCTGTGTTGGGTATGCTACATGACATGCAGCATTACGGTGACAAGTCTTTAAGCGATAAACAAAAGCAAAGGTGGAGCAATACCATGCAAGATATGCTTGGCTTTTGCGATGAAATAAACACAAGGACTTGAATTTCTAWAACAAGACCTTATATATTAGGATATGATAATGTATTCACAGGAGAATAGTGATGGCAACAGTTGAATTAACAGCGGCAGATTTCGAGAAAAAAGTAAATGGTAGCGCGGTTACGATTRTTGATTTTTGGGCRCCATGGTGTGGTCCATGTMAATCTTTCGCACCAACSTATGAAGAAGTMTCYGAGCTTTACCCTGATGTATTGTTTGCCAAGGTAAACACYGAAGTTGAGCAACARCTTGGCGCACAATTTAATATCCGCTCYATCCCAACATTRATGGTGATTCGYGATAATATYGTCGTTTTTTCACAAGCWGGCGCATTGGCAAAACCYGCACTYAAAGAYTTRRTTKMMCAAATYAAAGASATYGATATGGATGAAGTTCGTGCGGCAGTTGCCAAAGAACAAGCAGAGAAAGGCAAAGCTTAGTTTTCATAGTAATTAAGGAAGCTCTGAATAAGTCTGGATGAAGCAGATTGTATTTCAGGGCATTCAAAACCTAGGCGTGAGTTGCATGGAATAGCATGGCTATTGCTCAAACTCACAACGCGGAGTTTGGATGCACTGGACACAATATATGCGTTCATGACTTGTTCAGWGCTTCCTTAACCACTGTTGTTGAAAAGCAGCAGTGGATTTTGTGACGTGACTCACAAATTTGTTGTTTGAAAGTTTCTCTGTTAAACTTGCCGTATGGGTTGGGATAGAAGTTCAAGACCGAAACGATTACGAAGAAAACAAAAGCGCATCATTATTTTGGTGGCGCTTGTGGGTTCGATGAGCATTGTTTTGGTGACTAGTTTGTGGAACAGCTTTATGCAGGAAGACCATACTGGCGCAATCATTCAGCTTGCAGACGGCGTGTTGAATGATGAAGAAAAAAGCACGGTCTGGAATAGTATGTCTGATGAAGGTAAAGCTGTGATTTTGAAACACGTACCAGATGATAAAGAGTAGTTTTATTTTACGGTATTTTTAACTCAACCCTATCGAATCAATCCACTTCTTCGGCAAGCGGTCGCCAGAAGTGTAGTATATCTTCTGCTACTTCAATTTGCGAAATGATGGCGCTTGTGCCCCAATGTCGAATCAGCTCCACATCCAATGATGGGTCGATTAACCTAAACCCAGCTTCACCACTTTGACGTGTGCCCACAGCATCACCTGCACCTCTATGTTTTAAGTCCGCTTCAGCAAGCATTAAACCATCATGGCATGTAGTCATCAGGCTCAACCGCTCTGCTGCTGTTGGGCTGGCTTGTTTGCTTGGGATAAGCATACAAAAGCTCTGCGCATCCGAGCGACCTACGCGCCCTCGAAGCTGATGCAATTGCGCTAAGCCATACATATCGGCATGTTCAATCACAATCACCCGTGCTTCAGGTACATCCACGCCCACTTCAACGACGGTTGTAGAGACAAGAAGCTTGCAACTGCCATCAGCAAAGGAAGATAAGGCTTCCTGTTTGGCTTTGGGCTTCATTTTGCCATGCAAGCCCAATACATTTTCTTGTGGAAAGCGTTGTTTTAGGCTTTCTAAGCGTTTATCCACGCTAATCATATCCTCATCTTCATCAATGCGCGGCACAATCCAATACACTCTGCCATCTTGCTTGAGCATTCGTTCTACGGCATTAGCCAGCGCAGGTAGTTTTTGTTCAGTAATGATGCGTGTTTCAATCAATTTTCTACCCTTGGGCAAGCCCTGCATAATGCTTAGGTGCATATCGCCGTATAAAGCGAGAGCCAAAGAACGCGGAATAGGAGTGGCGGTCATGGCAAGCAAGTGCACGGCTTGTTTATCATTCTTTTCACTGAGCGCCCAACGCTGCTGCACCCCAAAGCGATGTTGCTCATCAATCATGGCAAGCCCGAGGTCTTGAAACACCACATCATGGGTGAGTAGGGCATGTGTGCCCACAAGCACATCAATATCACCAGCCGCCAAAGCTTTGAGGATTTGGTTGCGTTCGCGTTTTTTCGTGCTGCCTGTGAGTAATGCTACACTGATATAATGGGGTTCTAAGAGTTCTTTCAAGGTTTCGGCATGTTGTTGCGCCAACACTTCAGTGGGCGCCATGATAGCGCTTTGCCTGCCGTAGGCTGCCAATCTCACCATACCAAGCGCTGCAATCCAAGTTTTGCCCGCACCAACATCGCCTTGCAATAAGCGATGCATACGTTTGCCTGAAGCCAAATCAACGCCAATCTCTTGCCAGACGTGTTTTTGACCATCGGTAAGTTCATAGGGTAAGGATGTGATAAAGGCTTGTTCTTTGTCTGTGATGTTTAATGGGCTGGTGGCGACTTCGGCTTGTTTGCGTTGGTTTTGCATAAGCTGTAAATACACCAATAACTCTTCAAGTTGTAGCCGTGTTAATGCTTGCAACATTTCAGGTGAATCAGGCGCATATTTTTCATTGGTATGTATGGTTTTAAGGGCTTGAATTAAGGTTGGTTGGTCAGCTAAGTGTGTGTCCAACGGGCTTTGCGCTTCTCTTGCCACCAGTTGCAAAGYTTTTTTAATCCAGCCACCAATTTTTTTACCGTTAAACCCTGCAAGCGAGGCATATTTAGGCACCCAGCCTGCATGAAATCTATCCACAGGTGACCAATCAGGATGGGTCATTTGCCACTTGTTTCCCCATTTATCAGGTGTGCCACGTACTGTGATGCTTTGCCCTTCCTGTAAACGGGCATCGCTCATCATATAATTGGCATGGAAAAAAGATAATTGAATGCTTGCACCTGTTTCATCAGCAAGGGTGATATGCACTGTTGCTTTGCGACCAAACCCGCTGCTTCTTCGACTTTCGACATTGCCTTGGATGCGCGCTTCTTGCTTGATTTGAAGCATGTTGATGGGGGTGATGGTGCG
The DNA here is from genome assembly GCA_002401135.1 of Zetaproteobacteria bacterium. Lineage (GTDB taxonomy): Bacteria > Pseudomonadota > Zetaproteobacteria > Mariprofundales > Mariprofundaceae > Ghiorsea. The sequence goes on from NVSF01000006.1 coordinate 8,004, forward strand.
GTCATCTATCCATGATTTGGGTAAATGAAACAACAACGAACCCAAGCTTGAATAACCCAAAGCTTGCAGTTTTTTCGCAGCCACAGGGCCAATACCATCCACACGCTCAATCGGCAGGTAAAAACTGGGGTAAATTTCTATGGGCATGGGTTTACATTAGCGAGGTTTATGGAAACTTCCAACMCYCGTTTATCATGTCATACGGTATTTGATACAACATCCATATTGTTTAGAGAGACTAAATTCCGCATCAAGTGCGGAATGGTGATGAATAGTTGAACACCATTACTTRCGAAGTTTTTTACGTTGATAACGCAAGCGTACTTTGGGGTGTAATATATATAAATATATCCAAAATACGACCGCATCAAATAGGAAATAGAATACTGAAATGCCGCTGGGTGGGTTGCCACTAGGCAACCATTCAACCATACCCAGTGCTATGGGTGGCCAATGCCAGCATCCTGTGACTGTGCCGACTTGTTCAATATAGCAAACCACAACAAACATAATGAGGAAAAACAAGCGTGATTTTTTAGTAAAGAATAATATCAGCATAAAAACAACTGCTGTGATAAAACCATAAACATCATTTGCCCAAATAAGCCAAAAAATACTGTAACCTATTGAAATTATAAGTAATACAGCTTGAACTTTCTTTGAATAGGCTTGAAGGAATGGTTTTTTAGCCATTTTAAGTGTCCAAGCAAAGATAAGACCGTGGGCAAAGGCGAGCCAAAGCGGGATATTATCGAGGCGATAATGATACATCCCCAAAACCCTTGAAAAGAGGAACTCACCCAAAAGACCAACGATAACCCCAATTAATAATACATTGCGAACCCTTTGTGTGCCATTGCGATAAGCGCGAATAAAAGCGAGGAACACTAAAATATTGGCGACCCACTGCCCATTGCCGACGAGCGCATCGCCGTGTTCACTATCGAGCAACAAAAAGATAGGGACACCAACGATTAAGAATAGCATAGAGCGGATGCTTTCTTTATGGGATGACAAGCTTTGTATCATTGAAATTCCTTTATTGAATAACGATTGCTGGCGGTAATGTCATTATAGGTGAGTTGTGAGGTTTTGCCATTATAGATATTTTTAGTGAGCCATGTTTCTTCATCGGCAATGTCGGATTCGGGCACAGCTTTGCTCCACACGCCTTTTTTGTTGCTACCACGATTGTCTACATAGGCATAGGTTGCTAACCAACGATAACCACGTTCGCGCAGCTCATCCTTTTTATCAAACGGTGCGCCCACGGCGAASAGYCTKCGGCTTTTTTCTCTGGCATGTGCCAAAAGTTCGGACATRGCGAGTTTGCCCGTATCGGGCAGGGTTTTGGTTAATAAATGAAGTGTGGCTTCGGCATCATTAACGGCTCTATGCCCTGCAAAGAAATAACCCAAGCGATAAGCGATATAATCCAGTTTCAGGCTAGCAATATTTTCTTCTTGCCAGTTGATGTCATTAAATGTGCATGCCCAGTTGGTACCCGATATTTGGGGCAGGCGGCGCTCAAGCATTTGCCTGTCAAACGATGCATTGTGGGCAATAATTAAGCTGGATTTGTTGAGCCATGCCATGATTTCATCATCATCCAAGCTTTGACCCACCAACATATCATCGCTGATACCTGTCACTTGTTTTACAATATCAGAAAGCGACTCTTTTGGGTCTTCAAAACCAGCATAGTTATGCAAAATTCGATAAATCAAACCTGAACCAGCATCGTATTCAAAGGCGACAAAACCCAACTCAATAATTTTATCTTTGCTGGTATCCAAGCCTGTGGTTTCAGTGTCGATCACAATGCCAATACGCGGTGTTTGTGGGCTACCATGGTTGTACACTTTCGGGGCTTCCAAGCGTTCCAACACTTTATATTTCCCATCTTGTTCAAGCTGTTTAATCATATCGGTTGGGTTCATGGTTTTTTCCTTAGTGTGGCATGTAAGAGGGGTAACAAGCTACCGTCGTTGCGCGGTGTAAAACCTTGCAAACGCTCACCCGACACGGCAACCACAGCATCATACCACAGCGGAATATACACTTGGTCTTGCGCCATTTGGCGTTGGATTTTAGTGTATAAAGCTTGGCGCTCATTCAAATCTTCGCTCACGGCTGCGGCATCCAGCCACTCATCCACTTGCGGATTACTGTACCGACCGCGATTTGCACCTTTGGGTGGTTGCATATCGGTGTGTAAAATCCAACGGTAAATGTCAGGGTCGGTAATACCTACCCAAGACAGCGAAAACACCTGGAAATCACCGCGTTTGATGCGCGCATAAAAGCCGCCCCATTCCAAAGATTCAATGGAAACATCCACGCCTATTTTTTGCCATGCATCAGCAATGGCAGTCACCAACCTGAGTCTGGTGGGGTTGGTGCTGGTTCGATAGTTGATATGAAAGCGAACACCCTCGGCATCGCGCTTAAACCCTGCTTCATCCAACAGTTGTTCGGCTTTGATGGGGTCGAATGGGGTGATGGTAATATCTGCGGCTGCCCAATGGTTTGGTGTGAGCACGGTTTCGCCCAGCGTGGGTAAATCGCCAAACAAAGCTTGTTTGAGTAAGTTTCTGTCCATGGCTAATGCCAATGCTTGTCTAACTTTTATATGTTTAAGTATGTCATCTTGCATATTCAAACCCAAGTAAGAAAAGGTGGTTGATGGTTGCGTGGTGATGCTGATATTGGGCTGTTTCTTCAGCCAGGGTAGCAGATGGGGTGGCAAGTCATTTTGTGTAAAATCAATCTCACCACGAACCAATTTCAAAACACGGGTCACAGGGTCTTTGATGGGCAGAATTTCAATATGTTGAATACTGCTGCTATCAGGGATGACGCGGGAGAGTTTGAGTGTATTGCCCCATGCGTTCAACTTGAACGCACCGCAACCCATATTTTGTTTGGCTTGATGCGGTTTATAGGCTTCAGAAGCGGGAAGTATACCTAGGTTTAAGCGTGTGAGCAGGGATGCATCGGGCTTGTTTAATGTTAATGTTAAATGGTAATCATTATTCACAGATATATTTGCAATGGCGGCAAAACCAGCGCGTAGTGGGCTGGATAAATCTTTATTGAGTACACCGTTCAGTGTGGCGGCCACATCATAGGCAGTTACAGCTTGTCCGTTGTGGAATGTATRGTTTTTATCCAGCTCAAATGCCCACGTGTAGGGGTCGGGATGTTGCCATGATGTTGCAAGGCTGGGTTTGGCAAGGAAATCTTCACCCAATTGCACCAAACCGCAATGGATGAGCTCTTGCACACGGTGCGATGCTGCATCGGTAGCAAAGCGTGGGTCTAGGCTGATAGGCGCTGAAGCCAAACCAATACGTAAGGTGTTATCACGGGGTTGCTCTTGCGTACATGCTGCAAACATGAGTGCAATCATGATGATGTACGCTTTCATGCTCCCCATAAACTCAATACTTCCACATGCCCAGTGTAGGGGAATAAATCCAGTGGGCGCAAGGCTTTGAGTCTAAATCCAGCTTTGACTAAGGCTTGGGCATCTCGTGCGCCTGCTGCCACATCACAATTGACCATAATGATTTGATTGGGGAAAAGCTTGTTGATATGTTGGCAAATGCGCCTAGCACCTTTGCGGGGTGGATCGAGGATTAAAGTGTCTGCTGCGACAAAGGACTCGGTGTTAAACGTGTCCAACAAATCCATCACTTCATAACTCGCATGTAAACCTAATCGCTTGGCATTGGCATTGGCAGCTTTCACACTGGCAGGGTTAAGCTCAGCACCTTTGATTTCAGCGCCCAATGCTTTGGCGATGGGTAAGGATAGGTTGCCGCAGCCTGAGAATAAATCGGCGACACGTTTTGAGCCTTTTGACCATTCAAGTATTTGTGAAATCAGTGTTTGATTACCCTCAGCATGACCTTGGACAAAATCGTTGGCACCGATTTCAATAGCTAAGCTGTCATCCAACCAAGGTTTTAAATCAATGTTATCGTATAAGTTGAGTACAGGKTTATGCAGCGCTTTACTGAATGAAGTTTGGGTGTTTCGCCACCACCATTGCTGGTTATTTGTATGTTCGGGTTTGAAATCGGTTGGGCAGGTTGATTCGGATTCTAAAATGATATGGAAACCATTGGATAGTTCCACAGCTTGAATGCTTTGTACTTGAGAAGGCAGGGGTATGGCTTCCAATGTTTTTCGCAAGGTATCAAGACTTGAAGTCAAGGCGACACAGTTATCTGTTGGCACAATATCATGACTAAACCGCTTGCGAAAGCCAAGCTTGCCGCCCTGTACAAACCAACGCACACGTCTGCGCCCTGCAAAAGAATTATTTTGGGCTTGAATAGGTATGACTTCTGTGTTTTCGGTGATGAAGGGTTGAAATGCATCGGTAACCCATGATGTTTTAAGCTCTGCTTGGATTYTTGGCTGCATAGCTTGCAATGCACAACCGCCACAAGATTCTGCAACTGGGCAAGGTGATGAAATACGGTGTGGTGAAGGATTGAGCACTTCCACAAGCTTACCACGCCATACACCACGTTTTTTATCGGTAATATGATAGCTAATTGTATCGCCAACTACGGTGTTGGGAATAAAAATACTCTGACCATCACGGCGAACGATACCATCACCACCGGGCAATACTTTTTCAACAATACCTTCTAAAATTTCAGGCATGTTTATTTGTATAAGTCGATAGGACCAATGGTGATAGGTTCTTGGGTTTTGAATTTGATACGTACCCCTTCAATGGATGGGTAGTCTTTTTTGAAGGATTTGAGGGTGACCGCAATATCCACATCATCATCTTTACGCTCGAATATTTTCCGCCATTTGCGTTTACCTTCGGGTTTGACTTCAAGTTGCACAAAGCCATGTTTAAAGTCCAGTCTGCCAACGCTGGCTTGACGAATAACGATTCTTGAGAGTGATACAGGTTTATCAAACAAAATTGTACTTTCGCCGCGTTTGAATGAAGACAACCAGCCTTTTTCTGCCAAGTTCGGGTAAAAAAGGTGTGAACCGCTGCGAAACTCATGTTTTTCATTTGCGCCTACTTTGGATTTATCGGAGCGTTTGACGGTATGTTTGGTGTTGTAGGTAATGGGTCGAATGATGCGTTTCTTTGGTTTGGGTTTGGGTTTTACTTTTGGGACGACAGCCTTGGGTTTCGGCTTTTCAACCTTGGCGATTATGGTTTCATTTTCGGGTTCTTGAGCAATAGGTTGAGCTTTTTGTTCTTGCGTAAGCATCTCACCTTTGGCAAGTGGAATGTCACTTTCTTGAGAAACGGGTGGTTGTTCAGCTTTTGTTTTCGCGGCTACTATTTTGGCTTGAGCGGCAAGCTTTTCTTGGCTTATGCGTGTTTGTAATGCCGTTTCCTCTGCCATGCTCAAAACACTAATAGACGAAAATCCAAGCACCATAAACACAAGGGCAATAATGGATAAATCTGCATGTGCTTTTTTGATGTCAGGCAAAACCTTCGATAAGACCTTTTGCCAATGAAACTGCCCGTAGCTTACCCATTGTTTGGCGATTTGATGGTTGGTGAGTGATGAAGAGCTTGTTTTAGGAACGGTGGATACGTTTTTTCTAATAGGTTTTTGGGTTTGTTTTTTTGGGGTGGCAAGAAACTGTAGTTGCTCCAACATGGTTTCAATAMWTKSWYGAWCYKCARMYSMMCKTYCWRSSCGAYYGRKKYYGYYTWYWKCMRSSASKWKMWGAAWSMGSTKRSRKAWGKGKWKAKGMRYSMTSSCMWYRWGKKSRTGTKGWYKGRKKRYWKGTWYRMGCAYYTGWYYTWCSATGATTTCGAATTCACCACCACTACCTGTTGCATCAAATGGAAGCTTAGCCAGTAACATGTAAAACAAAAGAATACCAAAGGCATAGAGGTCGGTGCGCGCATCAATAGGGTTGTTTAGGATTTGTTCAGGAGCCATATAGCGGAAAGAGCCAACCGTTGCACCACTTTGGGTTAAATCCTCACCACCTTCTTCGGGTTTGGCGAGCCCGAAATCCAAGAGCTTTACCTCACCTTTTTTGGAGACCAAGACGTTGGCTGGTTTTAGGTCACGGTGCACCATGCCAAATTCATGGGCAGCTTCTAAACCTTTAAGAACTTCAATGGCTATTTTAAGTTTCTTTTTAATCGGTAAATTTGTATTTTTCCGCAAGAACGCCTTTAAATCATCTCCGTTGACCACCTCCATGACCAAAGCCATATAGGTATCATCCTCATAAAGCGAAAGTAATGTCACAATGTTTGGGTGCATGAGTTTGGCGTGCATTCTAGCTTCGCGACGAAAGCGTTGTTTTAAGTTTTCATGGGTAAGTAAATGCGGGTGGAGAACCTTAATGGCAACAGGGCGACCTAAGTTTTCATCCGTGGCACGATATACAATACCCATACCACCTTGACCAAGACGCGACTCAATCGTGTATGGACCTAGACTGGTTAAGTCGGGGCTGCTACCAAATGTGATGCTTTCCTCAGTTTTGTTGTCGCTCAAGTTTTATCCTTTGTTCTTTTTGAGTGTGTTATAAAAAAAGTGTTTGCAGAGTGTTGGTATTCGTCAGCTAAAGTCAAGCGAGCCACATCACAAACCCTTACTTTTTATCCTTTCTTGAAGCGGTGCGTGGTGGGCATGACAAATACACACGGCAAGTGCATCGGCAGCATCTTCGGGTAGGGGAAGTGGTGGTTTGAGCAGGGCTTTAATCATATGTTGGACTTGTGCTTTGTCAGCGCGTCCATGCCCGACCACTGCAGACTTGATAGCCGTTGGACTGTACGTACCGACTTTAAGTTTAGCGTGGCAACAAGCAGCAATGAGTGCGCCTCGGGCTTGTCCAAGTTTGAGTGCAGAAGATACGTTTTTGGACACGAAAACATCTTCAATGGCAGCGCAAGATGGCTGGTAAATATTGATGATGTTGGATAATTCATGAAATAACACRCCCAAACGCGCTGTGAACTCACCCGTGCCACATTGAATAACATGGTGGTGTACATGACGAATACGGTTGCCTTGAACATCAATAATGCCCACGCCYGTTTTGCGCGAACCAGGGTCAATGCCCAAAATGCGWATCATGGGTTTCATGTGGTGAGCCGTATTTTTTCAAGCTCTCGGATGAGTGTTTTACGACCAAAAACAAGGCGTAATGTGTTGCCACCATTGATTCGCCATATCCATGCTGCGCGAATACCAGAAAAGAGYAAACAGCGTATTTTTTCTTTGTTRGCGGGTGTTAAATGTTCGGGCTTGCCGCGAACAATCAGTTGCGGTGTCATTTGACTGACTGTTTCGCCATAAAGGTGGGCGATTGCAGCGATAATATTGCCATGATAAGGGTCGTTGAAATATTGAATTTGTTTTTCAACGCGCGCTAGGCTTTGTTCAATATGTTGCAAAGCTTGCGGCTGTTTAGCCAACTTTTTCTCCAAAGTAATCAGTGCTGCACTATGGGTTAAAATAGTTTTAGCATGAGCAATATCTTGCCCTTGTAGTATACGCTTGGCTTGAATAGCACCCGCATAAAAGCTGCGCTCGCCAAGGTAGGTTGGGTCAAAAAATGCATCCATACAGCAGGCGAAGCGTTGGTGTTCGAGCTTGCCTTCATGGGCAATGTTTTCAATAAGGCTGGTGACTTGCGTTAGTGCCGCTAAGGCAAGCGCACGTTGTTTTTCTCGTTGCTGCTTTGAATTTAGGTTATGCTGCGCGTTGCTCATGAGGGCGAGTGTGACGTGACTTTGGCGTTGTCACAAGGATGAATTGGAGAGGTTGCAAGTGGATGATTTTTTTGAACGAACGCGAGCCTGTTTGCTTGCATCCAATGTGGATGAGAAGTTAAAGCTTGTACACAGCTTGGCAAAAGAGGTGCGCCAAGAACGTGTAAGTATGAAACAAGCTTTAACCCACTTTGGCGAGCCGCTATCCAGCTCAAGCAATGGTTGCCCTGAAAAGCCAGTATTGGTGGGTGCTTTGAAGGTGCGTAAACGAGGGTTTGGCAGTGTTGAAGGTCGAATGATTATGATACATGCCATTGTTCACATTGAGTTTAATGCGATTAATTTGGCGCTTGATGCTGTACAGCGGTTTCCAGACATGCCTGAAGCATATTATACCGATTGGCTGCAAGTTGCTGACGAAGAAGCTTATCATTTTGAGCTCATCCGAACGCATTTACGCTTCTTGGGGGCTGATTATGGTGATTATCCAGCGCATCAAGGTTTGTGGGAAATGGCAGAGAAAACAGCGCATGATGTATTGGAGCGTATGGCACTTGTGCCGCGCGTTTTGGAAGCGCGTGGGTTGGATGTCACCCCAGGCATTCAAGAAAAGTTAAAACAAGCAGGGGACAACCATGCTGCAACGATTTTAGACATTATTTTTGCCGATGAAATAGGGCATGTTGAAGTAGGCACACACTGGTTTCATCATTTGTGCAAAAAAGAAGGAAAAAAACCTGACGAAACTTTCTTTACTTTGGTTGATAAACACTTTCCTWAAGGTATTTATGGCCCATACAATATCGAGGCGCGGCAAGAGGCAGGTTTTTCAGCCAATGAAATAGAAATACTATTGCAGGGTAAGTTAAAGAAAGTAACCTAAGGCTGGTTAAGGGTGTTGTATTTGGTTAAAACTTTCTCAACATAACGTTTTGTTTCTGGGTAGTTAGGTATTTTATTCCCCGCTCTTACCACCGCTGTAGGGCCTGCATTATAGGCGGCTAGGGCAAGCCTTTTCTTGCCATCAAATCGAGATAGTAACTGGCTAAAATAACGTGTGCCGCCATGAATGTTTTGTGCAGGGTTAAAGCTGTCTTTCACACCCAAACCTTTTGCCGTTTTGGGCATCAATTGCATAAGCCCCGTTGCACCGACTCTGGATACTGCGCGTGGGTTAAACGCTGATTCTGTATCAATGATTGCGTGTAATAAATTGGGGTCAATTTGATATTGTTTTGCGGCTGCGTTAATCATGGGTAAAAATGTGACTTTATTGTGCTGGTAAGCGTTTAAACTGTAACCGTTGCTGCTTTGGCGGGTCAGATGCTGGCGAAACACTGATAATAAACGGTAGGAGTCATCCATTTGGTTGTCGGTGAAGTAAAACTTTCCTTGGCTATCTTTGTAGGTGTAAATTTCTGCGTAAGATGACGTAGAAAAGATGAGGCAAAAAAAGAAAAGTAAATATTTCATCGGTTGTTATAGCAAGTAGATGGTGGCTAACCCCAAGAATGCGAGGAAACCGACGACATCAGTGACGGTTGTTAAGATGGTACCTGATGCCAAGGCAGGGTCAATATTCAAACGTTGCAGTGTTAACGGAATCAGCGCACCAGCAAAACCTGCGGCGAGTAGATTAATCATGATGGCTGCGGCAATGATGAGACCCAGTGTTGTGCCATATTCAGGGAACCAAGTGCTGGCAAGTAGACCAACAAGAAGGGCGAAGCTTAATCCAGTCACAATACTCACGCTAACCTCCTTAATTAAAGTACGTTTGGCGTTGCTGAAAGTGACGCGCCCCAAGGCAATGCCGCGTACCATCACAGTCAAGGTTTGTGTGCCTGCAATGCCGCCCATGCTGGCAACAATGGGCATCAGCACAGCCAATGCTACGATTTGTTCTAAGGTGGCTTGGAATTGAGCAATAACAAGTGATGCAATCACTGCTGTGACAAGGTTGAACATCAGCCAAACACCACGCCGCCATGCTGTGATAGCTACAGGTTCTGCCAAGTCGTCTTGGTTGGATAATCCTGCCAAATGGAACATATCTTCTGTGGCTTCTTCGTGTACAACGTCAATAATGTCATCGGCAGTAATGCGACCAACCAACACACCTTTTTTGTCTACAACTGGCAGCGCCAAAACATCATATTTATGAAAGATTCGTGCAACTTCTTCTTGGTCTTCATCCACCAAAACGGATGGGAAATCAGCGTCGGTAATGCGCCATATTTTTTCGTCAGGCTCAGTAAACAGCAAGGAATGAAGTGGGACAACACCCGTGAGTTTGTCGTGTTGATTCACCGCATAAATATAGGTTAAATTTTCAATGTCTTTACCCCAACGACGAAGTACAGAGAGCACTTTTTCCACCTTCCAGTCATCTCTAACCTTGAAAAGCTCTGCCTGCATCAAACCGCCAGCAGATTCTTCATCATGTGCCATAAGCGGTTCAATGCCGCGTCTATCTTCGGGGTCTAAACCTTTGATGACTTCATCGGCGATTTCAGGTGTAACCGACTGTAAAATATCTGCTGCATCATCAGAATCCAAATGTTCAACAACTTCTTCAATGTCACGGGTGTTGAGCTTGGATAAAAGATCATCTTTCATGCCTTCGGGAAGCTCAAGAAGAGTGTCGCCAAGCAGCTCTTCAGGAATGGCTAAAATGAGTTGCAGTCGCTCTTCATCTTTGCGACAACCAAGCACGAGCTCTGCAAGTTCAGAAGCATGTAGCGCAGATAAATGCTTACGCAGACCACCTTCGGAAAGCTCAAAGAGGTTTTGTAAGTCTTTGTTTTTTAACATTTAACGCTCGCCTAAAATATCACGCAAAATACTGGCTTGGATAGGGTGGTGCAGCAGTGTGAAGCCAAACTCTTGCGCCTCTCTGGCAAAGGTGTTGTTCGTCTCTTTGGTAATTAGAATCATGGGCATATCTTGCCTTGATAGCTCACGAATGTCTTGGATATCTTGCAAGTTAAGTTGTGTGGTTTCTAGTGTTCCATCGACAATGATAGCATCAGGATACCAAGGTTTTGAACGGATAAGMTCCAAGGCRYTGTTTGAAGAGTTGAAAGCTTTCGCGTGRCAACCCCATGAGGCTAGAAGTGTYTTCAAGCTGTCTCTAAGCATCGTATTTTCATTGATAACAGCAACCTTCAAACGTTGACGAATAACACTGTCAATCACAGGCTCTTCCAGCATGGGTTGCGGTGACTCTTCGGCTTTTAAAGTGATGAAGAAACAAGAGCCTCGCCCAAAGCGGGAGCGAAGACCCACAGGGTGTTCTAAAATATCACTTAACCGTTTAACGATTGCCAGCCCAAGCCCAAGCCCTGTGGGTGAAAGTTCGGGCTTGGAAAGTTTGGTAAACTCCTGAAATATAAGTTGTTGTTTGTCTTCAGGGATGCCGATGCCAGTGTCGTACACTTCAATCTGCCAATGGGGCTCACCATCAATGYTTTTTTTGCGAATAGCGAGGAGTACATTGGCTTTTTTCGCRTGACGAAAAGCATTAAGTAAAATGTTGGTGAGCATACGTTCCAACATAATAGCATCAGTTTGCACATAAGCATCACGTTGCCAAATTCTCAATTCAACRCCGTATGAAGCTGCGATAGGCATAAATTTCATGCCGATATTGTGCACGAGTTCATGCAGGGCAAGTTGTTGAAGTTTTGGTTTTTCGGCTGTGTCTAGCTTGGAAATATCAAGCAATTGGTTGAGTAATTTGGATGTCGTGGCGTGAGCATCTTTAGCCTTGTTAATGATATTGGTGGTTTCTAAATCAAGGTATTCAGGGTTAATGGATGCAAGAAAGAGCCCCAAAGCTTGATGTGGCTGTTGTAAGTCGTGGCTGGCAGTGGCAAGAAACTTGGTTTTTTTAGCCACACTTTCTTTGTTTTGCTTGCTGAGCTCAAAAATTTGTTTTGTAAGGTGTTTGCATTCTTGCACCCTGCGCCAATAAAGATAAAGCATGACAATGATAGCAAGGCATATGCTTATTGAAAACAGTGTCATAAAATACCCAGTTCCAAAGCTTTTTGCACAGCTTGGGTTCGGTTTTTTACGCCCAATACTGAGAAAATATGACGCACATGTACCTTGACGGTTGCTTCACTCAAATCAAGCTCATAAGCGWTAACNTTTMTTTTGCTGACCTTGATGTAAATACTGTAAAATATCCATCTGCCGAGGCGTTAACGATGCCGTTTCTTGGCGAGGCTGTATGCTAGCCACTTGTTGTTCAAGCATCAGTAGTGGAATGTATGTCCCACCAGCTAAAATAAGYTGTAATGCGGCAAGTAAAACGGACGTTTCACTGCTTTTTTGAATAAACCCCTTTGCGCCAAAGTTAATCGCTTTTTGCACATCAGCGGGGCTTTCAGAGCCAGAAATCATGACAATCGTGGTGTTGGGTAAAAAAGTTTTGATTTGCTGGAGTAGTGTTAAACCATCCATGCCAGGCATATCAATATCGGATAATACCATGTCTAGATCACTATTTTTATGGATGATTTTTAATGCGCTAGCCGCATCTTCAGCGAGAAATATTTGTGGTATTTCATCCTTAAATTTTTCTTTCTTCAAGATGCCTGAAAGACTATCGCGAAAGAGTGGATGATCATCGATAATGAGGATTTTTGACACGGTTTATCACCCCTCTTTTCCCAAAGTTTGAACCATTTTGCAAGCATGTCGCTAGAAGGCAAGTTGAAAAAGGATTAATCCTTTAGATATGTGGTCTAAGTGTTTGATAATGCTAGAATAGATGGTAACTAAGGTCACAAAAATTTTCAAGGTGTGGAGAAATGTGTTTAAAAATGATGTAAGGATGGACATAAATTGAAGTATTAATAGTAGCTCAACTTACTGTTTTTTTTAATAAAAATGACCATTTRTAACCCAAGATGTACTGTTCAGTTTAGAGAGTAGAAAAGAGATGAGAAAAGTAGAAGAGATACTGGCGGTAAACTGGGAATGATAAGGATAATGGTAAAAAGTGTTTTTTTAGAGTGCCGCAAGAAGGCAGGTTCTTGGATGAAAGTAGTTAATCACAAGGGTGATAAAAAAGGAGAATGATATGAAATATTTTTTAACTTTAGCGATGATGATGTTGCCAGCATATGCGATGGCAGCACCAGATGTAAAAATTGATATTACGGCTGAAAAGGTTGTGCTGGTCGAGAAGAGTGGCAARAAAGTTGAGCAACGTATTATTGCAAGTGAAGTGCTYCCTGGCGATGTGCTGGTTTATACGCTGACGTACAAGAATGTAGGCGATGAAGCTGCTAAAGATATTAAGGTCAACAACCCCATTCCAAAAGACACTGCGTATGTACTTGATTCGGCTTATGGRCCAGGTGCGAAGATTACTTTTTCAGTGGATGGCGGAAAAACATTCAATGAGCCAAGTCTATTGCGCTATGARGTGGRCGTAAAAGGTAAGGYGGAGAAGCGTGAAGCTTCACCAGAACARTATACCGATATTCGTTGGGCRGTTGAAGAAGTTGGTGTTGGTAAAAGTGGTGTAGCTAGCTTTCGCGTTCGTGTGCAATAGGCGGTTATCCATGAATGCAATTATTTTAYCAAACAGARAGARAGAAAATAGAKTKTRTGCAATACGRGAAGGTCCACCATGAATGCCCTCTGAGSYTYTTTAGCGAGCGAGTGTTGTCTTGTTTGCTTTTCACTCTAGCTGCGTGAGGGACGCAGTCATTCAAGTTTAAYCACAATGCCTACGGGYAAAYAAYTACATCTTCGGATGAAAAAAGGAGAAAGGATATGAAAAACATATCAAAYAYAAYAAAAGGGAYGWTGCAGTTYGCTGCCGTAGCTCTTGTTGTTGCTGTTTCTGTGGCTATGCCGCAAACCGCATCGGCAAACACGGGTGCAGGCGCACTAATCCTCAATGTTGTCACGGTGAACTATCAAGATGCATCGGGTACAACATCTTATGCTGAAACGGCCACTTCAAGTGTTACCGTTGACCTTGTGGTTTCAGCACCAACATTAACAGCACCTGCTGATCAAGCAGTGGCTTCGGGTAGTACGGCAACATATACATATACGATTACGGCAAACGCAAATGGTTCGGATACTTATCCAATCACTACGCCTGTTAATCCAGCTTCAACCAATGCAACGGGTATAACGGTTACACCTTCTGTGGCTTCCATTACTTTGGGTGCATCAGTGATTACGGCTGCACCAACWGCWTCTACCATTGAAATTCCAGCAGGTTCGGATACGRACTTACTTGTGGGTGATATTGTAGTGGTTGGTGGTATTGATTATGAAATTTCAGTAATCTCAGCCAATAATCAAGCAAGTCATACCAACGTGTCTGGCACTGATGGTATTGCAGGTACAACGACACCTGAAGTTCCCGTAACCATTACATTGATTGCCAATGTTGCGGGTTCAAACMYTGCTCCGACGTTACCTCTTTTGACTGCTCAAATTGGTAATGTGGTTGGTGAACAAGCTACATTCACTGTTGATGTGACTGCAACGGCTGGTCCTGCTTCTGGCGACGGTACAGTACCTGTCACTGTTACAGTGGAAACATCGGATCCCCCTGGCCCTGCGTTACCAATTACGACAACGGACCCAATCGTGACTACTTTTAATGGTGCTATTTTAACCATTACCAAACAAGTGTATAACGAAACAGCTAATCCAGGCGGTGCCTTTGGAGCAACAGCTACGGGTCAACCAGGTGATACATTGACCTATCGTATTACRGTMAACAAYGGTGGTGCAGGTAATGCAACATCTGTTGTYGTAACCGATCCTATGCCTTTGTATACCACATACACAGCAGGCACTGCCAAGTCGAACACAGTCGCTACGACTTATGCGGATGTAGCTAACACTGTATTGACTGATGTAGTTGATGGCCCAGAGCCGTATGACTTCACAGGCACAACTGCAACATTGAATTTAGGTACGGTTTTGCCAGGTGCAACTTCTGTGCTGTTCTATCAAGTCACGATTGATTGATTTTTTTAAATCTTATGCAAATGCGGCGCTGAGCGACAAAAATGATTTTGTTGTTTAACCGCATTTGTCTGAGTTTGTTCCAAGGTGCTGTCAACCTTAAAGRCRGAGGAGNAATNAAAATGAAAAANATAATGAAAAAWGGACTGATGGCTGTCACTGCATCACTTCTGCTTYTGGCAGCAAGTGGCACAGCGCACGCTATCATCACAGCAGGTGGATCAACGATTCACAATGCTGCAACGCTTACATTTACAGGTGGTTCGGCAACTTCATCTGTTGATGTGACTGTGAATACAATCGCTTCTGCACCTACAATTAATGTGGATTCAGTCGCGCAATCGGTGAATGCAAATGCTTCACATACGTATACATATACTGTAACCAATACAGCCAATGGTACGGATGTATTTGCATTTAGTGCAAACACAAGCCAAGTAGGTATGASTGGTCMAGCWACTTTGGATGTGAATAACACAGCTGGGATTGCTACGAGCTTAACATTGGGTGGTTCGGTGACCACTGCAGCCAATACAGTGGCAAACACCATTGTGATTCCTGCTGGTTCTGAAACAAATCTAGCAGATGGTGATGTCATCAATATTGGTGGTAACTTATATACTATCGACGTGGCTGGTATTACATCAGGTACAATTGCCAACACGCCTGGCGCTACAACCAACGCTGAAGTATCAACAGTTATCGCGGTAACACCAGTTGGTGCTTCTCCTGTGATTGCCATTGGTGCAATTGCTGCGGGTACTCAAGTTGGTGAGGTGCAAACCTTTACTGTTGTGGTGACTGTGACTGTACCAAACGTTCCTGGTGTTAATGGTACACATACTGTGAACCTTACGGGTACAACCACTGCTGTGACCCAAGGTCCTGCTGGGGCAACTGTAACATACAATACCAGTGCTGGTGCATTGAATGAAACGATTACAACTGTGCTTTCGCCAAATGTAACGTTGTTGAAAGAAGTTCGTAATGTGACACAAGGTGTTGTCGCGTTTGCTACAACAGCGACTGCGCAATCAGGTGATACACTTGAATATCGCTTAACTGCAAGCGTGAAATGGCTTAGTTGTTTACGCACCTAATGATCCTATACAATAAAAATTGAGCGTAGATGTTGAATAAATTTGATTTAATATCACCACAATTAAACGGGAAATATAAGCATTACTAAAAGGGAGTTGGTATATATGGTTACTTGTTATTTGAGATATGTGATTAACGCTTCAAAGGTTAAAGATTTTGAAGCGTACGCTAAAATGTGGATCCCACTGGTTGAGAAATTTGGTGGTCAGCACAATGGTTATTTTTTGCCATCGGAAGGTGCAAACAATCTTGCATTGGCGTTATTTACGTTTCCAAGTTTGGCTGCTTACGAGGAATATCGAATTAAATCATTTGATGATCAAGAGTGTATAAAAGCTTTTCAGTTCGCAGAAGAAACAAACTGTATTGTGAGTTATGAGCGTAGTTTTTTTAGGCCCGTATTTGCTTAGCCAATGTTAGTTATATCTTTTGTGGCTTGATTCTTTATTGCAGCCGTTTGTCTTCGTAAATGATCTTTCTACTAGTACTAGTATTAGT
>NVSF01000007.1 GCA_002401135.1 Zetaproteobacteria bacterium
ACCAAGTCGCGGGTGACAGGCATATTGGGAAGCGGGCGCACTTTGATGGGCTGCTTCAAACCTTCAATCGCCGTGATACATCCCAAACCGTTTACACCATTGATATTTAATCCGTCCGAGCCACATACACCTTCACCGCATGAGCGGCGATAGGTAAGCGAGCCATCCAAATGCCATTTGATATAATTGAGCGCATCCAAAAGTTTCATGCCAGGCTTTTCAATCGGCACTTCAAAGCTTTGCATGGATGGTTTGTCATCGGTTTCGGGGTTAAAGCGGTAGATGTCGAGTTTAATGGTTTTCATAACTATACCTCCTCGCCCTTTGAAGGGAGAGGATTGAGGTGAGGGTTGCTCCCAAATGTAAGCATATGAACACCCCTCATCCTAACCTTCTCCCCTCTATGGGTGAAGGAATGTTTATCAAAGAAAAAGACGATGGTGCGCATCAATACACTCGCTTCTTCGGCGGAAAAGATTCAACCGTCATGGGGATGGTTCGCACTGGTTTATAATCCACTTTCACTTGATTATCTTCAATGGTGGCAAGGCTATGTTTCATCCAGTTTTTATCATCGCGCTCAGGGTAATCATCTCTGGCATGTGCACCACGCGATTCTTTGCGGTTGGCAGCACTGGCAGCGGTGGCTCTGGCAAGGCTCATCAAATTTTCCAACTCCAAGGCTTCAATCAATTCGGTGTTAAACACACGGTTTTTATCTTGGATTTGGGCATCAGCCAAGTTTTCCGCCACTTTTTCAATCGCGCTCACACCTTCTTGCATCACATCTTCGGTGCGATACACACTGAAATGGGTTTGCATGGTGGTTTGCATGGTTTCGCGCACGTCAGCAATGCCAATATCTTCTTTTTTAGAGCCATCTAACCATCGCTCAACCCTTGCTACACCTACTTGCCATGCATCTGGGCTGATGGTTTTGTGGTAACGATGTTCGCTTAGCCATTTCATCACTCTTAATCCACATGCTCTGCCAAACACCACGATTTCAAGCAATGAATTGCCACCCAAACGGTTGGCGCCATGCACGGATGTGCAAGCGGCTTCACCAATGGCGAATAAACCRTTGACCTTATCTTCTTCATTGTCGCCTGATKGTTTGACMACYTCRGTATGTCGATTGGTCGGGATGCCGCCCATGGTATARTGGGCAGTGGGTTGSACGGGGATGGGTTCTTTGGTGCAGTCCACRCCTGCAAAYCTTAGAGCAAGTTCATGGATATTGGGCAACTTCTCTAAAATCATGTCYGCACCCAAATGGTCAACTTTGAGCAGCACATGGTCTTTATTTTCGCCACAWCCTCTGCCTTCTCGAATTTCCACAGCAATAGCRCGRSWWACCACATCRCGGCTGGCTAAATCYTTRGCCGTRGGYGCATAACGCTCCATAAARCGTTCACCTTCGCTGTTGAGCAAATAACCRCCTTCACCGCGCACGGCTTCRGAAATCARYGGRCCAACATAMGCAACGCCTGTGGGGTGRAAYTGRAAAAATTCCATGTCTTCCACGGGTAAACCCGCATCCAAACACAATGCRCCRCCATCACCTGTGCAAATATGGGCATTGGTGGTGGTCTTGAATATYCTRCCTGCRCCACCTGTGGCTAAAATGACGGCTTTGGCTTGAAACAAATGGTATTCRCCYYTGCCAATATCCCATGCCATCACGCCATGACATGCKTCATCTTCCATRATYAARTTCAGCGCRAAAAATTCTTCGTAAAAATGTGTGCCTGCTTTGATGTTTTGCTGATACATGGTGTGYAAAATGGCATGACCTGTTCTGTCTGCKGCRGCRCAWGTGCGCTTGGCTTGMCCACCTTCACCAAACTCGCGSGATTGCCCRCCAAATGCTCKCTGATAAATTTTGCCATCATCATTGCGYGAGAAGGGYACACCTTGATGCTCCAATTCTTTGACCAATTGCGGYGCAGCGCGRCACATRTATTCAATCGCATCYTGGTCRCCCAAATAATCCGAGCCTTTGACYGTGTCATACATATGCCAATGCCAGTGGTCGGATGTGATATTGCCTAGGGCTGCATTCATACCACCTTGGGCTGCGACCGTATGTGAGCGGGTGGGCAACACTTTGGACACTACAGCCACCCGATAACCAGCTTCGGCAAGTTGCAAYGCGCAGCGCATACCCGCACCACCTGCACCAATAATCACCACATCATGGTGATGATGCTCAACTTTGTCGGTGGATAAATATGCCATTATTTGCCTCCGCAGGGGATACAGTTAAATGTGTACGCCAGTTCTGCCCAAATGTGATAGCTCATATACGCTGCAAAACCAGCCAGCAGCAGCAAGAGTATGTTTAAGACSACAACCCTWGCGGCGGTGGTATGCACATAATCTTCGATGATGACTTTTAGAYCTGTCCACACATGGGTGAGCAGGGCGAATAAAAACAAGATGCTTGCCGCTTTGCTGATGGGGTGGGTTAGCCATGTGTTGAGTTGGTTAAAACTGATGTTGCCATTGTAGGTGAGCAATAAAATGCCCATCAATACGGGTATGCTAAACAATAAAACCACCGCACTGATACGCTGCCAATACCAATCATGGAAACCTGTGTGGGCTGTGCCTAAGTCTTTATGTTTCATATTTTAATCGCCAAAATCAGTGCAAAAAGTATGGTGCTAAAGACCACGATTCTTGCCGATAGTTTCATAGCTTCTCTGGAGTCGGTTTTGCCAATGTCCAATAGTAAAAAACGAATGCCGTTGATTAAATGATAAAACAATGCCACACACATCAACCACAAAAGAACAGTACCTGAACTGCTTTGTAGCCAGCTTAAACCATAGGCATACATGATTTTTCCATGCGACATGGATAGCAGTAGCCAAAATGYTAAGGGCATGGTCAACACAAGAAATACACCACTTACGCGGTGAGCAATACTGGCAAACATGGTCAATCGCCACTTATAGATAGGCAAGTGGGGGCTAAGAGGAGGTTGTTTATGATTCATTTTCATAGATAAGACATATCATACGCCTTGGTCGAAAAAACAACAAGGTCTCTTACGGAGAGTGTGAAAACACACAGTTATACGCCTAAATTTACTTAGTTTTTCTTTCTTTATTCTCAGTGCTCAAATTGACAAAGTAGGATTCTGTGTTAGTAATATAATCTCAAACATGTTTTTTTTGGGAGAATAATATGAATATCTTTTGGAAATACTTGTTGTCGTTATGTGTTGTTTTATTGCTCATATCTTGTTCAGATTCTGGTGAAGATACAAATAACAATAACAACAGTGGAATATCGGTTGATAAAGCTTATTTTGTAGATTCAGGTGTTGCAGGTTTGAGCTATAACTCGCCAAGTTATCGAGGGGTTACTGACAACATCGGTGGTTTTCAGTTTAAGGCAGGCGAAATTACAACCTTTAGCTACGGAGGGCTTGACTTTGGAAGCATTGCAACGCCAAACGGAAGCTCAGTTTTTACACCTTTAGACCTCTTTAATACAACGGATGTGAACCATCAATCAGTTAAAAATATGTTGGTTCTTTTGCAAACATTAGATAGCGATCAAAACCCTACCAATGGTATTTCGTTAAACCCAGCAAGTAATCTTTCCAACCCTGTATTTTTGAATACGTTGGATGTCACAAGCCCTGCTTTCCAGAGCCAATTAGCTCCAGCATTTGTCGCTGGTGGTCTTGGAACGATTACCGTTGTATTAGAAGTCGATGCGCTTGCCCATTTTAACGACACGTTGTTAAAGATTAACGCAACACCAAATATTGTCGGGCGCTGGTTGGATAGGGATAGCCTATTTGGCGATGCACAAGCCATATTCGACTTTTCAGCAGACCAAACCATGACCACCAAAGAGTTTGATGTTTGCAATAATGTAGCGTTAGTCAATGAAAATGTTGGAACAAATCAATGTAGTATAATTGCGCGGTCAGGAAGTTGGACACTGAATGGTCAAAGCCTTACTATGACAGGAAATGGTRTAACTGATAGATGTACCATCATTTCATCGTCAGCTTATCTCATTGATGCGGTTTGCACGTTTCAAGGCGGTGGTTTGGGGGCAGCGTTTAGACGTTTTGAACGCGATACGCCTCAACTTTCTAATGCGTTGCTAAACAATACATACCGTGAAGTGCTTATTGGCGGCGATACAAGTTATACACAACAAACATTTAATTCAGACTTGTCTGGGTCATATGTTTTTCATAATACGCTTGGGGCTGCGCAAAGTGGCCCTCAAGACTTAGGTACTTACACTTGGATGACCACTGCTACCCAATTGAGTTATAATGGAACAGATAACACTTTGGCAGCTTTTGCACTAACCTATGATATTGGGGTACAAATTGGAGGTGCATTGGCTGCTTCCACCACAGGGGTTAATGGGAATTTGGATGCAGTGTTAATACCAAACTTTAGAAATAGGGTGTCGAGCAATGGTATTTCGGGCATTTATCAAGTGTATGATGGGATTACAGGTGTTTATAAAAAGGACTATTCTTTTAATCAAAATCAACTTACTGAGTCCAATGTGAATTATCCATATATCGTTCGTAATGGTGCCATTGCCATTGACCGAGGTTTGCAGCAAGAAACTTGCTGGCCAATGACAAGTTATAACACAACAGAATCAGGTGTTACTTATGTTGTTGCATGTGAAACGAATGCTAGCATAGCATTTAAAATTGAATATTGGAGAGGCACCTAAGTACCAATTATTGATATTCTATTTGTTTGCAATATTGCATCAATTCTTCCAAATGCTGAGGGAAGAAATGATCTGCACCTTCAGCTTTATAAAATTGAACATGCGGTAGCTTTGCAACAAAGGTTTTGACCTGTTCAAAGGGTACGATTTCATCGGCTGTGCCTTGGATGATGGTTAGTGGGCGAGTATCCCCCAACATAAAATCAAATGACCATAGATTGACCGCAGGGGCAACGGCGAGCATTTTTTCAATGCGTTTGTCATGTCTTGCGGCTTTTAGCCCTGCATATGTACCGAATGAGAAACCTGCCAAGTATAGCGGACTGTTGGGGTGATTGACTTCTAACCAATCAATCATCGCTGTCACATCATCGGCTTCACCCACACCTTCATCCCACGCACCCTCGCTTTTTTCAACACCTCTGAAATTAAAGCGCAATACGGAAAAACCAAGCTCCTCAAAAGCCCGCGCCATCCAATATACCACTTTATTGCGCATGGTTCCGCCATACACAGGATGGGGGTGACAAACCACAATCGCAGGTTTGCCCGCTTCGCCTTGATGATACAAAGCTTCAAGTTTACCTGTTGGACCATCCAATATCATTTTTTCAGGGTGGTGACTACTCATGTTTTTTTCTCATAGGGCTGCGTATTCTTCTTCATCAAAGCCCACGATAATTTTATCGCCAGTATCCAACACAGGGCGTTTAATCATGGAAGGATATACAGCCATCAACTGAATGGCTTTGCTTTGATTGATGCCGTCTTTGTCGTCGGCGCTTAATTTTCGCCAAGTTGTGCCGCGTTGGTTTAACAAGATTTTCCAACCGACTTGGCTACACCATGTTTCCAAGGTTTTTTCATCAATACCATCTTTCTTGTAGTTGTGAAACGCAAATTCAATGCCTTTGGCATTTAAGGCATCTTTGGCTTTTTTGATGGTGTTGCAGTTGGGTATGCCATACATCGTTATCATTTTTCTATCCTCACGAATCTTGCGTTTATATCTGTATCATCCAGTTCAATGTAGATGTGGACGGTATGATGGGGTAATAATTCAGGGGCGCGTTCGCTCCATTCAATCAGTGTTACCCAAGGCGCAGCAAAAAACTCATCCACACCAAGATTACTGACATCCAAGGCATCTTCCAAGCGATACCAGTCCATGTGTGCAATTTTCAAGTCATTGGTGGCATCATATTCCTGAATAATAGCAAAGGTTGGGCTGGGTAGTGCTTCATCGGTCACACCAAGCGCACGCATCATGGCTCTTGCCAAAAAGCTTTTGCCWGCACCCAAATCACCATGCAGGGCRAAACAATCACCTGCTTGGCAYTKTKCTGCCAAATCTTG
The DNA here is from genome assembly GCA_002401135.1 of Zetaproteobacteria bacterium. Lineage (GTDB taxonomy): Bacteria > Pseudomonadota > Zetaproteobacteria > Mariprofundales > Mariprofundaceae > Ghiorsea. The sequence goes on from NVSF01000007.1 coordinate 6,085, forward strand.
GGCGAGTTTGACCATGTCGGCTTCGTTTTTGATGGTTATCAAAAGAATAAATCCTTGGGGTAGTAGTTAACAGCTAATACTTTAGCCCAACTGCGGCGCACAGGGTAGTTCTTGCGATACGATGAAAACCAGACTTTGAAGTTATCCGAACTTGCCGCTTCTTTCATGGCTAAAGTATCATTTTGGATGGGRTACATYTYCAAGGCTAAYGCTGACTTGGMTAAACCTTGCGCTAAAACYTGCKCAATAKCAGGYAAKGCTGCATCCATATCCCATGTGGGTGAAACTTGAAGAAAGKYGCATAAGTCTYTGTAAACAAAGTAAGTGTTTGCMGCTTTWCCATCCAAAGAATGCCCTGCGATATGCGGGGTGGCGATGATGGTTTGYGGATGTTTTAARAGTTYMAMAYTGATRTTSGGYTCATKTTCCCAACAGTCCAACACGGYAAARTGNTYYNTCATCTTGATTCAGCCAATCCAACARCGCTTGRTTATCCACACATGCACCAYGCCCCGCATTGATAACGCCTTTGCCCTGAAACTTGGTAAGCTCATCTGCACCAATCAAGTGATAGTTGGGGTGTTCACCATGCTTTTCCAAGGGCGTGTGCAGGGTGATGATGTCTGCTGATGCTAAGACTTCATCAAGACTGGTTTCCAAGCCTCTAGGCGGGTCATTAAGCAGAGTTTCTAGCCCAAGTTGAGCACATGCTTTATCTAATAATGAACCAATGCGACCTACACCAAYAATRCCAAKTTTATCCTTTGAAAACGAMAGYTTRCCTARRGTCTCTAAAGTGAATAATGATGCWAGMATRTAYTCAAYCACKGCATCGGTGGAGCTKCCYGCRGCYGAGGCAAAGGYRATGCCYTGCGCTGCCAAATAAGCYTTGTCCACATGGTCATCRCCAATGGTTGCTGTKSCYAYGAAAGAAACRTTTGARCCYKCCARCAAAGMTTGATTGCTCTGAATGGATGAGCGGGTAATCAAGGCATCAGCAAAACGAATTGCGGAAGGTGTGATGTCTTGAAAGGGGAGCAATGTGACTTGTCCTAAGCTAGAAAAAGCCTCTTCTGCACCCCAAACATTACTATCAATGATGAGTTTGTAGTTTTGGGTCACTTGGTAGCTTGTTGTTTGCGTACCTTGGCAGCGAGTTTATGGTCAGGGTATTGACTCAACAGCTGGTTGTACAAGTCCGTTGCTTGACCACTATCATTTAACGACTCCATATACTCTGCCATGGCAAACAAAACCTTTGGAGCATCATCACTATTGGGGTAGTCGCGCACCAATTGTTGGCGAACTTCAAAAGCTAAGGCATTATCCTTCAACTTTTTATCAGCAATCTTGATGGCATCAGCCAGTGCATCGGTGGCTTCATAACTATGAAACATAGTGGCAAGTTTACGAAGGCTAACAACGGCTTTGCGTGGTTCATCTGTTTTCTTCTCTTGAAGCTTTGCCATATCCTGCAACGCTTTTATGCTCATCTTATCTTCAGGGTATAGCTCAACGATTTTGGTATTGGTGACAATCGCTTCAGCATACTGCTTGAGATGTTGTGCTTGTGTTAGCGCAAGGTTTTCATAGGCATGTTTCGCAAGTTTATGTTCGGGRTGCTCTTTGATTAATACCTGATAATTHGCGGCTGCTTTTTCATATTCTTTTAAGCGCAAACGCTGTAGATCAGCAATAGCAAGCATGGCTTCAGGGCGATAATGACTATTGGGATACAGCGCGAGCAACTTTTTAAAGCCAAACACGCCGCTTTCAGCCGATTCTGCCCCCATATTGTGGGCAAGAAGCACCTGTACTTCATCGGCATGAATATCATCGGAAAAACGCTTGAGGAAATCAAGTTGCAGTAAGGTCAAAGATGCTACCATCTCTTTATCATTAATGGGGTAAAGCTGGTTGATAAGTTCTCGCAAACGGCTGGCAATATCTTTGGCAGGCACATTTTTGAGTATGGGTTTAATTGTTTCCGCAGCATCATCCCAATCATTCTCAATCACATCAAGAACAGCCTCTTTGGCTTGTCTTGCCGCATCGGTTTGCGGAAACTCATACATGGTTTGCAACCATGCTGCTGTTGCTGCTTCAGGTTGGTTTTGTTTGGCAAACATTTCACCTTTGAGCAACATCACATCGGCTGTAATCGACAAATCACTGTAAATCGTTAAAAACAGCTCAATATCTTGCATTAAAGCACGTTGTAGCTCTTCATTGGCTGAAAACAATGAGCCAAAAAAGCCTACTTGCGTCATGCTGTCCACTTCATCACGCAAGATACTCAAGTGAAGCGCTGCATTATCCTCTCGTGATAAGCTTGGTAATGCTACTTGAACAGGCTTGGTGAGCAATGCAGGTGCGACAAGTTTCGGCTCTATTGCCTTGGGTGATGCGTATGGCTCAGTTTGCGCTGTGGCGTAAATATCAATGTTGGCGTATGTGTCTGCCACTATATTATCTGGCGCTACCTCCTCAGCCCAAGCGGGTAAAGCCAGCAAAGCGATTAGGATTGTAGGTTGAATGAATTTATGCATATTGTCCTCGTTATATTGTGGGTAGGGTTAACACTTCAACACCATGATCAGTAACGGTCATTGTATGTTCAAATTGCGCAGATAAACCTCTATCTCGGGTGACGACAGTCCAGCCATCATTGAGTAGTTTTACAGGGTGTTTACCTGCATTTACCATAGGTTCAATGGTGAATACCATGCCTTTTTGTAGCTTCATGCCTTCACCTTGTTTGCCATAGTGAACGACTTGTGGGTCTTCATGAAATACACGACCAATACCATGCCCGCAATACTCTCTAACCACGCTAAACCTGTTCTTTTCAACAAAGGTTTGAATGGCATAACCAATATCACCCAAGGTTGCCCCAGGTTTGACCACATCAATGCCAATTTGCAGTGCTTCACGGGCAACTTCGGTCAGCTTTTGGGCGCGAACTTTGGGTGCGCCTACGAAAAAGGTTTTGCTGGTATCGCCATGCCAACCATCAATAATGGTGGTGACATCCACATTAATAATATCACCATCTTTAAGCTTTTTCTTATCGGGAATACCATGGCAAACCACATGGTTTACTGATGTACACACTGATTTCGGGAAACCGCGATAATTGAGTGGGGCAGGGATACCACCGTGTTCTAACGTGTATTCATGGACAATTTGATTGATTTTTTCAGTGGTGATGCCGGGTTTAATATATTCTTCAATCATCACCAAAGTATYGGCWGCGACCTGACATGCAGGGCGCATGGCTTGGATATCTTCTGCACTTTTTAATTGAACCATGGGTATACCTCTGCAATCATCTGCACTTATTACTAAATTTAACTTGGGAGAACCATACATGCGAATCTATCTAGTTCAACACGCCTTAGCTTGGGATGAAGCCCAAGACCCCAAACGCGCAGTGTCTACGCAAGGGCGAGAAGATGTGGTTCGCACGGCTGGTTTCTTGAGTTTATTTGTTCAACCCAAGCCTGAATTTGTCTTTCACAGCGATAAACTAAGGGCGCAGCAAACGGCAGAAATGTTTGCTGAAGCATGGCAWWYWWASGRTSAWKWSATRWWWRSRRWWSATKWGKMKMCMRRTRYYWAYCCTGAAGTATGGGCTGCAAAATTAAATGCGATGAATGATGATGTGTTGATTGTGGGGCATTTACCGCACCTTCCACGTCTTGCCTCGCTTCTTTTGTGCGGCGACACCGACACGCAACCTGTGCGCTTCCAAAATGCCAACGTAGTGTGCCTTGAAAAAGATAATGATGGTTACCAAGTTGTATTTCAAATCAACCCGACCATGTTTTATGAGGCGAATTAAGTATGCCTGAACGCATCCGAAAACACACCAACCCCTTTGACCGCTTAGACAGCCTCATGAATATCCTGCGTGTGGAATGTGATTGGGATAAGAAACAAACCCTGCAATCCCTGCGTAAATACACTTTGGAAGAGACCCATGAGGTCTTGGAGGCGGTAGAAAAAGCCATCGAAACTGATGAATGGGATGATTTGAAGGGGGAATTGGGCGATATTCTGATTCAAATCGCTTTTTATGCCGTGATTGCCAAGGAACGCGGCAAGTTTGACCTTGCCGATGTGTTTGACACTTTGATTGAAAAGATGATTTACCGTCACCCGCATGTGTTTGCCGATGCTAACCCTGATGACATCAATGAGCAGTGGGAGCAGCTTAAAGATGCCAAAAACACCGAACGCAAAAGCCTAATGGACGGCATTCCACCGCTTCCTGCATTGAGTTATGCCGCCAAACAGCAACAGCGGGCGGCTAGAGTGGGCTTTGATTGGCCTGACTTGGGTGGTGTCACCGATAAAATCAAAGAAGAAATTGAAGAATTATCCCATGAAATTGATTCATCGGACGGTAGTGAAGCCGACAAACGCAAGATTGAAGATGAGTTTGGTGATGTATTGTTCTCGTTGGTCAACTATGCCCGTAAATTGGGCGTTGACCCTGAACAAGCCTTGATGCGCACCAATCGTAAGTTTGATAAACGCTTTAGGGGCATGGAAAACATTGCTGAAACTACAAAAATCACATTAAAAGATTTGAATATAGACGCGCTTGAAGACATATATCAACAAGCCAAGGATGAATTAAAATGAGTGAAGACAACAAACCCCAAGAAATGCAAATAACCATGCCGCAAGAAGTGCAGAGCGGCAAATACGCCAACCAAATGTTGGTTGCGCACACCCAAGAAGAGTTTGTACTCGATTTTATTCTGGGTACACCACCCGCAGGTGTCGTCAACGCACGCGTGATTGTATCGCCKGGTCATGCCAAACGCATTGCCAATGCTTTGTTGGAGAATGTAGGCAAATATGAGGCACAGTTTGGTGAAATCAAAACAATTGCAGTCACTATGCCGACAGGAACGACTGCGCATTAAGGGAAGGTAGAATATGCAGAATGATCCGATGCAGCCATTCTATGACCTAATAACTTTGCTGATTCAAGTTAGCTTGTCTTTTGTTGCCGTTATGGTTGTCATACTAGTGATAAAGGCTTTTACGAATAAAAAGAGAGGAGAGAATAGAGTACATAAGAAAAACAAGCCTCATTTAACAGCGGCTTCTGTTAATGAGGATAAGCTGAAAAATTTAACTATAGGATTACTTCAAAAAATTGAATGGAAAAACTTTGAGAATGTTTGCTGTACTTATTTTGTTGAACGAGGATTAACTTCTAAGACAACCAAAGTTGGTGCGGATGGTGGTGTTGACATTGAACTCTTCAAAAAGGGAGATGATAACCCCACAATGATTGCTCAATGTAAAGCTTATGCATCGAAGGTTGGTGTGAAAGACGTTAGAGAATTTTATGGTGTAATTGCAGCATCTGATGTATCCAGTGGTATTTTTATGACAACCAGTGATTTTACGAAAGATGCATTAGGTTTTGCTGAAAAAACATCTCCAGCTTTGCAGCTGTGCAGTGGAGATAGGTTTATTAAACTAATAGGCAAATTACCACAAGCTTCACAAGATAAACTTTTAGCTGTTGCAACCAAAGGTGACTATAAAATACCAAGTTGCGCCAACTGTGATGTGAAAATGGTAATTAGAAATGGCAAAAGAGGTGCGTTTTATGGTTGTCGTAATTATCCCCAATGTAGAGCCACGATGAAATATAAAATCTAGGGTAAATATGTTTGTAAAGATTATGCGAGCAACGAAACCCAAATGAAAGCTAGCCCTAGTCAAACTTAGCTACTCAAACGTTGATATAGTTTTTATCCATTGAGAAATCGACAAAGTACCGCTATCTTTTCCGCATAAAAAATGTGGCGACTATTCCGTTGCCCGACCTTACACCACAAAAAGGATTCAAATACCATGACAAGAAAGTTTAATTTCAGTGCAGGCCCAGCCATGYTACCMACKGCSGTGATMRAGCGCGCRCAASAAGARATGTTGGATTGGCATGGCTCKGGTATGTCYRYSATGGAAATGAGCCATCGTGGTAAAGAGTATATGTCKATTGCGRCMAAAKCWGAGCAAGAYTTGCGYGAWRTSATGRYTATTCCMRRYAAYTAYAARGTGTTNTTTCTTNCARGGCGGCGCATCCATGCAGTTTGCTGCGATTCCGTTGAATTTATTAGGTGATAAAACCAGTGCGGATTATTTGAACACGGGTATGTGGTCGAAAAAGGCGATTGCAGAAGCCAAGCGTTATTGCGATGTGAACCTCGCAGCAGATACGTCGGATAACGGTTTTACGACTGTGCCAACTCAAGCTGAATTGAAACTTAACCCTGATGCGGCTTATGTTCATTATGTAGCCAACGAAACCATTGGTGGCGTTGAGTTTGATTATATTCCAGAGACGGGTGATGTGCCGTTGATTGCCGATATGTCGTCCACAATTTTATCGCGTCCTGTTGATGTATCTAAATTCGCCATGATTTACGCTGGCGCACAGAAAAATATTGGTCCTGCTGGGCTTTGCATTGTGATTATCCGCGAAGATTTGTTAGGTAAAGCAGCAGCGCAGACACCTACCTTGTTGAACTATGAAACCCATGCAACGAATGGCTCGATGTATAATACGCCACCCACATACAGTTGGTATATGGCGGGTTTGGTGTTTGAATGGATTAAAGAGCGTGGTGGTTTAAAAGCAATGGGTGAAATCAATGGACGAAAAGCTGCGAAATTGTATGCAGCCATTGATGATAGCGATTTTTATGCCAACCCAGTGACCAAAGCCAACCGCTCTTGGATGAATGTGCCGTTTACTTTGGCTGATGCTGATTTGGACGCTGCCTTCCTTGAAGGTGCAGCCGAGCAAGGTTTAATCACTCTTAAAGGACATCGCTCTGTGGGTGGTATGCGCGCTAGTATATATAATGCTATGCCTGAAGAGGGTGTGGATGCTTTGGTGGCGTATATGCAGGCATTTGAACGCACTCAGGGCTAACCTGTATAATTCGTTTGACCTATGAAACCAAGCTTATAGGTTCTCGCCGCAATCCGTTGCTGATTTTTTGGCAAACAGGCTGGGTTGCGCAAACCTTTCATGCCCACGGAGCAATAATTCATGACACAACCATGTCCTAAAGTTTGGATTGCAGATAGCATGAGCGAACGCGCCATTGAGGTGTTTCGCTCGCATGGCATTGAAGTCGATTACAAGCCCAGCTTATCCGTAGAAGAACAAATTAAAATCGCAGGCAACTACGATGGCATTGCTGTGCGCTCATCAACCACCCTTAAAGCCGATCTATTGGCTGCTGCAAAACATGTCAAAGTGATTGGACGGGCAGGCATTGGTGTGGATAACATTGATGTGCAAGCTTGCTCTCGCCGTGGTGTGGTGGTGATGAACACACCTTTTGGTAACACGATTACCACTGCGGAACTTGCCATTGCCCACATTGTTGCCGCAGCCCGTCAAATTCCGCAARCCACAGCTTCAACACGCGCTGGCAAGTGGGAAAAGTCGAAGTTTATGGGTATGGAGCTAACGGGTAAAAGAGCGGGCGTGATTGGYGCGGGTAATATTGGCTCAATCGTTTGCGACCGCCTCAAAGGTTTGCATATGTCGGTGTATGTTTATGACCCATTCATCTCGGATGAACGGGCTGCTGCTATGGGTGTGACCAAGGTAGACACCGTGATGGAGCTTGCGGGTTTGGTGGATATTCTCACCATTCATGTGCCGCTTATTGATGCAACACGTCACCTGATTGATTTTGATGTGCTCAAAAATATGAAAAAAGGTTCGATTTTGGTCAACTGTGCCCGTGGTGGTATTGTTGATGAAGCGGCATTGTATAAAGTGTGTAAGTCAGGGCATTTAAGGGCTGCTGCTTTGGACGTGTTTGAGCAAGAACCCGCCAAAGAGAACCCTTTGTTTGCATTGAATAATGTCACCTTCACCCCACATATTGGTGCGTGTAGTGATGAGGCGCAAGAGAATGTGGCGGTGCAAGTGGCTGAGCAAATGTCGGATTATTTACTCACAGGTAGCATTAATAATGCGGTCAATGTGCCTTCATTGTCCGAAGAAGAAGCCAATGCGCTTGCGCCTTATATGGGTCTAGCGAAGGCTTTGGGGCAATTTATGGGGCAGGTGATGCGCCCAGGTTATGATAAAGTTACCATTCGTTTTGAAGGCAAGGTGAGCAAACTTAATCGCCCACCACTATTGAATGCGATTCTTCAAGGTTTGTTATCACAAAGYATGGATGAAGTGAATGCGGTGAATGTGCAAATGCTTGCCAAAGAGCGCGGTATTGCGCTTGAAGAAGTGGCAACTGAAACATCCGACCACTTTTCCAGCTTGGTTCGCTTGGAAGTTGAGGGTGATGAAGGCTGGCGTTGCGTGTCGGGAACGGTGTTTGATGGTAAAAACCCGCGCTTGGTGAGCATGGATGAATGTGAACTTGAAATCACACCCAAAGGCAGACTTTTGTTCATTGAAAACAAAGATAAACCCGGTGTGGTGGCGGCTTTGGGCGCAGTGTTGGCAGCCGAGAATATCAATATTGGTGATTTCCGTTTGGGTCGCAAAGAAGGCAAAGCGGGTGCAATTGCCTTGATTTCGATTGACTCTGAACCTGATGTTGCTGTGATTGAGAAATTAGAAAGTTTGGAACATGTCATCACCGCACGATATGTAAACTTGGAGGCATTGTGAGTGTAATAAAACCAATTTTAGGGCTTGAAGATGCTTTTGGCGGACGTGCACTAGCACTCAGACGTTTACAATTTCGTTTGTTTGAAATTTACACATCRGCAGGTTTTTCAGAGGTCATCCCACCGTTAGTCGAGCGTCCTGAAGCATTAAGCTCGGGTTCGGGTCGTTTTTTGGCTGACCAAACGGTTGTCTTTTCWGACCCTGCKGACGCAGGTTTATTAGCCATTCGCCCTGATATGACACCACAAATCGCACGTATTGTGGCAACCCGTTTAAGCCATGAGCCTGTGCTTAAATTACACTACACAGGGCCAGTGATGTTGGCGCGTCCTGATGTGCGCACGGGTTCTCGCCAGCAGTGGCAAACAGGTGTGGAATGTTTGGGTCTTGCAGGCATTGAAGGTGATGTTGAAGTGATGCACTTGGCGGCATTGTCCATGGCTGCCGCAGGTTTTGATGGCGCAATCTTGCAAGTAGGGCATATGGGGCTTATTCAAGCCTTGGTTGAGGAAAGTGATACATCTTTGGAGACATGGGTGGAGCTTTTAGCGCGTCATTCACCTGAAGACATGGCTGATTATTTGCAAACCGAGCCGCTATCGGATGAAGTTAAAGAAGCTTTGATGGCATTGGCTGCAGGGCAGGGTGATGCGGCGTGGTTAGCCTCGCAAAAAGATAAGATGAATGAAGCCTTTGCCAAAGCAGCAACAGAATTATTGCATTTGGTGAACACAGTGAACGATAAACTTTCGGGTGAAGTGCAAGTGATGATTGATGCAGCAATTACACCGCGTTTTTTGTATCATAGTGGCATGGTGTTTACTGGKTTTGCCAACAATTCATCYCATGCCTTRCTGCATGGTGGAAGATACGATGAGATGATGGCGGCGCACGGCAGAGATATGCCAGCCACGGGTTTTAGTTTTGACCTATGGGCATGGTTAGACAACACATCATACGTTGATTGATAAGATGATAAGTTTTAAGCAGTTATAAGGATGAAATAATGACAAACACAGTAGCGATTGGTATTCAGTGGGGCGATGAAGGCAAGGGGAAGATTGTTGACCTTCTTGCACCAAAAATGGACGTGGTAGCTCGTTTTCAAGGCGGGCCCAATGCAGGGCATACCTTGGTCATTGGCGACCAAAAGACAGTGTTGAATCACATTCCATCAGGCATTTTACATGAGAACATCCTNAGTTTGATTGGTAATGGCACAGTGGTTGACCCATTCCGCTTGGTGGAAGAGTTGGATATGCTGCTTGAAGCCAATATCCCAGTGAATGACCGCCTAAAAATATCTGACCGTTGCCAACTTATTCTTCCATATCATCGCGCTTTAGATGCAGCGCGAGAAGCTGCCAAAGGCAAAGGAAAGATTGGTACAACAGGTCGTGGTATTGGGCCATGTTATGAAGATAAAACTGCGCGCCGTGGCATTCGCCTTGTCGATTTAACATCCGATGATTTGGATGCGCGCATTGATGAGAACTTAAAATACGTCAACTTTATGCTGGTCGAATTTTTGGGTGCAGAAGCCGTGTCTAARGCCGATGTCATGGAAGCTTTGGACTTGGCGCGTGAGCGTTTGTTGCCTTTGGCTGCTGATGTGCCTTTGATTTTGCATGAGAACATTAAAGCGGGTAAAAACATCCTTTATGAAGGTGCGCAAGGTTCGATGCTTGATGTTGACCACGGCACTTATCCGTTTGTGACTTCTTCCAACACGGTTGCAGGTGCTGCATTGGCTGGATTAGGTGTTGGTCCTAAAGAAGTAGATGAAGTGCTTGGAATTTGTAAGGCCTACACCACCCGAGTGGGGGCAGGGCCATTCCCAACAGAACTCTACAACGCCGATGGTATGTGTGATGTTAAAAATGCAGGTAAACACATGGCTGAAAAGGGGCAAGAGTTTGGCGCAACCACTGGTCGCCCACGCCGCACGGGTTGGTTTGATGCCGTGGTGGTGCAACATGCCGTGCGCATCAATGGTGTGACAGGTTTAGCCATCACCAAACTTGATGTGTTGGACGGGCTTGAAGAAGTGAAATTGTGTGTAGGTTATGAAAGAAACGGTGAACGTCTGCAATCTATTCCTGCATGTGCCACAGCTTTAGAAGAATGCACACCCATCTATGAAACACTGGCAGGCTGGTCAGACAACACCTTTGGTCTGAAAGATATTACGCAACTTCCTGAAGCCGCCACAGCTTTACTTAAACGCATTGAAGAAGTATGTGAATGCCCAATTACCATGCTTTCAACAGGCCCTGACCGCGACCATATTTGTCATTTGTAAGTCAATAACCATAGATAAATAGCCCTCGAACATTTGTGTAGTTCCCTGTTCTGAAAAAAGGAGTCATTCTGTTTACAACTTTTGTAAAAGGGCTATATGGCTTAGATGTTTTGTTGTGTGAAAGTTGCTTAGGTACCATTAAGAATAAATAATTGGCCTCTGAGCAAATATGACACTTCCACAAATCAAGTAAATCCATATTGTTCATAGTTGTTTTTCCGCGTTCTACTTCCAATAATATTCCTGAGTTGATTGTTTTAAGGAAATAATCTGGACGTAAACCACTCGTGGGGTGATTTGCAAACAAACCTTTTTTCTCGCTTTGAAAGCCCAGTTTTTCAGCAAACCCTAAAAATACACCCTGGACCTCTGAGCTGCTTTTGCCAGGTGAGTTGGCATTGTCTATTTCCTTATAAACTTGAGGAAGGCATAAGTGGTTATGAAGCTTCTTCGCAATTTCATTAACTTGCAAAAATTCACTGTCATTTAAATATTCCACTTGTACTAGCCTTTCTAAAGTTACGGACACCTTTTCTCCATTGTTCTATAATAYTTTAGCATTGAACCCTACATAACCCTTCAAAATCACAGTAAGTACAGCTCTGTGAGGTTTTGGGTGCTACGTTTGCTTCACCWGCCATRAAYTCATCRGCAAGRYGRTTKARSSTKTCTTGCCAATGCTGGGTAAGTTCATCCCAATCTTCGGGTTGGTCTTTTTTACCTTTGTAGGCTTTAAGCTTAGGCAGCACAGCATCATCTTTGGCAAAACCTTTAAAACCCATGCCTTCAAATCGGACTTGAGCAAAGGCAAGCGCATCAATGCTTAAACCTTTGTCTTGTTCAGCAAGCAAGTAGGCGGGAAGTTGCGGGGCATCAGGTCGCTCACCCAAGGCTTTGCCAGCCGCGCTATCACCTGTTTTATAATCCAAAATAATACGCCTGCCTTCACCATCCACATCAATGCGGTCTAGTTTGGTGTGTAATACCAAGTCGCCCAACTTCACATCGCGCCAAACTTCGCGCTCAACCACTTTAAAGGGCGCGCGCTCAGCTTCGAGCAATAACCAATCCCGAATAAGGCGGATTAAACGCCTTTCTTCAAGGTGCTTGGTATGCGAGGGTACAAAACGCTTCAAACTGCGCCATGCGTTCGAAATACAGCTTTGAATTTCAGCATCCAAAATTTTAGCTTCAATCAAGTCTAATAAACGTTGCTGGCTTGGGTGTTGCAGCCAAAAGGTTTCTAAGACTTGATGCAACATTATGCCTTGCTCGCGGCTATTCAAACCCGAAGTGGGTGTTTCTAAGCCTTCAAGCTTTAAACGATACTTGGCAAACGCTTGAAAAGAACAAGCCGATTGCGCGGCTAAAATACCCGTACCGCCCCGAATGCTCTCATCTTTATCCACAGGATAAGCCATGTCTTGAATGTCTTCTAGCGTGACTTGTTGTTGCTGCAACTGGCTGGCATAACGCTGGCTAGCAAAGGTCATATCTTTGCCTTGGCTTAGTCCGCCAAGCAACGGGGAAGGCTGCATTTCTTGATGTTCACGATTTTTAGCATAACTGACATGAATAATGGGTGCTGAATACATCAAATTACGCCAAACCGTTTGTGCATAAAACCACTCGCGCTCACTGTTGGCATGAGGGGTTTGATGTTGCACCTGAATATCTACAGGAATAAGCGGATGTGGTTTGGCGGCTGGTGGCCAAGTGTTGTCATCCATGCTGATGATAAATGTTTCATCAAACTCAAGGYTKMTKSCTYCAWKGAWWYNCCATYWMCYRRWTWWWTGCYWWRYYKKGAKCWRKKYKAAASRTYTKYTMMRRAKMMTRCKSKKTCRWKCSYCCYAWWSYTTMTGCCCAAGTGAGTTTTCCGCAGAAGTCATCCAGCCCAATGAGTTGATGTATCATATCTTTCCAGCCTTGTAACTGTGCGGTTTCATAGCTTAAAGATATGTTTTCAAAACATCCCATTTGGGTAAGAAATGTGTCAGTTTCATGCAGCCAATGCGAAAGCAACGTCTTGCCTGAATAGGGTTTAGATTCGGATAAAGTGAAGCTTAAGTCTTGTAAAACTTCTTCTAAAATTGGGGKTTTKACCGTGTGATGKTGTGTGATGTAGAGYAACTGCTTCAGGCTTAAACTTGGATTGTTTTCTGCGCGAATATGTTTATCCAAGGCTGCTCTGGCATCAACTTCATCGATAAAACCTTTGAGGTAGGGGCTATGTAAGAGCTGGGTTATGGTTGGTGTGTCCCAGTCGGGTTGTAGAGTGAGCGATAGTAGGTTTAATGCTGTGTGTATAAGTGGCTGTTTGGCAAGCACAGAACCCAATGAAAGGTTAAAATACTCACCTTCAAGCTCAGTTTCACTTTTCAAGCTCAATGCAGGCGCAAGCTCTTCACGCAAGATTTGGCTAACCCAAGTTGCGCGTTGCTCCAAGTCGGGAATCAATAAACCAATGTTGCTGCTGGGGTGTTGTGCAATGGTCTGACGAATATGTTGGCATACCAATCGCAGCTCACTTTCCTCATCATGATAAGCTTGCAGCGTAGGCAGTGTTGCTTCACCATCTTGTTGAACAGTCAAAATTTCAAAGCCTGATGCTTGCAAATGCTTCAAATAGTGGGCTTGAGCAGGGTTTAGCGCATCAAAACCATCCAAAACTAGCGTTTTTGGCGTGCTAAGGCAGGGTTGTTCACAAAGCAATGCTAAAAGCTGATGCCTTTGGATAAAGTTTGTATTTTTTTGTTGAATGCGCTGTTGGACTTGGTGTGCCCAGCGCAATAAAGCTTGATGCTCATCACCACCTGATGCCAAACAAGCGGGGTCGATAAAGTAGTCAGCTAAAATGAGCCAAGCATCCATGGCTTGTTTTGCCAAGGCTTTGGGTTGCAAGACATGGGTTTGTTCATCATCGCTGACCACATCACGCCAAAACAAGGCTTCTTGTTGCGGGCTAAGCAGTAAACCTTCACCATCTTGAAGCCATTGCTGCTGAAGCCACACCGACCAAGATGAAATATTTGGTGTCTTCCACGCTAATTTTCCTTGTTCGGTTTGCTTTGCTTCAAACTGTTGTAAGCGAAAACGAGCAAGTCTTTGGTTGACCGTAATCCAATGTGCGCCAGCACTTAATAAGGATTCAAGTTGATGAGGCGCAATGGTGGGAAACATCAATAGAAGTTATTCTTTGGGCACTAAGGTTTGTGAAGGAACAAAATTACCCTCTGCATCCATGTGGGCAGGAATATAGACCTGTTCGGAGGCTGGTGTGTCATCCATTTGCCAAAGCAAAAACCCTGTACACATCAAACTAATCACAATCCAAACTGCAATAAACCACCGCGATGGGCGAGCTGATGGGCTGGGTGTAATATCAATGATTTCAGGATCATTCCCCTTGGCAAGCCAGTTGTAACGAATGCGATACCACAGCAAACGCAAGAAAAGCATRATAAGAGCAGGGCCAAAAAAACCTAAGAGAGTAATAAATAAAAAACGCATCATGTTTGCAATAGTAGCCGAAGTGTGGCTGAATATTCAAGGGGATCTATTTCCTTGCCTTGGCGTTGGGATTCATAGACTGTTTCTGCCAACACCTCTAAAATCATGTGCAAGGCATCGTGTCTTTCGGCTTTTTTCTCTATCATTTGCACTTCCATCAATTTGGCAGCTTCAATCGGTTGCTTGGTGGCAAGTTGCTCTTCAATGGATAAGTGTAAAGATAAGTGAAGATAAGGATTCATGCCGTCATTAACCTGAAAATCTCGGTCGAGGAAGTCTTCCATATCATTAAAGTAATGATGATACTCAGGGTGCATTTTAATCACTCTAGCAATGCGAACCTCGAGTGCATTCAACGGCAAATTAGCCAAAGATTTTTGCCAAGCATCCCAAAATATTTGGCGGTGCGCGCGAAGTAGTTTTCGGTCGGGTTGGGCTTGGGGTTCATTCATCTGAGAAAGCTAAGTTGTGCTTTTGCTTTTGTCGAGCATGTAAAAATGATTGCTTATTAAACTATAYATACCATATWCTTGCCTTTATGCCYACCTTAACCATCCAAAGCGAACARGGAACGCACAGTATTCCACTTCAAGGTGTGGTKCRTATTGGCAGGCATCCNAAAAAATACTATTTGCATTGATGAAAGCGCAATTTCTAAACAACATGCGCACATCCAAGAAGTTGATGGAAAGTATATATATGAAGACCTCAGCAGTTCAAATGGTTCATATTTTAATGAAATTCGCATCAAAAAACATACGTTTAAAGATGGAGATTGTATCCGTGTGGGCCGTGCGCGTCTAACATTCTATTCTGAAAGAAAGCTTCAGCAAGACATCGGTAAACTCGTTACTTTTGAACAGTTTGTCGGCGATGAAACCCAAGAATTTCAAGAAAAAATTGAGATGTCAGCCTTAGAGCATTTTCAGCCTGAGAGTGAAATTGGCGATGCTAAACTTTTGCGTATGGATTATGAAAAACTAAGGTTAGGTCAAGCGCTGTTGCAGCATATTGGGCTTGAAAGAAACCTTGATAAGCTCCTTGTGACGATTGCCGAGCAACTTACGCCCATGTTTGCTGCTGATAGATGCGTGATTTTATTGTTGGACAATGCGGGTGAGATGCAGGCAAAGGCAGTGTTTAGCCTTCAAGCCTTGGACGCACCTGTCACGGTATCGCGCTCGGTGCTCAAAGAAGTTCAACAATCAAGGTCGGCAGTATTGCTTTCCAACACTGAGAAAGAAGATGAAATTGCCCAGGTTTCATCGCTTAAGTTGATGGGTATATCATCTGTAATGTGYGCGCCGATTATCCATAATGATGAAGTTCTTGGTGCGATTCATCTTGATTTAACCACGGGCCAAGGTGCTTTTATTAAAAAAGATTTGCAACTTCTCGGAGGCATTAGCACTTATATTGCCATGACTGTTGTTAATGCGGGACTGACAAAAACCATTGAAAAAGAAGTGAAATTACAAGCTCAATTTGAGCGACTTTTGTCGCCAAGCATTGTGAAGCAGTTGGTATCAGGGAAGTTAAATATTGGTCAAGCTGGTGAGCTGCGCGAAGTGACCATTATGTTTGTCGACATTCGAGGTTTCACACGCATGAGCCATAAAGCTTCCCCGGCAACGGTCGTGAGCCTGCTCAATGAATACTTTGAACGCGTGGTGGATATTATTTTTAAACATGGTGGAACTGTTGATAAATTTATGGGGGATGCTGTGATGGTTTTGTTTGGTGCTCCCATTCCAATGCAGCAACAAACCGATGCTGCACTATCCTGTGCGCTTGAAATTCAAGCCATGCTTTCGATTTGGAATAAAGCACGTGTTAAACGTAAACAAGGGCTTATCCCTGTTGGTATTGGCATCAATAGTGGGGAAGTTGTTGTTGGTTCCATTGGTTCAAGCAAAACCATGCAGTATACAGTGGTGGGTAATGCAGTGAATGTTGCTTCTAGGTTAACCAGTATTGCCAAACCAGGGCAGGTTATTGCAAGCCAGCAAACCA
Organism: Zetaproteobacteria bacterium; assembly: GCA_002401135.1. GTDB lineage: Bacteria > Pseudomonadota > Zetaproteobacteria > Mariprofundales > Mariprofundaceae > Ghiorsea. Next base: position 22,602 of record NVSF01000007.1, read on the forward strand.
TGAGAAACCTTCAAATAAAAGTAAATTTCAAAGCCTTGCCACCGCAGGTGATTAAGGGCATTGCAGATAAGGTACAAACGTATGAGATTATGAGCCTAAAAACTTGAAAATTTCTACTTCTGAAGAAAAATTGCGCCGCTTACAATACCGATTAAAACGGCAAGGCATGTTGGAATTGGATGTTTGGTTGTCTGAGTTGAATCATGCGCTGGCATTAGGGGATAAAGAAATATTGCAACATATCGAACATTTATTAACCCTTGAAGTACCAATGCTTCTTGCTATGCAAACAGGACAAGAGCCTGTTCCCAAGGAGCTACAACCATGGTTAAGCACAGTTTAGTTTTTTTATTACTACTCTTGGTCTCATGCACGACAGATGAAGCGCCGCTAGAAAGTGCGCCAGAGCAAGCAGATGAAGCTTCAGCATTGCCTGTGTTGCATATCCAGCCTGAAACATACGACTTGGGCGATATTAAAGAAGGTGAAGCTGCCATTGCCACATTCYTTATTCGCAACAATAGCAGTCAATCCATTGAATTGGTTGATATTCAAGCATCATGTGGCTGCACTGCAGCAGAGCCTGATAGCTATACCATTGCATCGGGTGGATTTACCCAATTAAAAGTTGCTGTGGACACTTCTGCCAAACAGTTTGATATTAAAAAGAGCGTACATGTTACCGACTCTTTAGGGAACACCGCTAAAGCGATACTTGTATTCAACGTGGTTGAGAACCCGCATTTGCAAACTTCAGGAAAAATTAAAGGTATTTTTGATGGGCAGTGTGCATCTTGCCACTTTGAACCACTGGTTAATGTTTTAGATCCCAAGAAACTTTATGATGTTGGGTGCGCCATGTGTCACGGTGCAAATGCAGAGGGTGCTTATGCACCAAGCCTGCAAGGTTTAACATCACTAGCAACCATGAAACATGCCATAGCTCATGGTACTGGCAAAAGACAAATGCCAGGGTTTGCCGATGTGAATGGTGGGCCGCTAACATACGAACAAATAGAAGATTTAGCTGAATGGTTAACCACTTTACCTAAAAATTAAAATATCTTTATAAATCCCTTGATGCAATCATGAACAGTTAAGCTACACTGCGCAAAATATTTATTTTGTAGTCAATCATAAAGGAGAATGTGTATGCCTTGGAATCAAAATCAAGACAATAACCCTTGGGGAAATAAACCCAGCGGTTCATCTGGGGGCGGTGGTGGTGGTAATAATAACCAGACCCCACCCGACTTGGATAAGATGCTTAAAGACCTTAATGAAAAGTTTAGTGGCTTCTTTGGTGGTGGTNNNAAAGGTGGAAACAATGGTGATTCTCCTGAGATAAGCAAAGGTTTTATGATGACTGCCATTGGTTTGGCTTTTGTGGCATGGCTTGCATCGGGCTTTTATATTG
>NVSF01000008.1 GCA_002401135.1 Zetaproteobacteria bacterium
TCCGGCGCGAAGCTCTTGCCGCCATTGTCAATGGTTTGATTTTTGCAACTATTCTTGGTATTATCAACTCCGCAGGACCTAATGAGTTGGGAACCATCACTGTCACTGCCCCGACCACGCTTCGACTGGATATTTTTTGAATCACTTCCGAGTGCATGGTGGGTGAAAATTCCAAACCACCATAAGCTTTGGGAATACCCATGCCGAAAAACTTCTCTTTTTTCATATAATCCCAAACCTCTTGGGATAAATCGCCATCTTGATAAACCTGCCAATCATCAATTTTGGCGCATAAATGTTCGACTTGGTTATCCAAAAATACTTGTTCTTCAGCAGAAAGCCGGGCGGGTTTCACTGCATGCAAAGCTTGCCAATCGGGTTTACCACGAAATAAACTTTTCTCCCACCACACCGTGCCTGCATCAATGGCAGCTTGCTCAGTTGGCGAAATGGATGGCATGGCTTTTTTCATCAAACCCATGAATGGGCGAACCAGCAACAAGCGGCGCAAAGGTGCAACAAAAAACAATACTGCAAGACCAATCAGAAACACATACATCATGCTTTTTCTCCTTCTTTTTCAGCCTTTAAAGGTTGTTGCACGAAACAATCGCCTTCAAAATTACAATAAAAAGCTTCATCCTCATCCCAAGGTAAATCTCTATAACCCCCATCGGTGCTGAAACCCAAAAAGGTTTTGTCATAATTCACGTAAGGAAACTTGATGATGTCAAAATAAGGGGAATAATCGAAATCTCTAGGTGTAAATAAACGTGGGTTACGCCTATACACAGACAACTGATTGTCTCGCTCATGAATCACAGGAATCACAGGGAATTTCACATCCATAAATGATTCTACCAGCACCGTAGAACACACAGCTTTGGTCGCTGAGCCTGCTTTATAGGTAAATAATGTTGATTTCCAACGGCGCGGTAAAATCGCATAAGGAAACATAAATCTAGCCAAGTCAAAAAGCTGGCGCACATCGTATTCGCGCCCAACTTGTTGTGTTGCATGATGCATCACTTGCTCTGCATCYTTTTTGAGTATGCCACGCGGTCTACACAAACGAATACTATCATGGTGGTACGCTGAAAGTGGTGAAATCACCATGCCTTTGCCAAGCAAGCTTTCTACCACCAATTGCTCATCCGCATCGCCAGCAAAGTGTTCACGAATAAGTGCCAATGTTTTTGAGTTTTCAGGGTAATCGGAGCAGCGACCAATATACAATGCCGCATGAGTCCAATACGATTGTGTGATGACACTAATAACATGTCCAATTCTCGTTCTTCCTTTGAAGAGAAGCACGTCCGCAGGTTGTAATGCCTCACACATATGATGAAAATCTTGAAGCGGCAATGAAACCCGTTTCTTTTCATGCAATAACCAAACCATCACCCATGCTTCTACGCGATGCATGATACGATTAAGCAATATTTTAATTTTCACCACAAACAACCTCCTTATTCAGGAACACTTGTTACAAAAAGGGTAAGTTTTACTTTATACACTTATTGAGTCGTTTTAGCAAGGTAAACCTATCAAGTTATCATGTAACATATTGTTTTATATCGTTATCTTTTGATGTGTGGCTATTTATGTCGCAAACCATTAACTTCATTCGTTCAAATCACCAACGTGGAGGGCGGTGCTATGACCATTAAACAATTCTATAAACCCATTCTAACGACTGCACAAATGCGCCAAGCAGAGCAAAAAACCATGCAAGAGAAGTCCATCACCAGCCTCATATTGATGGAGCAAGCAGGTCTAGCGTTGGCTAGGGCTTGCCAAAAACACAAGTTGGATAGCGGGCGTATTGTTTTCATCATTGGTTCGGGAAGCAATGGTGGTGATGGTTTGGTCGCTGCTAGGTTGTTACGCATTGCCAACGTGCCTATCACTGTTATCCCATTGGTTTCCCTAGACAGTATGCAAGGTGACATCAAACATCAGCTTGAACTTGCACTCAAAATTGGCGTGAAAATACGACCACTCACCCATTCAGAAGACGCTAATAAGTTGCAATGTTGGCTAAAACGCTCCGTGTTGGTTGTTGATGCTATTTTCGGCACTGGTTTAAATAAACCCATCACAGGTTGGTATGCCCAAGCCATCCAAATCATCAATCAAGCGCACTGCCCAAGGCTTTCCGTGGACATTGCATCGGGCATTCATGCCGATACTGGCGAAGTTCAAGGTGCTGCTGTCCAAGCTGACATCACGCTGCCTATTGCAGCCTATAAATGGGGGCATTGGCTCAAAGATGGCAAGCAGCAAGGTAGCTTGATGTTGCCCCCTGCGCCGATTGGCATCCATCAATCAACCATGATGAACATGATGCAAGCTTATCCTTTTCTTGTCGAACAAAGCCTGCTTAATGATAAAGAAATTATCCGTGAAGCTTTCCCCGCTCGCCCTGTGGATGCCTACAAACAATTTTGCGGACACCTTTGGGTATTTGGTGGCTCCAAAGGATACACTGGCGCACCAACATTGGTTGCCCAAGGCGCGCAAGCCGTGCGCACAGGGGTTATCAGCTTGGCATGTCCTGATGATGTGTATCCCATTGTGGCTGCTGCATCTTTAGAAACTATGGTACACCCTGAAAGCATTGCACCTTGGGACAAACACAGTGCCATTGTCGCAGGACCTGGCTGGGGAGATGAACAAGGTGAACGACTACAAGAAATCATGCAGTCCGAGCAACCTATTGTGCTGGATGCCAATGCGCTTAACTTAATCTCACGAGATGAAGAGCTTCAAAGCGCTCTAAAGCAGCGGAAAGGTTTAACCGTGCTCACGCCTCACCCTGGYGAAGCTGCAAGGCTACTCAACACAACAAATACAGATATTCAGGCTGATCGAATTCAAGCTACACTTGATTTGGTTGAAAAGCTTAATGTATGGGTGGTGCTCAARGGAGCGCGTTGTGTGATTGCTTCGCCMGATAAACACTTGTGGATAAACCCTTATGGTTCTCCCAATCTTGCCACGGCAGGCACGGGTGACGTGTTGGCAGGTGTGCTTGGCGGCTTGTTGGCGCAAGGTATTGAGCCTGACATTGCAGTCCCCGCAGGTGTTGCATTGCATAGTCTTGCTGGCGAAAGTGCTGATTGGTTTAAAGCAGGACAGCTTTCAGCCATCATTGCCGATAAAGTAAAAGTCTATCGCCAATAAATTTACCCTTGAATTTTTAAGGCTGAACCCATAAAATGATAACTTATGACCAAAACAAACAATGACCAGCTGCCTGTACCTGTTGCAGGCAAAGCCAAAAGTGTAGCCCGCTACCGCAGTGGTGAGCTTTCGCCGYTGGACATGTGGTAYMGWGAACTTCGSCAAATTGARAARTTARRKCGTGAAGAMGARGCMRARCTCACCAARAAATGGACAGARGAWAAAGAYTTRCARGCTGCCCAACGYCTRCTTTTRGGYAACCTTCATGCTGTKGCTGCYATTGCKMGWGARTATCGSCATTTTGGWYTKCCTGAAATGGATTTGATTCAAGARGGMRCSATTGGTTTGATGAAAGCCATTCATCGCTTTGACCCARRSCGTGGYTTYCGWTTRATGACYTAYGCATCATGGTGGGTKCGTGCWGCYATTCATGAYTATATTTTRAARTCRTGGAGCATTGTYAARATGGGCACGAACAAAATGCAACGCCGCATCTTTTCAGGCTTAAAAAAAGCCAAACATGCCATTGCTGCCATTGAAGGTCGTCTGGATGAAGAAGTTGCCAATGAATATGGTATCACAGGCTCTGAATTTCAAAATATTGCCAGTTCATTTTTGCAACGCGATATGTCTTTAGACAGTGAAAGCGAAGAAGGCACAAGCATGGTGATGGCATTGCCGTCTCCTGATTTGCACCCTGAAGAACAAGTGATTAATGCCGATTGGAAAAGCCATCAAAGCAACCAGTTACATGATGCAATGTCGCATCTTTCCGATAGAGATAGATTGATTATTACGCGCCGTCATTTAAGCGAAGACCCTGACACGTTAAAAGATTTAGCGGGTGAATTGGGTATCAGTATTGAGCGCGTGCGCCAACTTGAAGCCCGTGCAATGAAAAAACTTAGAGCAACCATGACTTAGTGATATATTGAAAATGTCTCTGTCATCACTTTACCACAATTACATCATAGTGTTCACCTCATACAGGAGGTGTTTGTTATGTTCAATCACGTCGAAAACCCAAAAGAAATTTTGGAATGGTTAAGCCAACGTAATCATCATATGCCCTTTGAAGACTTGGCATACTTGCTGGATACAAGTGCAACCCATGAAGAAACACCACCATTTGATGCCTTCGATGAGGAAAGCAGCATGTTAGCCGAGTTTAACTTTGATTAAGCAATAAAAGTTGCTTCAATCTCAGCAACTTGACCTTCTTCATGATTAACTTGGGCAAGCTTGAAAGCAAATACCCAAAACTTATCTTCTGTTTCAAAATAAGCATGATTATTAAGGTAGTTTACCAAGACACCTTGCTCAGTTGTTTGTACCCCAAAAGAGTTGATGGGTGAAAAAGCTTCTGCAATTTTACGTGCGCGAAAAGTATTCATAAAACACCTCCAATCGTTTGCTTGAAGCTTACTAGCGTGACTACATGCTAACAGTGATTCAACTCACGGTTGCTAAAAANCNNNCNAAACGAAGGCATCAAAGTCTTAATAATATCTTGCATCGACAACTCACCATCTTGCGAAAATGGCACTTGACCCACCGATGTGTCTACGCCGCCATTAAAGTTATACAGCGCCTTGCCTTCGCTAAGCACACTTCGCGCTGCGCGCCCAAAAGCTTCGGCATCTAAAGTAATCGGCAGTGAAATCGTTTGTGTTTCTTGGGCAGCTAAACTTGTTTCAGTGGTCGCTGCAAACCTTCCAACATCCAAACCATTCAAAATAACACCACCATTAAAACCATCAATAGGTAGTGAAAAAGCGTTGGGGTTAAACAAACCAACATCAAACGTGATTGTTTTGTTTTGGGCTGAAAATGATTTCAATTGTACACTTTTGACTTCAGGCGCTTTGACCAGTTTCTCAATAATACCTGACTGGCAACCTGTAAGCCCTAAGCTTAATAGTATAAACAATACAATACGTTTCATGTTCTAAACTCCTTATGGGTTCATCATGCCGAAACAGTCACAAATGAATGGTGCTAAATATCACAATTCTATCATACTTTAATCGTAAGCTTTTCATATCTTGAACATGGATGGTGAATATGAACAACTTCTCTACTTTAAATCATTATGAATCCGACTTGCATCAGCTCGAAAGAAACAACGATAACCTAACAGAATCATTGAGCCTAGGCGTGAAAACCAACAAAACTGAAGAGTCGCCAATATTCAGTAATCTCAATATCAATTTCGTAGAGTTTGAAGATACAGAAATATCCTATTTCGGCGTATGACTGTTATAACCAACAGAGTGAAACAACAAAGACTGCCAATGGCAGCCTTTGTAATGAAACTCTCTAACCACTAGGGATTAGATATGAATCGCTTTACCTTCTGAATCCAATACAGATTCATGAATCATTTCGGATAATGTTGGATGTGGGAACATATGATGCGCTAATTCCGCTTCAGTGGTTTCCAAGGTGCGCGCAAGTTGTAGTGATACAATCAATTCCGTGGCTTCAGCACCCACAATATGTGCGCCCAAGAGTTCACCTGTTTCCGCATCAAAGATAGTTTTAACCATACCTTCCGTCTCTGCCAAACCCATCGCCTTACCATTGGTGCTGTATGCCATACGCCCGACTTTAATATCAATCCCTTCTTCTTTGCATTGTTTCTCAGTTTTACCACATGAACCSACTTGCGGYTGGCAGTATGTACAACCYGGYACATTRCCRTARTCCACARYRTGCGGYGTGCCRCCRTTGATRGCTTCYACACASACAATGCCTTCATGSSWTGCCACATGCGCCAAWGCAGGTGCGCCAATCACATCACCAATGGCATAAATACCTTGGTGRTCAGTACGGTAATAATCATCCACTTCAATTTGCTGGCGTTCCACTTTCATGGCTGTGTTTTCAGCGCCAATGTTATCGGTATTACCCACGACACCAACAGCAACCAAACAAACATCGCCTTCAATCGTTTGTGCTTTATCTTTCACCGTGTATTCCACCACAGCTTTACCATCCACATTTTTTGCAGATGAAACCATGGCATTGGTGATGATTTTAATTTTATTTTTCTTAAATGAGCGGGCAACCACTTTTGAAATCTCTTCATCTTCCAATGGTAAGATTTGCGGTGCAGCTTCAATCACAGTCACTTCAGAACCCATCGCTTTGTAGAAGTATGCGAATTCCATACCAATCGCACCCGAACCAATGACCACCAAATGTTTGGGTAATTTGGTTGGTGCTAAAGCTTGTTTGTAGGTGATGATAACTTCGTTATCCACATCCATACCTGGGAATGCGCGCGCTCTTGCGCCTGTTGCCACAATCACATGTTTAGCAGTGACCAGTGTTTTCTTGCCATCTTTCTCAACCATCAATTTGTTGTCAGCTTCAAAGGTAGCATAACCTTCAATATGGGTGACTTTATTTTTCTTGAACAAGAAACCAATGCCGCCATTAAGTTTGGCAGATATTTTGCGTGAACGCGCTACTGCTTTCACCAAGTCAGGTTTGGCTTCTGTAATGCCCAAACCTAGCTCATCACCACTGTGTTGAATGACATTGATAATTTCCGCAGTTCTTAATAATGCTTTTGTTGGGATACAGCCCCAATTCAAACAAATACCACCCAAATGCGTGGACTCARTACATGCCACATTTAAACCCAACTGTGCGGCGCGAATGGCGGCCACATAACCACCAGGGCCAGAGCCAACCACCACCACATCATATTCACCATCAGGGTTATACACACCTACTGGTTTCAGGTTTAACTCATGTTCTTCATCCAAAGATGGCGCAGCGGCTAATGTTTCCACAACTTCTTGCGGTGTTGCCACAGGTGTTTCTTCTGATGTTGAAGCAGCTGGTGCATCCACCAAACTTTCAGGTTCATAATCGGCAGGCACTTCTTCATCGTCTTCGGCAATCACTGCAATTGCAGCACCCACAGGCACCAAATCACCCTCTTTGGCGATGATTTTGTGCATGACGCCTTCATCAATCACTTCCACTTCCATGGTCGCTTTGTCGGTTTCCACTTCAAGCATGACTTCGCCTGAAACTAAGGCATCACCTTCTTTTTTTAACCAACGGGCAACCTTGCCTTCGGTCATCGTTGGTGATAATTGGGTCATATATACATCAATTGGCATGGTTTACCTCGTTTAAGGGTTCACCACGAAGAACACGAAGAACACGAAGAAATATCTTTATGCCCCACCAATGCCTTTGTGGCTTTCTAAAAAATTAAATCAATACGCTTGCAGGGCATTCGATATGCTTTTTCAACGCATTCAAATATTCAGCACCCACAGTGCCATCCACAACACGGTGATCGCAAGATAGGGTGAGTGTCATCATTTTTTTGATAACCACTTGCCCATTTTCAGCCACTGCACGTTCGTCTGTGCCGCCCACTGCCAAAATCGCACCTTCAGGTGGATTCACAATGGCTTGGAATTGTTTGATGCCATACATACCCAAGTTTGAAATCGAGAATGYACCGCCTGTGTATTCTTCAGGTTTTAATTTTCCAGCGCGAGCTTTACCCGCCAATTCTTTAATTTCATTGGAAATATCAACAATACTTTTTTGCTCTGCAAAACGAACAATCGGCGTAATCAAACCACCCTCAATCGCCACAGCAATCGAGATGTGAGCATGTTTATGTTGGTAGGTGTGTGAGTCTGCCCAAGACGCATTTGCCGCAGGCACATCCACCAAAGCTTTGGATACAGCTTTAACGATAAAGTCATTCACACTCAATTTGAATGCGCCATCCGCAGATTCATTCAACTGCGCTCTTAAATCCATCAATCTATCCATTTCAACATCTAAGCTTAAATAGAAGTGAGGCACTTGTTGTTTGGATTCAGTCAAACGGCGCGCAATAGCTTTACGCATCATGCTGTTTTCAATGGCTTCATATTCATCGGCATGATATGGCATAGAACCCACAGGAATGGGGCGAATTATTGTTGGTGCAACAAATGATGCCCCACCCAAGCTGATACCTCGTTTTGCAGCATTTTCAATATCCGCTTTCACAATGCGACCTCTAGGGCCTGTGCCTGTAATGGCTGCGATATTGATACCTTTTTGTTTCGCCAAACGGCGGGCTAAAGGTGATGCTTTGATGCGTTTATCATTGGCTGAGCGTTCAACGGCTGCTTGGTCTACTACAGGTGCAGCTTGCGGTGCAACTTCTGCTGGCACAGGTACAACTGTTGGTATTGGCTCAGCTTCAACGGCTGCAGGTGTGCCATGCGTTTCAAGCACAGGCTCTTGTCCACTGCCTTCAGGCACGTAGTCGGCAGGCACTTCTTCATCGTCTTCAGCAATCACACCAATGGCTTCACCCACAGTGATCAAAGCACCTTCAGGGGCAATGATTTTATGCAATACACCTTCGTCAATGACTTCCACTTCCATGGTCGCTTTGTCGGTTTCGACTTCAAGCATCACTTCGCCTGAAACCAATGTATCACCTTCTTTTTTTAGCCAACGCGCAATTTTACCTTCCGTCATGGTTGGTGATAATTGGGTCATAAAAATATCAATCGGCATGGTTTACCTCTTTAGGGTTTCACCACGAAGAACACGAAGGAAAAACCTTGGTGACTTGGTGGTTTAAATCATTTATCAATCTAATAGCTTAGGCTCTGTTGCATACAACACGCGCTGCTTCAACGATTTCAGCAACCGATGGGAGTGCGTAATTTTCTAAGTTTGCAGCATATGGCATCGGTACATCTTTGCCCGTTACACGCGCAACAGGTGCATCCAAATCATCAAATGCTTTTTCCATAATACGCGCTGAAATCTCTGCGCCAATACCTGCAAAACGCCAGCCTTCTTCAATGACTACGGCGCGATTGGTTTTGGCAACCGATGTTAGAATCGTTGCTTCATCCAATGGGCGAATGGTGCGCGGGTCAATCACTTCGGCATCAATGCCTTGTTTTGCCAGTTCATCAGCCGCAAGCAGTGCATAGCCCGTCATGCGCGAATGTGCAATTAGCGTTATATCTTTGCCCACGCGTTTAATGTCTGCTTTACCCAACGGAATAATATATTCCCCTTCAGGCACTTCGCCAATATCACCATAATTCATTTCATTTTCGATAAAAATAACTGTGTCGTTATCACGAATCGATGCCGCCAACAAACCTTTGGCATCCGCAGGATTGGATGGCATGACCACTTTCAAACCTGGGATGTTGGCATACCAATTTTCAAAAGATTGAGAATGTTGCGAACTTACACGAGCTGCCGCACCACCCGCACCACGAAATACCATTGGGCAATCATATTGACCACCTGTCATGTATTTCATTTTTGCCGCAGCATTGACAATTTGGTCGGCTGCGAGAATGGCAAAATTCCAAGTCATAAACTCAATCACAGGACGTAAACCTGCCATGGCAGCACCAACACCAAGCCCTGCAAAACCCAGCTCAGTAATCGGCGTATCAATCACACGCCTTGGGCCAAACTTATCCAACATACCTTGGGAAACTTTATAAGCACCATTGTATTCAGCAACTTCTTCGCCCATGAGAAATACGCGCTCATCACGCTCCATTTCTTGGCACATTGCCTGATTTAATGCTTCACGATATGTAATCTTCGCCATGATTAGCCCACCTGCCTTGGATAAGGGTATGCACCTGGAATTTCATCCGTAAGGATGTCATCCCACAATGCAGAAAGGTCGGGCTCTGGTTGTGCTTCCGCAGCTTTAGCCACAGCCACCACTTCTTTCTTAATATCTTTGTCTTTTTGTTTAAAATCGGCTTCAGTTGAAAGTCCTGCTTCAATCATTTGTTTTTGCAAACGCACGATGGGATCACGACCTGAACGCCATTCATCCACTTCATCACGTGTGCGGTATGTCGCAGGGTCAGACATAGAATGACCGCGATAACGGTACGTCATCATTTCTACAATCATAGGCCCTTTGCCTGAACGCGCGTGTTCAATGGCTTCATCCATCTTGCGCTCAACTTCCAACACATCCATGCCATCTACCTGAATACCTGGCACCTTGAATGAAATGCCACGTTTATAAAGATGGGTTTCAGCCGATGCGCGGCTCAGTGAAGTTCCCATGGCGTATTGATTATTTTCAATCACAAACACCACGGGCAATTTCCAAAGCGCTGCCATATTAAATGACTCATACACTGCACCCTGATTCACACCACCATCACCCATGATGGTAATCGATACACGTTTATCATCGTTGTATTTGCTGGCAAATGCGAAACCTGTGCCAATCGGCACTTGCTCACCCACAATGCCATTACCACCTGCAAAATTTTTCTCTTTATCAAACATGTGCATGGAGCCGCCTTTACCGCCCACAATACCACCAGCCCGACCTAACAACTCTGCCATAATCGCAGTTGGGTCTGAACCGCGAGCGATGATATGCCCATGATCTCGATAGCTGGTCATCATATAATCGGTAGGTTCGGATGCTTCTTCCATACCCACACAAACTGCTTCTTGCCCATTACACAAATGGCAAAAACCACCAATTTTTTTCAAGCCATACATCTGCCCTGCTTTTTCTTCAAAGCGGCGAATATAAAGCATCATATCATGCATAGCATGTAAACGCTCAGCGCTATAAAAGCGTCCTTCTTGCGTAATGCCAGCTTGGTTTTCTTCTTGATTTTTGGTTGTCATAACATCCCCAATCTCTTTGCTAGAATGCGAACTATGCCCGACTCGCATCCCTTCGCAACCATAAAGCTACAAATATAGGCTGAAAATAAATCATGCTTCTCATTGTATCACGTCGTTTTAAGGGTGATTATGCTTGTTTTTCATAGGGCGGCATTAGGAGAAACTTTGTCCTGCATCACTCTACAATAGTAACATTTTCGTTATTCGTAACATGGGAGAATAGTTCAACAATATCATCATTATTCATGCGAATGCAGCCGTGTGAAGCTGGCGCACCAATTTTATCTTCTTCATCCGTGCCATGGATATAAATATAGCGTTTTCGTGTATCAACTTTCCCGCGTTTATTAACACCTGTTTGCACACCCTCTAGCCAGATGATGCGACTGAGTATCCAATCAGCCCTTTCAAGCTTCATTTTTTGAGTAAAAACACCCTTTGGCTCCCTAGATATGAAAAATGTATACGGAGCACAATCATCCCCTATTTTAGCATAAATTTTATGTTTACCCAGCGGGGTTTGGTAACTTCCTTCTTGGTTGCCCACCCCTTTGCTTGCCGTAGAAATTGGGTATGCGTAAGTAACACCAGTTTTGCGCCTGTGGTACAATATTTGTTTGGAAATGATAACTTTAATCAAAGTGGTGCCCCAGAATCTTTAAAGCAAGTGTGCCATTCATCTTTTTATTATGTTTTTTTGAATAATCATCCAATCTGGAAATCGCATCCAACAATGCCGACAGCTCCCTAGGTACATATTGAAGCAATGTGGGCAAAACCGTATCTTTCATGTCCCATTGCATGTTTTTCAACACCGACTGCAACACCTTCTGTAAATCCTCATCACACTGCGGCGCTGACATGTGAACACCATCAAACATTAATAGGCGACTACTTAGCTCTGGAGGCTGCATATGTGCCGCTGCACAACGCCATGAAATCAAAAGTGATTTGTTCATATCTTTAGCCCGTTCAATCAGGTGAAACACAGCATAACCCAGCGCTGAGTTCAACTTTCCCGCTGGTAAATCCAACACCCAATACGCATGATGTTCGCACGCTTGCAACCAAACCTTCAACTGCTGCACAGATGACAAGCCCTGTATATCCACCGCCAAAAAGTGAACCTGTGGGTGCTCTTGAAACACCGCTTTGATTAAATGACTTTTTCCTGCCACTTCTTCAGAAGATAGCCATAACATACCGCCTCTAACCAACCAAAGMGCAAGTCTACTTGCAGCATTTTCAGCTTGCGGCTGCTGCACCCAACTTCCATAATCCTTCTTGGGCGGCAAGGGCAAAGGTAATGTCTGTTGCTCGCTCATAAATAAGCCTTATTCAACCAGCCATTGGCTTGTGCTACCCACTGGCTGCTTCACTGCTCTCATCCCATAAGATGCAAACCATGATTCTACCCAGCTATCATCCGCATCCCTTAAAATAATACGATATTGTCTGCTTTCTTTTTGCATAACACTTGGAATCACGGATAACACTTCAGCCTGCTGCGCCAACAGTTGCTCCAAAGAAACCTGACCTGCAAGTGATGCATCAGACATGACAGTGATATACAAATTCGTAGCATCATCCTGAAAGCGCACCAACTCTGAACTGTATGCATCACGGATTTCGCGTAAAATTGTATCCAACCATGCTTGAAGTTGATAGCTTAAGTAATCTTGAATGGGTTGCTTGGTTTCCCGTAATATACGTGTTGAAAAAGCACCCGATACGTCCACCTGCACATGAGTTGCACCATAAACATCCATAACCTGGGTAAATGTAAGCCCCAGCTTTCGCCCTTGTGAATCAAGTTGGAAACCCAAAGCATCCGATATACTGTAACTGTAACCCATCAAATCTGCTGCCGTATTTGTGTTCGCTTCGCCAAACCCATCAAGCATAATACTTAAATTCCAATGGGGTCGCTCAACAATCATCGTGATATTATTTTGTCGCAAATAGGCTTGYACTTGCACAGGGTTAAACACCAAGTCCGCTCCCATTCCATTTCGTTTGAACTGTAACACCAATGATGTCCTACCTCTCAAAAGAGCAGATTTTTCTAGGCTTTGCGTAGGCACAACACGTTGCCATAACGTTGGTAACGCCAATTTCATCGCCGTGGTTACGTTCAAACTTTCACCTTCTTGTGACACGTGAATRTGAAAGCGCGGATCAACTTCCACGGCAGCCGCTNAACCAGCCGACAAAAWGCTTGTCAGCATCAATATGGTGCAGGTAAACAGCTTCACTTCACCACCCGAAGATGACCAAATTTTTTACCTTCTTTTTCCTTGTTATGTTTACCCGCCGTTGTTGTGTTTTTTTCAGCAGACATTTCTTTTGCCACCAATTGCACGGGCGAAGCATCTTTTCCATGCTGCTTGAGCTCATCCACAGCCTCAAATACCATTTTCACTGTTTCAGGCACACAATCATCCCACATCAAGCCCGAATCAAGGTCTTGCTCRGGCACATAAGCTGCCCAAATTCGATTCAACGGAATCACGCAATGATGCGCTGCTCCTGAAAAAGAAAAGTTCGACTCCACAAATCCATCTCGGATATAAATCGGCTGCGGCATACGCGTGTTTAGCACCAAGCGYAATGCAGGGTCACCTTTTAAAAACTCAGGCACTTGAACCTCATCTGAAGTCGCATCGACAACAATGTAAATACGCCCTTTCTCATGAAAATAGTTGCGCAGATTTTTTGCTTTTAAGGCATCTGAAAAATTGATGCTCATCAATTACACCAACGCATGAAACACCCAATCAGCAACGGGAATGTTATATTTGAAGTGGGATTCAACAATCTTATCCACCTTTGCTTCATCCAAATCAGCATACCAAACACCTTCGGGGTAAACCACCATAATCGGGCCTTGTTTACACACACCCAAACAACCTGCTCGGTTGACCCGCACAGCATCCACACCTTCAGCCAAATCCGCCTTTRCCACCGCCTCTTTCATATACTTTAACAGCGGCATGTTCTCTCCGCACGATTTCCCTACACACATGATTACATGGCGTTTATAGGGTGAAATCATCAGTTCTTCATTGGTRTTTGGCATCATTTCCTTATTCCGTATCCTTCAAATGTTTCGCGTAGCGTAACGCTTTCCTAACGGCATGTCATACAAATTTACAAAAAATAAACTTGGTCAAACGCCCCATTTGTGGTGGACTTCGGCTATGCAAATTCCACCACATATTGAAGACACCATTCGTCAACATACTGAAAGCGGCACCACTTTCAATGCCTACATCTATGATACCGCGCGTTTAACCAAGCGCATCCAATGTTTAAACAACATGATGCCACAAGGCGTTGAAGTCTTTTATGCCATGAAAGCCAACCCTCACGCTGCTTTTTTAGATGCGGCTTTAAAAGCAGGGGCAAMAGGCATCGAAATTGCCAGYTTGGGCGAAGCCAACAAAGCCATCGCCGCAGGTTTTTCTCCATCACAGTTGATTTATACAGGGCCTGGCAAAAGCATAGAAGAGCTAAGGTGGTGCGTARAAAACAACATTCGCACCATTCATATTGAATCATTGGTTGAAGCACATCGCATTCAAAGCTTATGCGAGAAAGCAGGTACAACCCAAAATATTTTATTGCGCATCAATGCCAATTTTGACATCCATGATGCCCAAACTACTTTCTCTGGCGGTTCTAAAAAGTTTGGCATTGATGAAGAACAGCTCGACATTGCCCTACCGCAAATTCTTGCCTTGGACAAACTTCATTTCCGAGGTTTGCATGTCTTTGCGGCGAGCGGTGTGCTGAATGTGGATGACTTGTTACACAACTGTGCATTGGTATTTGAGCTTACTCAACGCATCGAAAAAGAATATGCAGGTGTACAATGTGACATCATTGATTTTGGTGGTGGTTTTGGCGTAGATTATTTGGAAACAGGACATGACTTCGACCCCCAAGCTTATGCGGATGGTCTTGCGGCAATGATTGAAAAAYATGGCTTTGCTGGTCGTCATTTTGTTTTGGAGCTTGGTCGTTGGCTTGCCGCAGAGTGTGGATGGTTTTGCACAGAGATTATCGACATCAAAACCAGTCGCGGTAAAAAACAAGTGGTGTGYGCGGGAGGCATCAATCATTTTCGCCGCCCAGCAGCTTTATCCATCAATCACCCGATGAGTATTGTTCAACTTGGGCGCAAAAAACTGTTCGCTGCGCAGGAGTCTATTCAACAAGAAAGAGTTTACTTTGGCGGACCCCTTTGCACCAGCGCCGACAAACTTGCCAATGATGTGCTGATTAAAGAAGCCAACATTGGTGATATTGCTGTATTTGGTTTGGCAGGTGCGTATGGTCTGACCATGTCCAACAATGACTTTTTAAGCCATGCCAAACCCAAAGAAATCGACCTTACAAAGAGCGCATGAGTCAAGCTATCCTCACCATTGATATTCTTCGCCATGGTGAAACAGACGCTGATGCAGGAAAGCTATACGGTGCAACGGATGTTCCCTTAAGCTCTTTAGGGAAAGAACAACTTCTTCAAGCAGTAAAATCCATCAAGAAAGAGCCTATTTCACATATTATTAGCTCACCACTGCAACGTTGCGCATGGCTTGCCGAACAACTTAAAGCAAAATCACCTGTCAGTTACAATGCTAACTTTGCAGAAATGAATTTTGGTGATTGGGAAGGGCAAAGCATTCAAAACCTGTTGCAACAACAACCCAACTTTCGCCAGGATGCTAGCCAACTTGATGCCCCCAATGGGGAAACATTCCCAAACTTTCATCAGCGTGTCGAACAAGCGTGGCAAACTTATATYGAGCAACACATTGAACGTGRCGGGCATCATCTATTAATAACCCATGGTGGCGTGATTCGCGTCTTGCTCGGGCTTGTTCTGCACATACCGCAATCCAAGCTCGCCAACCTTTATGTTCCTCATGCCACATGGTCACGYATCACATTTGTGCAAGGTGAGCCTCCTATGTTATGGTTCATGAATCATCATGCCTAATCGAGAAGCCACAACACAAGAAAAATGGATTGCCACATGGCGATTCCTCACTGTTTTCCCTGCACCTGAAGCAAAGAAGARRRMSGSWMSMSRRSKTSSYRKKKKTYSTMTKGTYKKSTKRKMWMTYRSRMKTATTTTTTATATCAGTACTTGGTTTTTATCTTTTTTYCCTGCAACCATCGCGGCATTTCTCRTCCTATGTTTATGGTTGAAAAGCACTGGTTTTTTGCATTTGGACGGGCTTGCTGACTTGGYGGATGGTTTAGCAGCATCSCACAGCGATAAAGATAAGTTATTAAGTGTCATGAAAGAGCCGCATATTGCTTCGTTTGCTGTCATCGCTCTCATCTTACTCATTTTAGGCAAATATATTGCCTTATTCACCTTGTTCTCCGTTGAAGTTTGGGCTCCACTGCTGTTGATTCCTGCTTGGGCAAGGTTAGGGGCAGCATGGTGGGCATACCAATTGCCACCGCTCACGGATGGTTTGGCTAAATGGTGCAAACAAGCTGGTGATATTAACCTCACACCATGGTTTGCGCTGCTGCTTGTGTTATCACTTGTTTTTGCACCTATGTTATTGATTGCGCCCTTAATCTTATGGTTATGGAAATGGTTTTTAGAAACCAARYTACAAGGCATGAATGGTGATTGTTTGGGRGCAGGCATTGAARTRACTGARYTRCTTYTRYTRTTATGGGTTTGYCTWAGYCTTTGAAACATTTARCCCATAAATCCATCTTGCTCACCCGCACTGCCGAGCAAAATCAAACCACGGCATCACTCATATCCGCAAAAGGTGCAACACCTGTATTGCTTGCTTGCACGCATATTCAACCTTTAGCCGATAACATTTACACAGCTTGGCAACAGCTCCAAGCAGCCGACCCGCAAACCACCCATGTGATTTTCAGCAGCCGCAATGGTGTAGAAGCTGTGGCAAACACCGTGCCTGACTTTGCAGAGGCTATGAAAGCATATTCCATCATATCCGTGGGCAACAAAACAAGTGCCGCTCTAGCGCAACGCGGCATCCAAGCTGAATGGACAGCCACAGAAGCATCGCAAAAAGGGCTGATTCAACATTATCAAACATCTCATTTACCGAAAAACGCCTTCTTTTTCCGCGCTGAAACAGGTGCAGACTGTTTACTCAACCACCTTGAAAAACAAGACGTGAAAACTCAACTTATTCATGCCTACCGCGCAGAAATAGACCATGCAGATGCTAGCTCTGTAATTGAATCGCTCAAGCAAGATAACATTGATGCCGTGTTACTAGGAAGCGCACGCACGGCTGAGTTTTACATGTCCAAAATAGGTGATATACAACTTGCCAACACACCGATTATTGCAGTTATGAGTCAACAGGTGCGAAAAGCCGCTGACAAATTGGGGTTAAATGTGCAGGTTACGGCAAAAGAACCCAGATTTGAATCCATGCTACAAGGTTTGAATGATTATTTTGCTCGCCACGAAAAAGGATAAATAAACATGTCATTTGATTTAACCCATCGACCTCGCCGCCTACGTAAAACTGCCAACTTACGCCGTATGCTGAGTGAAACCACATTGTCCGTAAACGACTTGGTTTACCCTCTTTTTGTTGATGAAGGCATTAAAAAGGCCGTGGAAGTTAAAAGTATGCCAGGTGTGTTTCGCATCCCTTTATCCGATGTGGCTGCTATGGTGCAAAAGGTTAAAGCCGCTGGTATTCCTGCTGTTATTTTCTTTGGTATTCCAATCCATAAAGATGCCATTGGTTCTGGCGGCTGGGATGATGCAGGTATTGTGCAACAAGCCGTTCGCGCAGCCAAAGCTACTTGCCCTGAGATGGTTGTTATTGCCGACACATGCTTTTGTGAATACACTGACCATGGGCATTGTGGTGTATTGCATGGTGAAGAAGTGGACAATGATGCCACTTTATCCAACCTACAAAAGGAGGCCGTATCTTATGCCAAAGCAGGCGTRGATMTTGTTGCCCCATCAGGTATGATGGMYGGTATGATTAAAGCGATTCGTGAAGGCTTGGATGCCGCAGGGTTTCAAGACACACCGATTATGTCGTATGCTGTAAAATATGCWTCGGGWTAYTTYGGWCCKTTCCGYGATGCTGCCGATAGCACACCAACTTTTGGTGATAGGGCGCAATATCAAATGGATCCCGCCAATCGCCGCGAAGCGATTAAAGAAGCCTTGCTTGATGTTGAAGAAGGCGCAGATATGCTGATGGTGAAACCTGCATTGGCATACATGGATATTATCCGCGAAGTCAAAGATGCCACGCAACTGCCGATGGCTGTGTACAATGTCTCAGGCGAATACGCCATGGTCAAAGCTGCGGCTGCCAATGGTTGGATTGATGAAAAACGGGTTGTATTGGAAACGATGCTCAGTTTCAAACGTGCTGGTGCAGATATGATTATCACCTACCATGCCCTAGATGTTGCAGGCTGGTTAGAGGAAAGCTAATGGCAGACCAAAAAGAAACCATCCTTGATGCAGAAACCATTGAAAATAAAGACTTCACTGGGGAAGAAATTCAAGATGCCAAAAACAAACCTGAAAAGAAATCCAAACTAAAATTTCACTTATTCTTGATGCTTGTTTTGGGTGTTACCACTTGGGCATTTATCACCTATTCCCAAACTGCAAAAGATTGGAAACAACAATGGTATGACTTTACCCACCAACCACRRCTTGAAAGCACAATACAAGACACACCAACATTCAAGCCCAATACCACAATACYGACATCTACCCCTGAACAGGTGGAAGAACCAACGGTGAGTGCGGCTTCTGAGCCTGTAAATATCAGCGAAGACACGCCTATTTTTGCAGCAAAAGATGAGCCTGAAACGATAACACCAAGCCCTGAAATTGATGCAACGTCTATCGAAGATTTATCCACCCTGCTTGAAGAAACACAACAACAACTGCTCACCATGCAAGACAATATCAATCAAATGTTTTCCCAACAGTTTGAGCAAAACAAACAACGCATTAGTGCGCAAATGTTTACCATTTTACAACAAGCTTCATCCCAAAAATCAGACATTTCCTCATCTGCTGCCGCTTGGAAAAGCATCACCTTATTGCCCATGTTAGGCGAAGATAGACGCGCCCAAGCAGAGCAAGCTTGGCTTGAACTCAAAGGTTTAAACCAAGACACCCAAACCTTGCGCCAAGAAGTGATTACGCATATCCAAACACTTGCCGAAAAGCTTCACCCCGAATCGCTTGCTGAAGTCGCAGAAAATGTTGAAACACTTGCTGAAACGAATATCAACACCGACGCATGGTCGTCATGGTTAGACTGGCTAAAAGGACAATTCCAACTGCGCAAAGTCGAGCAATATGCCCTTAATCTCACGCAAGACCCCTACCAAGACTTGAAAGACTTAATAAGCCAGTTGGACAAACTTGAACATGCTTTRCAGCAAGGACATTGGGCGCAATTGCCTGATATGGACAACTTAGCCCATCAACTCGAACAATATGGTATCACCACCTCTTTATCCTCAGACTTGCTCGAACATATCCAGCAAACACAACAAACTTGGCAAGAACAAGCCAAAGCATGGATGGAACAATTATGATTCGTATTGTACTCGCCCTACTTCTCATCATTGGCATCTTTGTTGCTTTGGTCTTGTTTCCTGAAATCGCCAATCAACCTGTACGCATTGAAATGCTGGGCTGGCTATTTGAAACCCGAACAGGCATGTTCATTTTACTTATCATTGTACTTATAGGTACGCTTTGGACGCTACAAAAAACATTTGATTTGAGCATCAATAGTCCACGTCAATTATGGACACGTTTACGAAGTGGTAATACGAAACGTCGCGCACTTCGCTTGCAAGAAGCGTTCGCAACATGGGTGGATGAAGGTGCTGGGCATAGCCAAAAACTGCTCAAACGCAGCAAAGGTATTATCCCCGAATGGCTGCACCAAGCTTTATTATTAACGTGGGACAAACCGCAAAACCATAACGACATTGATATGGAAAAAGACACACCGCTTACCATTGCACTTAAAGCGCGATTGGTAACTGACCCAGAAAACATTGAGCATTTAAGCCTTAGTGAACGTCAACATTATATTGATACATGGCTTGCCGTACACCCTGCCGCATCTTTGGCGATGGTTCGCAAAGCTGAGTTACTGGGTGATTTGCATGAGTATGCTGAACAAGTTCACTTGCTTGAAGATTTGATGCAAAAAAGTAAAAATATCACGCACCTCAAACCCTTGTTGGCTCAAGCTTTATACCATTTAGCTGACTCAGATAACAACAATGCACTGGCTCATTTACGCAAGGCAAATCGGCTTATGCCCAATGATGCAAGTATTTTGGAGCGCCTAAGCCAGGCTCTGGCAGAAAGTGGTGACCGTAAARCTGCCGAAAACATGTTGCTTGATTATTTGCAACAACATGATGACAACAGCACCGCGCGAGTCGTACTCAAACTCCTTTCTTTTGATGCCTTAAAGAATTTCAAGCGTGTGGATAAACCTGCATTYCAAAAKACWGATGCWGGRCGTTGGTTACGAATGATGCTTGCCCATGAAGCTGATTTGACAGGCATTGCCGAAGATGCACTCAATGCCATGCTTGAACAACATCCAACCCCATTATTATGGCAAACCAAGGGTGATTGGTTGGCAGCTAAACATGAGTGGGAAGAGGCAACAAGCTGTTACCAAAAGTCAGCGTCTTTTTAAGGTTTGAGTAACGACTCAAACAGTGGTAAATCTTCAGCCACATTATGTCCCGTTCGTTTGGACTCTCGATTGGCAGCCGCAATCTCAATCAGCGGCACTTCAGCATAAGGTTTACATTTTGCACGTTTTTTGCAGCTACAAGCCACACAGGCCACTAAATCGTGCTTAAAACCGTGTCTTATGCCTTTTCGCGTGCACCAAATATGCTTCATCACGTGATATTAACCGATACGAGCTGACCTGTAAATATAACTCATGTGACAATTGAACCCAAATAAACTATACTGGTTCAATTAGTATCCACCACAATTTAAATAAATAAAAGTTTGGAGGTGTAATGGTTTATGTCCTTTAACTTACAATCACTATTACACTCCCAAGAATTGATATTGGCGCAAACAGAGCAGTATAAAATTCATATTGATTTTAAAACACGACTCGTTCTTCTTTCTGAAACGAAGAAACTACTTGCTGTTTATTTCAAGGAATCCATTGCTTTAAGTAACATCTTGCTAAAGCAGCGTAATTCAACATTGGGTATGGAGAGCACTGTTAGCCGTTATGTGCATGAAACACATGGCGAAAGCAGAAAAATCATAGCTCTTTTCCAGAAGTATAATGCCAACAGCAGTGAAAGAGGTCGGTTTGAATTCCAAATGGATATTGCTCAAGCTTTGAGTTTATTGGAGCATCACATCGGCATTGAAAAAAAGTATTTTATCCCTGAATACAAGTCCAACATCGCCAGAAATTAAATTCTATTTTCTCGWGACTAGCATGGGCGTGGAACAAATATTTGAGCATCCGCTTAAAACAACCTAGTCTCCGCCGATGAATACACAAGACGCATCCCAATATTTAACYCCCAATTATGGTCGGTTCCCYATCACCCTTGTCAAAGGACAAGGCTCTCGTGTGTGGGATGATGCTGGCAATTCATACTTAGATTTCATGGCTGGTATTGCAGTGAACACTTTGGGTCATGCCCATCCCGCAATGATAGAAACAATCACCAAGCAAGCAGCCACCATGTTGCACTGCTCGAATTTGTATTTTAACCCACAACAAAACCAACTTGCCAAAAAATTGGTCGAACTTTCAGCTTTGGACAAAGTTTTCTTTTGCAATTCGGGTGCGGAAGCCAATGAAGCTGCCATCAAATTGGCGCGCAAATATTTCCATGACCAAGGTCTACAAAAATACGGCATTATCACGGCAACCCAATCTTTTCACGGCAGAACCATGCAGACCATTGCCGCCACKGGGCAAGATAAAGTCAAAGCAGGTTTTGCCCCACTTCCTGCTGGGTTTAAACATGTGCCATTCAATGATTTACCTGCGCTTAAAGCAGCCATTGATGACAGCACGGCAGCTATTATGCTCGAACCTTTGCAAGGTGAAGGTGGTGTTAATTTAGCCAACATTGAATACCTAGAAGGTGTTCGAGCATTATGTGATGAGCGAGATATTTTGCTTATCTTTGATGAAATTCAAACAGGTATTGGCAGATGTGGAACCATGTTTGCCTTTGAAAAAGCAGGTGTAAAACCTGATATTTTAACCCTTGCYAAAGGTTTGGGTGGTGGTGTGCCRATTGGYGCAATGTTAGCCACMRAWAAMGTTGGMRMATCANTTWMRNGCAGGYTCWCAYGGCACAACWTTTGGTGGTAATCCTATGTCATGTGCGGTCGCACTCACTGTGCTTGATGTGATGGAAAAAGATGACTTACTCAACAATGTACAAGCCAGAAGCGCCCAACTTCAGACAGGTTTGCAAAAGTTGGTTGCTACTTATGCCATATTTGAAGAAGTCCGTGGTGATGGATTATTGCTTGGCATCAAAGCCAATATCGAAGTCGYCCCCATCATCAACGCATGTYTGRGCAAYGGYTTAMTGGTGCTTGCCGCTGGTCCTCAGGTGTTGCGCTTTTTACCTGCAYTSAAYATCAGCGAAGYAGAAATCACKRAAGGTTTRGMTATTYTAARYMAAAGYATYRAAGGATTRRACTTATGATTTTACGTCATTTTTTAACATTATTGGACATCAGCCCCGAAGAAGGCACAAGCATTTTAGCGCGCGGCATCGCCCTTAAAGCCAAACAAAAAAGCGGTGAAGCCCATCGCAGCCTTGAAGGCAAAGCTATGGCGATGATTTTTGAAAAAGCATCCACCCGCACCCGTGTYTCTTTTGAAACGGGCATGTTYCAGCTTGGYGGTCAYGCSTTRTTTYTACACTCTGAAACCACMCAACTGGGYAGAGGYGAACCTGTWTCYGATTCDGCYAAAGTCATTTCCAGCATGGTRGACATCATCATGATTCGCACCTTTGACCATGCCATGGTBGARSAGTTTGCAGCSMACTCATCTGTGCCTGTKATYAATGCKYTWACCGATTTAACCCAYCCCTGCCAAATYTTGGCGGATGTGATGACMTTTGTAGARCATCGCGGCKMWATWMAAGGCARAACTGTRGCTTGGATTGGTGATGGCAACAATATGACSCACTCATGGATCAATGGYGCWGYSACYTTTGGYTTCACCCTMAATATTGCCACGCCTAAAGATTACGCTGTAAACGATAAAGTTTTGCAACACGCTTTATCGCTGGGTGCAAGCATCGGGGACAACGGCAACGCTATCAGACGCGACGCTCGTTAACCCAACGTTTACGAGCCCAGTAATTCGGAGCGATGAAGTGCTCACTTTCCAGCTAACT
>NVSF01000009.1 GCA_002401135.1 Zetaproteobacteria bacterium
AAGCTTGTCGCACCCGTACAAGTTGGCTCTGGTGCAACCATTGGTGCAGGCAGCATTATCACCAAACAGGTGCAGCAAGATGGTTTAACCTTATCAGCGCGCCCCGAACAACGGCACGTCAAAAACTGGATTCGCCCCAAGAAAGGTTCTCAATAAATGTGCGGAATTATTGGCGCAGTTGCGCAAAACAATGTTCAATCCATATTATTACAAGCCCTCAAAACCATGGAATACCGTGGTTATGACAGTGCTGGCATTTGTGTGGTGGAACAAGGCAAGCTGCAAACCACCAAAGCCAAAGGTAAACTTAACAACCTTGAAACCTTGCTTGAAGAGCAACCGCTTTCAGGTCATTTGGGCATTGGGCATACCCGCTGGGCAACCCATGGTGTACCCGAAGTGCGCAATGCTCACCCCCATCAAACCCAAGATATTGCCGTGGTACATAATGGCATCATTGAAAACCATCAAGTGCTTAAAGAATCATTAACCGCGCAAGGTGCGAGCTTTGCATCAGATACCGATAGCGAAACCATTCCTTGGCTTTGGCAACACGAGTTAAACAACACCCCGGATGAGGAGCAGGCTTTCTTATCTATGCTTAATCAACTGGAAGGTGCATTTGCCATTGCTGGTGTCAAAGCCAATAAAGGAAAAAGACTTTGGTTTGCTCGCCGTGGTAGTCCGCTTTTATTGGCAAAAGGTGAGCAAGGTGTGTTTGTGGCRTCCGATGCGCTGGCTGTTGGCACTGCTGCTGATGAAGTCGCATACCTTAAAGAAGGTGAATGGGGCTGGGCAAACACCCAAGACATTCAAGTGTTCGACCCTAATGGAAAATCTGTTGATATACCTTGGGAGCCTATGCCTGAAATGGTTGCAGCAAGCAGCAAGGGTGACTACGACCACTACATGCTTAAAGAAATTCATGAACAACCGCGTGTGTTTTCTGAAATCTTACAYGCYTATGCTTCWGATGSTCAAAACATCCATTTCCCACAAGCAGCATTTATTGAAAATGACCCGTTGCCTTCGCGTATTATCATCGTTGCCTGTGGCACATCTTATCACGCAGCACTCACGGCAAGATATTGGTTAGAACGATACTTAAAAATTCCAGTTCAAGTCGATGTAGCATCTGAATTTCGCTACCGCGACCCTGTGATTGGYGATAACACTTGGTTTATCACTTTATCCCAATCGGGAGAAACTGCCGACACCTTGGAAGCCTTGCGATTGTTCAAGCGTCAAACAMYKCRKWWYWMWWMRYTGRKKWYKYRSAAYGYWRCAWCWKSRWCSATGGWKYGKSWRTCCGATGGTGTGATTGAGTTGTATGCTGGGCCTGAAATTGGTGTGGCATCGACTAAAGCATACACCGCACAACTCTTGGCACTTGCCTTGTTCTCACTCAAACTCGCAACCGACCACCATGCCATGCCAAAACATGAAACAGCAGAACATATCCAGCAGCTATTTGCTGCGGGTGAAGGTGCTCAGGGTTTGTTAAACGACCCATCTGTGTTTAATAAACTAACACCATTGTTTGGTACGGCGCATGGTGCTTTATTTTTGGGTCGTGGCCCTTGTTTCCCGCTTGCGCTTGAAGGTGCGCTTAAACTCAAAGAAATTTCTTATCTTCATGCCGAAGGTTATGCTGCGGGTGAAATGAAACATGGGCCTATTGCTTTGATTGATGAAAACCTGCCCGTGGTGGTGCTGGCACTTCGCCAGTATCACTTGGATAAAGTCATCTCCAACCTGCATGAAGTCCAAGCCCGTGGTGCGAAAGTCATTTTGGTGACCGACATGTCAGAAAATGAATGCCCAAACAACGTGGATGCTATTATTCACATCCCAGAAGGCGACTTTTTTAGTGCGCCACTTCTAGCCTCCATCCCCTTGCAATATTTGGCATACAATGTGGCAAAAGCGAAMKKWWSKRATGYWKRYMWWCMRMGRMAYYTWSMYAAATNARTYMCASTWKMGTGANWWKAAGCCCCTATGAAGATACTCCTCCCTCTTTTGTTACTTGTTGTTCTCTCAGCGGGGGGGCTATTTTATATTGGCTCTGATAAAGTAAAACAAAGCTCGGATGCCGACATGTTACAATTGGGAAACTTCGCCTTCCAACAACAGCGCTATAATGATGCAGTGCAATGGTACACCAAAGCTGCATTACAAGGTGATAAAGAAGCCCAGTTCCAGCTKGCGAAAATGTAYGARCGYGGTCAAGGGGTTGAACAAAGCGATGAGCTTGCGCTTAATTGGATAAAAAAGGCAGCGCACAATGGTTTAGGAAAAGCCGAATTTATGTATGCCAATATGTTATCTTTTGGTCGCGGGCTAGAGCAAAAAGATACAAAAAAAGCATTGCTTTGGTATGAAAGGGCTGCTGAGCATGGTCAYCCTGAAGCTATGCTAAAACTTGCATCTTTATATTTTGAAAATAACACTGAAAACATCAAGCTATATGAATCTTTAAGCTGGGCGCTCAAAGCTRCAACATTCCCAGTKRYTTCAAACAATGCCAACTTATTGCACAATGAAATTCTCAAAACAATTAAGCTTCGCGCACGCRCTGGCGACAAATACGCACAATACAAAATTGCAACGATGTACCAAGACGGTATAGGCATAGAAAAAGATGCTAAAAAGGCAAAACACTGGTTTAAACAATCTGCCAAACAGGGACACCTTGAAGCACAATTTCAACTCGGYATGTTACTTGCCAGCACATCATCAACCGAAGCACTGCGTTGGCTCACCAAAGCAGCAAAACAWGGRCATCAACAAGCAGGATATGCGCTTGCTCCACTCATCACAAACACTAAAGCCTACAATAAAAATGGCATCGAAGAATCATGGCGCTGGTTGTACCATGGTATGCGCAATGATGAGCCTAAAGTGTTATACAATTTAGCCGTTGTTCTGCACAAAGGAAACTTACGGCTTCCGAAAAATGATAGCCAACTTMAGCCATGGCTGACTTATGCTGCAAACAGCGGYATTACCTTTGCCCAGAATGATATTGCAATTTATCATGTRCTAAATAAAACAGAGGCTAAAAGRAGCTTAACGTGGTTAGAAAAGGCTGCGAAATCAGGTGACATCAAATCTCAATTTAATCTTGGTTTGTTGTTTGCGCGCGGCGAAAGCTTTAGTCCTAATGATGAAAAGGCTTTGTACTGGTGGGAGCTTGCAGAACAAAACGGAAGCACCAAAGCTGAACTTATGTTAGGACTTTTCTACCATTTGGGACGAGGCACTGGGCGTAACGAGCAAGATGCTATTGAGTGGTACGAAAATGCTGCTGATGCTGGCTACCATGATGCCTTGTACAACCTCGCCATGATTTATTACTATGGTCGGGGTGTAGAGCAAAACTATAAGAAATCCGCTTATTATTTAGAACGYCTTGCGAAAAAAGGYGATGCAGAAGCTCAAAACTTATACGCTTCATTGTTTTTGGATGGTAAGGGTGTCATATACAACCCTAAACAAGCTATTTCATGGTTCTCACGCGCTGCACAAGTAGGAAATACCAATGCAATGTTTAACCTTGCGACCCAATACCGTAGCGGTAATGGCATAGCTCAAGATGATAAAAAAGCCATGTTTTGGTACAAAAAAGCTGCTGAAAAGAACTTTGCGCCAGCACAAAATGCCATTGGTTATTTATATGCCGAAGGGCGCGGCACCAAAAAGAGTATTGATAAAGCCGAGGAATGGTTTTACAAAGCAAGTGATAACGGGCTGAGAGTAGCCGAAAAGAACCTTTCTGCCTTACATCAAGGCGGCTCTTTTTCCCTCATCACATTGCAAATTAGTACCGATATACGCAGTGATGCATTGACCAACAAAAATCTTAATTTGAGCCAGTGGTTAGAAGTTCATCATCAACCTATTTTGTAAGCATCAATCAATATCTACGTAAAATGCAACGCCTGCTTTCCTATCTTCATAAAACTTCATCCAAACATGAAACACAGAACTCGGATCAGATAACATTTTTCTTTTAATCAACACTTGTTCTCTATGTGTTCCATGCTCATCTCCTGTCAAGCGATCACAAACACCACTAATGGAATAAAAATAAGATTCTTCATCTGATTCATCACCAAAAATAAAACGACAATTCAAACCACTGTTCGCCAAACTATTATTTTTAGTCAWAMKSRTMMMAYCAACTTGCAAATTAATAATATCCTTAGCCTTTAAAGCCGTAGTATGTGTTGCAAACACGACATGAGCATTTTTCTCAATATTACTTACCAATTCCCCCATCGAGCCTGTAACAATCGATTCAAAATTGTAGCCAGGTTTGTTCGCTTGGAACGCAACAAGATTCAAGTAGCGCTCTTCGGCGACGCTTACAGATGCAAGCTGAAACATGCTAAACAACAGAAAAGCCAAAAGGTAAACACCACTCATTTTAGAACGCATCAAAAACATCACTTATAACCTCCGAATCAATACCAAAGCATGAAGCTTGGTTTGATTAATTTTTGCCAGCAATGTTGAGCGCATAATATCAACATCATCATGCGATAGCCCAATTGCTTCCAGTTCATCAATATCTTTTAAACTAAACATCAACTTTCTTAACTTCACCAACATAATCTTTAAGCTGAGAAACTGATTCGATAGCTGTTCTTGTGCCAAGTGATTTGGTGTTGGTATATTACTTTCTCGTTTAAGCTCAGATGCAAAACTTGTTGTTACATAAAAGCAACTTACAAGCAGGACTAAAAATACAGAAACTTTTCTTTTCATCACAAACCGCCTTTTCTATTGATGGTGAAAAAATAAAATAATCATATGACAGCAATGTGACATTAGACACCAAAGTCAGCTATCCCTTTCGTATTGAACAAAAACATATGTTGTCTGTAAATTTCTATTGCATCTTCAAGCTTGCTTATAGAGGATGGCTCGCTTCTATTCACGTATCAAATTCACCCTTGGGGAACACATGCCAGCCGAGATTACACAAGCCTTCATTGAAGACAATTTTGACAGTAAACTATTGGAGCAAGGGCGCGACTATTTCAAAAATAGTCAGGTCGAAGAGTTAAACTTTAAAGCTGATAAATGCAGCATTGAGGCACAGGTGATGGGTTCATCGCCCAAGCCRCATCAAGTGTCTATCAGTYATGATGAATTTGATATTGATGGTGATTGCGATTGCCCACTTCAGTTCAATTGCCAACATGTCGCTGCTGCCTTGTATGCCGTGCTTGCGGAGACATCGCGTTTACCACGCAAAAAGCGCAAGAAAAAAGAAGAACCTGTTCCTTTYCATAGTTGGCTCGGCGTTTCTGGGCAAAGCAGCAACACTTCACTTTCACGTAATGACTACCCAAGCGATGTTCGCCAACGTTTGCTCTACATTATCCGACCYGATAGAAAACAACGGTTACGTGTTCACTTTGAGTCTATTCGTTTGCTCAAAGATGATAAATATGGCAAAGCCACCCCTTACAGTTGCAAAAGTATCCTTAGTCGYAATGTGCCGCGTTATATTTTATCGGTTGATGAGCGAATTCTGCGTGATGCAGCGACAAGTTTATCAACAGGTGAAGATAGTTATTTATTACAAGGTATTGCAGGGCAAGAAATGTTGGAGCGCATCATCAAAACAGAGCGTTGCCATTGGTGGGATAAAGACCGCGATGCCCTAAAGCTTGATAARGCTCGCCAAGCCRATTGGTTTTGGGATATGGATGCACAAGGCGTTCAAACATTAAGTTTAKCCACCAAACCTGAAGCTATGCTTATTCAAGTTTCACCGCCCTACTATTTGGATATTAGCAACAACACTTGCGGCGAAATCAAGCAGCCATGTTCTTTGGAAGAAACCAGGGARTTATTAAACACACTCCCGCTCAAACCTGAAGATACCACAGGCAATAACAATATTGGACTGCCCCACTTGCCAAGTTTTATCCCGCAACCCGAACACTTACAACTGCAACGTGAAAAYATYCAACCCACCGTCATTTTAARCTTTGATTCTTTAGCCATTCATTCACCCATTTTTGGCACACACTTTGACGGCTTAGATATCTGGTTTGAATACAATGAAGAACGCACCAAATATGGTGCAACCGATGAGCCAGTTCGCATCAAGCAAGGCAACTTATTGATTGAGTATGCGCGCGACAAAGACTTTGAAAACCGTGCTATGCTAAATCTTTTGGCACATGGCATCAGTGAAACACCCATAACCACACGCATTAAACTCAAAAAGTCAGGCGGGTTGCCTAGCTACACCCTCACCAATCAAGATTGGATTACTTTCATGGCAGACATTGTCCCTCAGCTTAAAGCTGATGGCTTTGAAGTCGAAATGAGTGAATCCTTCCGCTACAACTTATTGACCGCACAAAGCTGGAACTTGGGCGTTGATGGTGAAGGACTCATGGGTAAAGCAGACTTTTCCGCAACCCTTGAAGATGGTGAATCCATCGACCTTATTGATGCCATTGCCGCTTGGATTAAAGAAAACCCTGAGCGTTTATCTGATGAAATGCTTAACAGTATTAAAACCTTAGAACATGTTCCTCTACCATTACCTGATGGGCGAATGTTATCTATCCCTGGTGATATGCTGTTTAGTATTTTAAAACATATGATGGAGCTTTTTACCACCACAAGCGTGGTTGGAAAAGATATTTCCGGTGTGCAAATGCTTGCCATCAAGCAAGATTTAGAAAAACACGAAAAAGTTAAAATTAAAGATGATAAAAAGTGGCTAGAGCTTGTCCACTTGCTGGTGGAAAGTGAAAGCATCGAAAATGTAGATGTACCCAAAGGTTTATTGGCTGAATTGCGCGACTACCAGCGTGATGGTCTCAACTGGTTGCAAATGATGATGCGCACAGGTGTACATGGCATTTTAGCTGATGACATGGGTTTGGGDAAAACTGTGCAAACCCTTGCCTGCATCYTMAARGARAAAGAAGAAGGTCGCTTAAAACATCCCGCCCTTGTGATTGCGCCAACCAGTTTGATGCATAACTGGCGCATGGAGGCGCAGAAGTTCACCCCTGACTTGCGTGTTTTGGTGCTGCATGGTGTGCATCGCGCAAGGTTTTTCGATGATATTGCCCAATATGACTTGGTGCTCACCACCTACCCCTTGTTGCCGCGTGATGCGGGTTTCTTGATTGATGAGCCTTATCACATGTTAATTTTGGATGAAGCCCAAAACATCAAAAACCCACGCGCCAAAGCCTCACAATTGGTGCGCGAATTTAACGCTCGCCATCGCCTTTGTTTAACAGGCACACCCATTGAAAATCATCTGGGTGAGCTTTGGGCGCAGTTTGATTTCTTGATGCCTGGTTATTTGTATGACCAAAAGAACTTTACCAACTTGTTCCGCAAACCCATTGAACAAGATGGTAGTGATTCRAGGCAAGATGCGTTGAATATCCGTGTGCGCCCGTTTCTTTTGCRTCGCATGAAAGAAGATGTTGCCAAAGAATTACCTGCGAAATCTAATATTATACGCAGTGTTGAGCTTTCAAGCGGGCAACGCGCYTTGTATGAAAGTGTGCGGCTTGCCATGCAGAAAAAAGTCCGTGATTCCGTGGCAGCGATGGGTGTTGCCAAGAGTAAAATCATTGTTTTAGATGCTTTGATGAAAATGCGTCAAGTGTGTTGCGACCCGCGTTTGGTCAAACAAATCAACACCGATGGCATCCCATCAGCAAAAACAGATATGCTCAAAGAAATGTTGCCAGAAATGGTGGAAGAAGGTCGAAAAATCCTTATTTTCTCGCAGTTTGCAGAAATGCTTCGCTTGATTGAGGGGTTGTGTAGCGAACTTGAGTTACCTTATGTGAAACTCACAGGACAAACCAAAGACCGCATCACMCCTGTTGATATGTTTCAAGATGGCAAAGTTCCTATCTTCCTTATCAGCCTTAAAGCAGGCGGCACAGGTTTGAACCTCACCGCCGCAGACACCGTCATCCATTTCGACCCATGGTGGAATCCTGCCGCTGAAGACCAAGCCACAGACCGAGCGCATAGGATTGGTCAAGATAAACCTGTCTTTGTGTATAAATTAACGACCATTGGCACAGTGGAAGAGAAAATATTGGAGATGCAAGACCGCAAACGTGCACTCGCCAACAGTATTCACGGCAGTGGCAGCCAAGGTAGTTCATTGTGGACAGAAGATGAGCTTCAATCCTTATTTGAACCGCTTGCCGATGTTGAAGAAGAAGAGGAGCAAAAAACAACAACTGAATAAGTTGTAAGAAAATTAAACTTTTCGTCGTTCCGTAATCCACCCTCCCTGCTATATCTTCGCCAAAACATNTMAGMTAAAGAARGGATAAMGCAAAANSSKYTTRTTTTGCGCCCGCTTTAGCTKATKGGNTTTGGAWAMAYGRAGATATKTAGGGCGACTTTTTTGATTCGAGGCATCCTGCCTCTCAGGGCAAGCCCCGCACTTTGTGCGTCCAAATCAGCTGTCCTGCTGATTTGTGCTTCGTTTTTGCAGGTGAATTGCGCTTTTGCGCAAGAGAAACCACCCTGGGGTGCTGTTCGTACAAAAAATGAAGGGAGAAACACCACAATAATAACTGGATTCCGCATCAAGTGCGGAATGACGAATGGGGCTACTTAAAAATACCCAAATTCAATGGCTCAATGCTACCCATCCACATCGTATGTTCGGTATGGTCTTTCAAATCATCACCCGTATTGGCATGAATAAACACGGTCAAYCCCTGYCTGTTCAMCATCAACCAAGGCACAACTTCRGCAAACTTCKCCGCCGTYAAACTAATCTGACAACTCCACATCGGATGCGGMCCMACWGRTTGCTGATGTTTAAACCCAACTGATACATCAAACTTCTCGCCTGCTTCATCACAAAGCTTGGATGCTAAATCAAATGTACTCTCGTCATAATAAATATGCGCGTGGAAGTTCATTCTATTATCATTCATTAGCCATCCTCCAACATGTATTACCCTGTGGATAAGTTGTGTTTAAAAAAGGTTATCTTTATTTTTGGTAATTGCCACTGATATACTATGCGAATATTTAAATTCTTAGCTATGTGACTAGTCAAGTTTTCAATATAGAACCTTTTGCTGGTACAGGTGGTGTTATGGAAAGTTTAACAATGACTGAAATTGGATTATATTTGGGTGGTGTCACCTTATTACTTATATCGGTAATTATATTAAAGCTACTACTTTCCAACAAAGGGGAAATTCAACTCACTAAAAGTAAAGTGTTCATTAAGTGGGAAAAATAACGTGCTTCACCTTATCAACCGTAGCTTGTTCTCGTTCTGTTCTATCACCACTAAGCATACGCTGAAAATCATCATAGATGTGTTGTAAATCTTCCACACCCTGTTTGGGATAAGTCTCACAGCCACAATCTTCAAACTTCACTTGCTCAATCTTGTCACCCACCTGTCGATTGACCACCTTCTGCCTATCCGCATAAAGCTCTGGTTCACCCTCTGCACCCATAAAAATCAAGGACTCCTTCTGCCCAAGTAACACATTCGCCTGCGCCATATACTCTGCATACGGCGTATGAAAAAAGCCATTGAGTTGCTTGTCGCATTGCATGGGGTTGATTAACCGTGCCACGGTATTGGCAARGGAGCGCACACCAAGCCTGTCTCGCAAGCCATAAATCCGACTTAAATCAGGGCATACATCGTGTAAGTCCATATACACCATACCTTCACCATCCAWGATGTTTTTSGCTTCGGATAAGGTCGTTGCTGATTTRATRCCTGCRGTTTGTAAGACCTGCCAAGCCGTGACCCTGTCTGCGATATTGGACACACCATGCACAAAGATGGGAATGCCTTTACCCCTCGCTTCCAAGGCTGCAATCAAATAAGCATGTGCCGCACGGCGTTTGCCTGCATAACACGGTAAATCCACTGCACCTTGCGGGGCAATGGTTTGGTTAAAATGGGAAATATGTTCACGTGCTGCTTGCACAAACCCTGCAAGCTCGGCAGATGTTTCACCTTTCATGCGCTGGGCAATCAAAAATGCGCCCAACTGCAATTCATCGGTTTGTGGGTTTAACAATTCAGAGAATACAAACTTGGCTTCGTCTTGGTTTAAATGCTCTGAGCCATGTTTACCACGGGCTACACGTTTGATTAAAGCTGATATTTCCAAGTTAATCCTCCACTTTATTGACAACGAGACCTTTCCCCTTTGTTAAGCTGCACCAATATAACTAGCCAAATAAGGGGTAAAGCAAAATTCACTTATTTTGCGCCCGTTTTGGGTGGATATATTGGAAACAAGCAGCTTTTAAAGGGCAGTTTCTTTGGTTCGTTTCTTTGCTGCCAAAGAAATGAACAACACCCTCATCTTTTATGCCAACGGGTATAAACACGCCACTTGATCAGTCATCCGCATATCAAAGCTTTTGCATTCATCCTTGGCAAAYGGGCARCGCAAGGCAAARGCACAACCWTCAACWGCCACACCYTCATCCACCTGTTTRCCATCATCATCTTGGCGTTGGCTGGGRTGACTAATCGGCTTGGCATCAAGCARTGCTTTRGTRTARGGRTGTTTGGGATGGTTAAACACATCATCAATATCCCCTTCTTCCACCACAAAGCCTGCAAACATGACCATGACTCTATTTGCAATATGCTGCACCACCGATAAATCATGGGAGATAAACAAATATGCCAAACCYTTATCCGCTTGAAGCTGTTTTAAGAGATTTAGAATCTGCGCTTGCACCGACACATCCAATGCCGATACAGGTTCATCCAAGACCAACACATCAGGCTCAACAATCAAGGCTCTGGCAATGCCCACACGCTGACGTTGCCCACCTGAAAACTGGTGCGGATACCTATCCAATGCTTCTTCGCCCAAACCACAAAGCTGCAAGGTTTCCAATACTTTGGCTCTGCACTCTGCCTTGCTTAAACTGGGCTGATGCACCCGCAAACCTTCACCCACAGTATCCACGATTTTCATCTTCGGATTCAGCGATGCAAAGGGGTCTTGAAATACCATTTGTAGTTGCCTGCGCTGCTTTCTCAGCGCACTGCCAGCAAGCTTGGTCACATCTTGACCGCCCCAAACCACTTGCCCGCCATCCAAATCAAGCAAACGCATRGCAAGYCTTGCYGTRGTTGATTTACCACTGCCCGATTCACCCACAATCGCCAACGTCTCACCCTTGACCAAATCAAAGCTTAAATCATTCACCGCAACCTTGTCAGCGCCACCGCCGAAAAAGCCGCCACCTTTAAAGACTTTGCGGATATGTTGAACGCTTAACACACTCATGCATCCACCTTAATACAGCGGGCTTGATGTTCACCATCTTGCCATGCGTTCAGCGCAACCGAAGCTGCGGAACATTCATTTGTTGCCAAAACACAGCGGGGTGCAAACCGACAACCTTTCACCCAATCACCTGGGCTTGGCACATTGCCAGGAATCACCGTGAGTTCAGTAGTATCTCGCGTGGTTTCTGGGCGGCAATTCATCAAGGCTTGAGTATAGGGGTGAGATGGGTTGTCAAAAATATCCATCACCGATGCTTGCTCCACAATTTCACCCGCATACATCACAGCCACTTCATCTGCCATTTCAGCCACCAAGCCAAAATCATGGGTCACCAGCAACATGCCCATACCTTTTTCACGCTGCAAACCGCGCAACAAAGCAATAATTCGCTTTTGTACCGAGACATCCAATGCTGTGGTCGGCTCATCGGCTATGATAAATTCAGGTTCGCCCGCCATTGCCATGGCAATCAAAATRCGTTGMCGCATACCACCCGATAAACTATCGGGATACTGCTTCATCAAGGTTTCTCCATCTTGTAAACCCACATCGGCAAGCAAAGACAATGCCCTTTGAACTGCAGCATCTTTATCCAAATCAGTATGCAAATGAATCACTTCTAAAATCTGACTACCAATGGTAAATACAGGGTTTAGCGCAGTCATGGGCTCTTGGAAAATCATGGAAATCACACCACCACGAATCTTGCGCAGCTCTTCGGCTGATATATCAAACAGGCTTTGTCCGCCAAGCAGAATATCGCCTGTTTCTTTGCCTACACCTTGAAACTCACCCAGTCTAAGCAACGATTGCGCCGTCAAACTCTTACCACAACCCGATTCACCRACCAATGCCAAGACTTTGCCCGCTTTWARSKCAAGWGAKASAYYWGAMACMGCCAAYACATGYTSACCCGAYAMAGGRATAGATAARGAAAGGTTGCGGATTTCGAGCATGTCATGATTCATACTTTAGGAAGTTTAACGCCAATTTTTTCAGCTTTTTCTTCACGTTCTTTGTTCATGTCAATGCGCATACGTTTGGTAGAGACAAAACCAATCCACCACAAAAACCATGAGATTGGAATAAGGAGCAGCCATAATAACCATTCCATTAGCTTGTTGCCTCAGATTTGGCTTGCGATAATTCAGCTTCTTTTTTGGCTTTGAGCTTCATGTTCACCAAGTTCACACCCGCCAAAATAAAGCCCAAGGCAATAAATGCACCGGGTGGCAAAATAAATAACAGCACATCAGGATAGTTTGCGCCGAGAATATCAAACCCAAACAACTCACCTTGCCCAAGTAGTTCGCGAATACCGCCAAGCAATAACAAAGCAAAGGTAAAACCTAGACCCATACCCAAGGCATCCACCAGAGAGTCCATCACATTGTTTTTACTGGCAAAGGCTTCCGCACGACCAAGAATCGCGCAGTTGACTACAATCAATGGAATAAACAGCCCCAAAATCAAATACATCTCATGCATCCACGCATTCATGGTGAGTTCAACCACAGTCACCAAAGACGCAATAATCACAATATATGCAGGAATACGTACTTCATCAGGAATAAATCCGCGTACCAAAGAAACGATAAGATTTGAACCCACAAGAACCAATAAAGTTGCCAAACCCATCCAAAAACCATTCTCCGCAGATGTGGTCACCCCTAACAGTGGGCACATGCCCAAAAGCTGGGCGAAAATGGCATTGTTATACCAAAAACCATCCTTAAATATATCTTGTTTGTTCAGCGTTGCGTCTGTTGAAGCCATTATTTCGCTCCCTCTTGCGTCACGTTTTCAACTTGCGGCGTGATATACACCCGTTTCAACAAGTCAGCTTGGCTATTTTTATAAAACAACAAGCCTTGTTGCACAGCTTTGACCACAGCGCGCGGCGTGATGGTTGCGCCTGTGAATTGGTCGAAATCGCCACCATCTTTTTTGACCAACCATTGAATATTACTCAATGTTTTATCTATAAAACTACCCAGCCACGCCATATCTTTGGTGATACCATCGCCCAAACCTGGTGTTTCTTTATGGCTGGTGATGCGAATGGCGACCATTTCACCTGTTATACGAACACCCATCAAAATACGAATCGTGCCTGAATAACCATCAGGCGCAACTTGCTCCCACGCATACGCCAACACATCACCTTTTTTGTCTTTAGCTGGAAAAACCTGCACATCCTTTTCAGCCGATAGCGGGTAAACAAACATGTCTTTGACGGGGTCATTGCTATGTTCGGGYAATACYTGCTTGATGTTTTTATGCAATGTAGCGCGTTGGGCTTCCGCAATCGGGCCTTTGGTGACACTGGCAACCCATGCCAACATCGAAGCGGCAACCAAGGCAACGACAAAAAGCGTTAACGCGATTTTTTGTTGTTCTTTGCTAAACGTCATGCCTTCTTACCACGCTTATAACCATACACCCGTGGGCGCACATAATAATCAATCAATGGTGTTGCCATATTCATCAATACCACAGCAAACATCGCACCTTCGGGATAGTTGCCATAGGTGCGAATCACCCAAGTCAGTACACCACAACCCACACCAAACACAATCTTACCAATGCTTGAAGATGGCGAGGATACAGGGTCGGTTGCCATGAAAAATGCGCATAGAATCAAGCCGCCCGCCAACACATGAAACAAGGGCGGTGCATACACATCAGGGTTTATCATATTGAAAACCCAAGCAAACACGGCAACCGTCGCAATGTATGAAATCGGGATWTGCCACGAAATCGTATGCCTTGCCATCAGCCAAATGCCACCCATCAATAATGCCAACGCACTACCTTCACCCAAGCTGCCAGCTTCACGACCAATAAAAGCGTGAAGGGTTGAATAATTGTAATTCACCAAAGCTTGCGACACCGTCACACCTTGCCCAAGCTCTGTTTTCAAATAACCCAGAGGGCTTGCCATGGTGATGGCATCCCATGTTTGTTTGACCGCATCAGGACCTAAGAAGAAGAATTGTAAGCTGGTGACAAAATCATACATGTTCAGCGTTGCATCCATGTGCATCGGCACAATCCACGAGGTCATGTGCAATGGGAATGAAATTAAGAGTACAACGCGTGCCGCCAGCGCAGGGTTAAATGGGTTATGTCCTAAACCACCATAAAGCTGTTTACCTAGAATAATSGCAAACACWGCGGCAAAGATTGCCATCCACCACGGYACGGCTGCGGGYAAAGTGAGCGCCARCAACAGACCYGTTAAACCTGCCGAACCATCCCACACAGGTTTGGTCGGTTTACCCATCCAACGTAACATCCAATATTCGGTTAAAAGGCTGATGCCAATGCATGTGGTTAGCAGAAAAACTGCCAACCAACCATACAAATAAACACTGACCATTGCTGCTGGAAGCAAGGCAATAATCACTGAAAACATGGTCAACTGTATGGTGTTACCACCATGCTGATGCGGAGAGCTTAGAAAAATCATGATGTCTCCTCAGGTTTACCGATTGCTTTAGCCACGCCTTTATCCGCGTTTTTATTAGCGGTTTCAACCGAAGGTTTATCCGCAGAGCCTGCCTCAACACTTGAAGTCGCATCTTCTGCCGCTTGTTTTTCAGCCAATGCCTTGGCTCTTGCTTCTTTTTTCTCTTTGGCAATGCGGCGTTTTTCTTCTTTTTCAGCCAATTCTTTGGCTAAACGCGCATCGCGTTTTTCAGAGCGCATTCGAGATTCTTCAGCAAATGCTTTCTCACGCTGAATTTGTGCCACCTGCCCTTTGCCATAACGAAAGTAGTGAACCAACGGGATATGCGAGGGGCAAACATAACTGCAAGCACCGCATTCAATACAATCAAACAAATTATAATCTTGAGCACGTTCAAACTGATCTTCTTTACAGTGTTGCGCCAATAAATTCGGCATCAACCCCGCAGGGCAAACCTCGCCACAATCACCACAACGAATACATGGATCTTCATCATAATGTGCGCGCATCATCGACTGCTTGTGCATGGCAAGAATGCCATTGCTCCCCTTGACCACAGGCACATCAGCGTCAATCATCAGCTCACCCATCATAGGTCCGCCATGAATAATCTTAATATCATCAAAGCYTGTAACGCCCGCTTGTGCCAATAAAAAGCGCACACTTGTGCCAAGGCGAACAGACATATTGGTCGGTATTGACACCGCATCACCACTCACCGTGATAATACGCTCGGTAAGCGGCTCACCCAAACAAACCGCATCATAAATGGCTTTRCTTGTGCCTACATTGGTCGATAACACACCAATATGCAGCGGCAATCCACCCGCAGGCACTTCTTTGCCTGTTACCGATTGAATCAATTGCTTTTCGCCCCCTTGCGGGTAACGCGTAGGCAATACTTTGACTTCAATGGTCTCCGTAAGCCCCATATCAACCAAGGTTTTGCGCATCACTACAACCGCATCGGGTTTGTTATCTTCAATAGCAATCATGCCTTGTTTGGCATCAACCAAGTGCATCACAATATCTAGCCCCGTGATGATTTCATGCGCTTTTTCAATCATCAATTGATGGTCGCAAGTCAACCACGGTTCACATTCAATACCATTAAGAATAACCGTCTCAACGGGATGTTTTTGGTCATGTACAAGCTTGACAAATGTTGGGAAAACTGCCCCGCCCAAACCCGCAAGACCTGCGTGACGAATGCGTTCTCTTAGCTCGACAATATCAACACTACGGTAGTTGGGTAATGGGTGCAGCGATTCATCAGCCTCATCCAAACCATCAGGTTTAATAGATATAGATGTTAAGCCCAAACCAGAAGGATGCGGAATCAAATGGTCTTCGATTTTCTCAACCACGCCTGATGTTGAAGCATGAATAGGCACAGAAAGATAACCTTGCGCTTTGGCTATCACTTGCCCTTTAAGCACACGCTCACCGACTTCTACAATCGGCTCACAMGGGTCGCCAATATGTTGYTTGATRGGATGCACCAACATATCAGGTAAAGGGCTGGCAACAATGGGGTAACCACCCGTGATTTTATGCTGATTGTTATGCACAATACCACCCGTAAAACCGTGGGCTGTGTTGATATGTAGGGTCTGTTGGATTTTATCCCATAAATCAAACATCAGCATCCTCATGACTTGCTTTGCGCGTTTCTGCCTTGATAGCACGCTTTGTGCCTGGCACAGGCCAAGACCAATGTTCCAAAAGCTCTGGTGTTTCGACCATATCAATACAATCCACAGGGCAAGGCTCTAAACATAATGTGCAACCCGTGCAGTGGTCAGTGAMAATGGTATGKYRWKRTKYGKGBRSWSYRMKS
Organism: Zetaproteobacteria bacterium; assembly: GCA_002401135.1. Lineage (GTDB taxonomy): Bacteria > Pseudomonadota > Zetaproteobacteria > Mariprofundales > Mariprofundaceae > Ghiorsea. The sequence goes on from NVSF01000009.1 coordinate 16,628, forward strand.
AKRSAMKSSMSWGSMSMKSSYKYKRTRSAAWGYGKGCARCMWRTVCACTCTTCTTCTCKAATATAWGCCACAACAGGYACTGTTTCTTCTTCCTCAATCGCTTTGGGCTCAACACCCATAATATCTGCAATTTGCAGCATGGTACGCTCACCACCMGGMACACAATGATTGACCGACACTTCATCGGCAGCCACCGCGTTGGCATACGGGCGACAACCAGGGTARCCACAYTGCCCRCATTGGGTTTGCGGCAAAAGWGCATCAATTGTATCAGCCAATGGGTCGCCTTCGACATGAAAATACCGAGATGCCAAAGCCAAACCCACGCCAATCACCAGCGCAAGCATTGCAAAAATGAGAACAGGATATAAAAATTCCAAAACTAAACCTTCACCAAACCAGCAAAACCCATAAATGCTAAAGCCATCATACCTGCTGTAATCAGGATAATGGGTGAACCTTTAAACACTGCTGGAATCGGTGCAGCTTCTAAACGTTCGCGCAAACCTGAAAACAACACCAAAACCAAACCAAAACCAACGGCAGCGCCAAATCCATAAAGCACAGATGCAAAAAACGAATAATCTTGCTGTACATTCAAAATCGCCACACCAAGCACCGCGCAGTTGGTGGTAATCAAAGGCAAAAAGATACCCAAACCTTGGTACAACACAGGACTGGTTTTGTGCATCACCAATTCAACAAACTGCACCAAGGCAGCAATAATCAAGATGAAAAACACAGTTTGTAGATATAAAATATCAAAAGGAATCAAAATCAATTGTTGAATAATCCATGATGCAGTGGATGCCAATGTCATCACAAACATCACCGCAAAAGACATGCCGATAGCTGTCTCCAGCTTGCCTGAAACACCCAAAAAGGGACAAATACCTAAGAACTTGGTCAACACATAGTTGTTCACCAACACCGCAGAAAGGAGAATAATGCCAAATTCAGTCATCTTAGAAAGTGTAGCCCAATTTCACAGTTGTTTTTTCATCCGTTGGCACTTTACCAACGCCTGGTTTAGTCACAGTCCGTGATTCATAAGAAAAATCGGCATGAAGCGCGCTAAAYAATTGATGCACCCACGAAATTTCTTTTTGGATATAGTCATCATCATTGCCAAATTCACCAGAAAGATAAATTTTCAACGCATCATCCTCGGTAAAGCTATATTGACCAATAATCCCAACATGCGTGCCAGGGTCATAATCCAACTTATCACGAATCACGCCATCAATGAGTTTTTTTGTAACACGTTCACCATAACCCAGCTCTATATCCAAACTATAATCGGGGTTATCTTTAAACGCATGGTAACCAAACCCACCGATATAAGCGTTCTCTGAGTAAATGCCGCCAAACGTATCTTCACGATAACGCAATTGAAGAAAGGTATAAAAGTGTTGTGGCAAATCATAGGTGCTTTTCAATAAAGCTTCATAATAATCCGAAGAAACAATGCCAGACTCTGAAACTTCCGTGGCTTTAAACGTCACATCCGATGACCATTTACCATAGCTATGTCCAAGCTTGAGCTTGCCATCAAAGGTCGTCGTTTGGGTATTGCCCGATGTTTTATAACCACCCAAAGCAATGCTACCCGAAAAGTCATTCTCAAATTGATAGTCTTCAGCATAAGCCAATGGTACCAAAGCAAAGCTAATCAGCACAATTACACCACGAAACAACATCAGCCATTCACCTCTACGCACGTATAGTTCATCATTCAGGCATGAAACCTAAACCATGCCGTCTTGGATGCAAACTTTTCCTATATCTATTAAGCTTGCCCCCATGCAATTTAAATTAGCTGGGGATTTTGTACCTCAAGGCGACCAACCTCAAGCCATTGACTCTCTGGTTCAAGGCTTGGAAAACAATGAATCTCACCAAGTCTTGCTTGGTGTGACWGGCTCTGGGAAAACCTACACCATGGCATGTGTGATTGAGCGCAGCCAAAAACCAACMCTKATYATGGCACCCAACAAAACCCTTGCCGCCCAGCTTTATGGCGAATTCAAGCAATTTTTCCCTGAAAATGCTGTTGAATATTTCGTCTCTTACTACGACTATTATCAACCTGAAGCTTATGTCCCCGCCTCAGATACATTCATCGAAAAAGATTCTTCCATCAATGAACATATTGACCGAATGCGCCACGCCGCCACTCGCGCATTGCTGGAACGCGAAGATGTCATCATTATTGCTTCTGTATCCTGCATTTATGGTTTGGGTAGCCCTGAAGCTTATGCAGGTATGTTGCAGTATTTTGAAGTTGGACGTGAGCAAGAACAACGCGCTGCCATCAATAAATTGGTTGAGCTGCAATACACACGTAATGATATGGACTTTCACCGAGGCACATTCCGCTTGCGTGGTGATGTGTTGGAATTATACCCTGCGGATGCGGAGGACTGGGCAATTCGCGTGGAGTTTTTTGGTGATGAAATTGATGCCATTTCAAAGTTTAACCCACTCACAGGACAACGTATCGAAAGTTTACACAAATATACCGTGTTCCCCAAATCTCACTTTGTAACACCCCGCTCCACCCTCATCCACGCCATGGAAGCTATCAAAGTAGAATTGTCTGAACGGTTACCTGAGTTTCATGATGAAAACAAACTGGTCGAAGCCCAGCGCTTGGAGCAGCGCACTATTTTTGACCTTGAAATGATTCAAGAAATTGGGCACTGCACAGGCATGGAAAACTATTCAAGACATTTATCAGGTCGAGCACCGGGTGAAGCGCCRCCCACTTTACTGGATTATTTACCCAACAATGCAGTGGTTATGCTGGATGAAAGCCATGTTACTGTACCGCAAATTGGCGGTATGTATAAAGGAGATAGGGCGCGGAAAAAGACCCTTGTTGATTTTGGCTTTCGCCTACCCTCAGCCTTGGACAACCGCCCGCTTCAATTTCCTGAATTTGAAGCCATTGCACCACAAATCATCCATGTTTCCGCCACACCAGGCACTTATGAAATGGAAAAAACTGGTGGTGTGTTTGTCGAACAAGTGATTCGCCCCACAGGTTTGGTTGACCCTGAAATCGAAGTGCGCCCCGCCGTCTCTCAAGTTGAAAATTTTATTGGTGCAGCCAATGAAGTSATTGCCAARGGTGACCGTGTTTTAGCCACATGTTTRACCAAACGCATGGCWGAAGATTTAACCGAYTATYTAACMGATGTWGGRYTAARRGTKCGTTATTTRCATTCCGACATCAATACYATCGAACGCATGGAAATCTTGCGTGACCTACGCCTTGGTGAGTTTGATATTTTRGTGGGCATTAACYTRTTRCGCGAAGGYTTGGATTTRCCCGAAGTAAGCTTGGTATGCATCTTTGATGCYGACAAAGARGGTTTTTTRCGTTCRGTTCGTTCATTGATTCAAACCATTGGTCGCGCAGCGCGAAATGTAGAAGGAAGAGTYATTCTTTATGCAGATAAAATCACAAAATCAATGCAGCARGCCATGRATGAAACCGCTCGCCGCCGCGAGAAACAGGTCGCATACAATCAAGARCATGGTATTACACCWCTCACCATTAAAAAAGATATTCAAGACATTCTCGGCTCAGTCTAYAATATGGATTAYGGGCATATTCCTGAAATCGCAGAGCCTGAAATATTAACCGACTACGAGAAACAAGTKCGCATCAATGARCTTGAACGATTGATGCTGGARGCTGCTGCTGATTTAAGGTTTGAAGATGCTGYAAAATKYCGTGATGACATCGCAAAATTAGCTGAAAAAAGCTTATAAATGATGTTTTTTCTTAAATTCTTCCAATGATGGCATGGTATAAAGTGTCAACACTTTCGCTTCGCTACCTGTCAAAATTGAGCTTAAGATGTTCTGTGTCTGCATGAGTTTTCGATAAACTAGTCCATACAGTGCATAAGCAAAGTCTGTATATCGATTTGCCCACGCAACCACTGAACTGTTCCGAATAGCAAGCACTCGAACAGCACTTACCGCCGATACTGTCGCCATATGTGGGAGGTTAGTAACCACTGTAATTTCACCTGCTTCATCACCAGATGAAAGGGTTGTCAGTGCAATAGTTTTGTCTTTTTTATTGGGGTGAGCAATGCTCACTTTCAACTCACCAGCCAATACAATAAACATATGTTTATCTTCAACTTCGCCTTCAGCAATAAGTACTTCGCCAGCAGTCAAACTGAAAAATTTTGCGTTAAACAAAACGACTTCGCGTACTGCCATGGAAAGTGTTGAAAAAATAGGGTTCACAGCCAAAGCRCTTGCAGCAGATCGCTTTTCTGCCAACTGTGTGGTTGCCCGTAAAAACCGCTCATTACTTTTCAATATTTGTTGCACTCTTTGTCGCGGAACAGCATATAAAACACAGTTATCCATTGCACGGACTTCCGCCCCAGCTTTACTTTGAAATAACACAGAGGCTTCACCGAAAATATCACCTGGGCCTATCGTTGCGATTTCATAAACACTACCTGCGTGTTTCTTGACAACCCGTAATAAACCTGATTTCACAAGGTAGAGGTATTCACCTTCTTGTCCTTCAGCAATAACTTGTTCATTGGCAGCAAATACTTTGAGCTCCGCCACTTCAAATATGGACTCAAACTCTTCAGAATAAAGCACCGCTAAATCAGGGAATTTACTCCCTTGAAAATCCTCACTCTGAACGACCATATTCCCACTCATAAAAACCAACTATCCAAATATAAATGCCTACGACAAGGTATAGTTCTATTTTGTGCGCTACATCACATAATAGAATTGTGCAAATAAAAACATAAGCATACTATTTTACTTTAGACGCGTGTAACTTAAAACCAGAGGTCTTCACATATGCACCACGGTTTGTTACCCAAAAAGCTTCAACATTTCCTGTTTTTTCTACCACTGCCAAGCCGCCTTTTTCACCCAAAACAAACAAACCTGTACTCCAAGCATCAGCCAATATTGCATCAGAAGCCATAACAGTAACACTTTGACTTTCAACCGATGACCGTCCTGTGTTGGGGTCTAAAATATGATGATAACGTTGCCCTTGGTACATATAAAATCGTTCGTAGTCGCCCGAAGTTACAATACTTGTATCTTCAGCCACTTCAATCCAACCCAACGGTTTATCATAGCGCGGGTGGCGAATCGCAATGCGCCAAGGCTGACCGCCATGGTCGCCCAAAATACGCATATCGCCACCAGCATTGATGATAGCATGGTGAACACCATGTTTTTTTAAAATATTTATSYYTWGATMRRYYKYWTWMYMMTTAGCAATAGCACCAAAGTCAAGCGCAAGACCCTGCACTTTCTTCGCCCAGCCATGTTCAGAGTGTTCAATATTCGCTATTCCACTTTTTACAAGTGCAGCCTGTATCGCCTCTTGGCTTGGCGGCATTTTGGGGGAAGCTTCTCCCGAAAAAGCCCACAACTGATTCAATTGACCTAACGTTGGGTCAAAAGCACCATTCATCTTTTTTGAAAGTTCGATAGCTTTCAATAAAAGCATGGTCACTTCTTCATCCAGCGTAACCCATGTGTTCACCGAAGCCTGATTGAACTGCTTAACACTATTATCAACTTTGCCAAATGTMGTAAATGTATCTTGTACMCGCCGCATCTCTTTGGCTGCCAAAGTTATGGCTTCTAAGCCATGCTCTTCATCATCTGTGTAAATAGTAAATTCAACAAGTGTACCCAGTAAAAATTGAGTTTCTTTAACATCTTTGAATGCTGGTTGACAAGCAGAAAGCCCAAAGCAAAAAATACATAATGTGAAAAAGCGAAACACGTTGAAGACTAGGAAGCTTTAAATTCACCCAGGTCACGCAAGCGTTTTTCACGCGCTGCAAGCAACTTATCTTGAGGAACTTTGAGTAGCTCCTCAAGGCTTTTATACAAAGCATCACCCAGAAGGTCTGCGGCTTTTTCAAGGTTGCGGTGTGCGCCCTCTTTGGGTTCATCAATAATAGCATCAATCAAACCAAAGTTTTGCATRTCCACAGCCGTTGGTTTTAATGCTTCAGCGGCTTGTGGCGCAAACTTRCGRTCATGCCAAAGAATCGCAGCACAACCCTCTGGTGAAATCACRGCATACGTCGCAAACTTCTGCATATAAAGCCTGTCT
>NVSF01000010.1 GCA_002401135.1 Zetaproteobacteria bacterium
GATCCAGATAACGATAGCGGCGATGTGAAGGGCGCGGGCAAAGATGAAAAGCTTAAAATTTTCCATGATTCCAGGGTGTTTTTTAGTTAGTGCTATCTAAGCATGTTTGCTGATGTCGGCTAAGCCACAAATCTTAAATTTTGTGATTCTATTGTCATGGATCAAAATAAAGTATGTTGGTTCACAATTTCTTTTGAAACCATTCGACATCCCAATACTGGCCTAGTTTGTATCCTACTTCATGATAGATGCCGATAGACTCAAAACCGAATTTCTGATGTAAGGCGATAGAACCTGCGTTTGGAATAGTAATGCCAGCGTAAACCCTATGTAAGTTTGACTCGGTGGCCAATACCTTGAACAATGACTGGTACAAGTGCGTTGCTATGCCTTGACCTTTTTTGTCCTCGGCCACATAAATGCTGACTTCGATGGATGACGAGTACGCAGCTTTTTCTTTTAAACGGCTGCTGCAAGAAAAACCAACAACGGCGTTATCTATTTCTTGAACGATTAATCGGTAGGGACCGCTAGTATCAAACTGATCGAACCAGGGCTGTCGTTGTTCAAGCGTTTTTTCTTCTAGGTCGAAAGTTGCGGGAGATGTTCGGATAAAATAAGGTCGGCGCTCAGGTTGGTGTGTATTGGTTGCCTTATTTTCCACCGCGTATGCGTTTTCACTTTAATGCACATAATATTGTTATTTTTGGTAAAGATGGGGATGACTACTTGATTAGCGACCCTGTGCTTGATCATCCTGTGCGTTGTTCCGCGCATGATTTGAGGAAAGCACGTTTTGCCAAAGGGCCACTAGCGCCTAAAGGTAAGGTTTATTATATTGAGGGAATGCCCGATGGAAGTTTGCTTCGCCAAGCTGTCATTGATGGTATTAGGGAAACATGCAATAAAATGCTAGGTATTCCCATCCCCCTGTTTGGCGTAAAAGGCATTCATTATTTAGCTAATAAATTAGAGACTTGGCCTGAGCGATATGGGCGAAAAGAAGCCAATGTTCATCTTGGTCAGGTGATACGGATGCAGGAAGAAATTGGCACAGGTGGAGCTGGTTTTCGTTTCATTTATGCTGCATTTTTGCAGGAGGCAGCAAAACTTCTTGGTAAAGATGAGCTGCGGGTTTTGTCTGAGCGTTTGACATGTGTGGGTGATGAATGGCGGCACTTTGCGCTAGGTGGCGCTCGAATTGTTAAAGATAGGGATGGTGTTAAAGAAACATATCCTCAATTATCGGCAATTTTACGAGATTGTGCTGACCGTGAGAAGGTCATATTCACAGAATTAAGAGCCGCAATGGCGGATGTAACTTAAACATGTCGATTCGCATAAAAAACCTTGAGAAGCGTTATGCTGATGATGCTGAGCTGGTTTTAAAGGGGCTTAATTTACATATTCAAACGGGTGAATTTTTTGGTTTGCTTGGGCCGAATGGTAGTGGAAAAACAACATTAATTTCTATACTGACAGGTATTTTATCAGCATCTTCGGGGCAAGTGTATTTATGTGACGAACTGTTGGGTAAGGGCGGGTCGGAGTTTAAGAAAAATATTGGCTTAGCGCCTCAGGAAGCTGCACTCTACACTTCGCTAAGTTTGTATGAGAACCTTAGCTTTTTTGGCAGTATGCATGGGCTTAAAGGCAAAGAACTCAAGGAAAACATAGATTTTTGTGCGCATGTGGTGCGATTAGAAAATCATTTTGATCAGCCCATTTCATCATTTTCTGGCGGCATGCGYCARCGCGCAAACATAGCGGCAAGCATTATCCATAAACCCACAATTTTGTTTCTTGATGAGCCAACTGTTGGCGTGGATCCCCAGTCGCGAAATATGATATTTGATTGTTTGCGCGAATTTAATGCGARCGGTGTAACCATTGTTTATACCACGCATTATATGGAAGAAGCGGAGGAGCTTTGTTCTACGGTTGGTATTTTAGATCACGGGCAAATTATTGCACAAGGTAGTGCGCAAGCACTGATCAAAGAATATGGCTGTAAGAATCTTGGAGAAACTTTTTTAAAGCTAACAGGAAAGGCGTTGAGAGATTGATGTATAAGTTAATTGCGACATGTCGAAAAGAAATGCAAGTTTTGTTACGGGACAAGCCTGGGCTTGCCACATTGTTCCTTATGCCGATGGCACTGGTGCTTGTGATTACGCTTATCCAAAATAATATTTTGGAAACATCAAACCAAACTAAAATGAAGTTGATGATGATTAACCTTGATCAAGGTGAGCTTGGTCATACGCTTAAAAAAGGTTTGGTTGCCGTCAACTTCTTTGACATTACTGAGCAATATGAAGGTCAGGCTGTCACAGAAGAAGTGATGCGCCAACTTATAGCGCAAGGTGAATTTCAAGCAGGTATTATTATCCCTAAAGATGCCAGCCAGATTCAACAGCATAAAGTTGTGGCATTGATGGAAGCACAGGACATAAAAAATGATACAAACACAGTTTCTCTAATTTTTGACCCTGGTATTCAGCACTCGCTTCGTTTGACCGTGTTAGCTATGGTCAACCGCTTGATTCAAACAGAAAAGTTAAAGTTAGCCTTGGCAGAGCTACAGTTGAATCTAGAAGACCTGTTGCCCGAGCAAGAGGCGGGCGAAGAAAATAATATCTGGAGTTCTGCGGGAGATGTGTTGAAGGAGGATGCAAGTGATGTTTCTCATGAGTTTGCAACACTCAATGCCAATAACTTAAAGCCCAATGCGGTTCAACATAATGTTCCAGGGTGGACAATGTTTGCGATTTTCTTTATTGCACTGCCTYTAGCTGCGGGYATGATTAAAGAACGCRACGAAGGTACGCTTACGCGCTTGCGAACGTTACCTGTTTCAATCAGCACAATATTTATGGGTAAAATCTTAACATATACAGTGATTAGCCTTTTTCAGTTGGTGTTTATGCTTATGATAGGCATGTTGGTTTTACCGCTTTTTGGTACACCTGTTTTAGATTTGGGTGATAATCCAGCATTGATTCTGGTCGTTGGGCTGTGTGCAGGGCTTGCGGCGTGTGGTTTGGGTATTCTTTTTGGGGTTGTGGCTAAAAGTTATGAGCAGGTTGCTTCAGCAGGGCCTATTGTGATTGTGATTGCAGCTGCGATAGGTGGTATCATGATACCTGTATTTATGATGCCTGAATTTATTCAGCCACTGAGCAATATCTCGCCATTACATTGGGGGCACGAAGCCTTTATTGATATTTTCTTAAGGGGCTCKGATWTTACWATGCTTTTGCCAAACTTAGCGAAGCTTCTTGGGTTTTTTGTGGTAACTATATTGCTTAGCGTGTTCATTTTTCGCAAACAACAGCAGTAACATACTTTTAAAGCTTATTGCGGGGCAGTATGCATCAATATTTGAGAAACTTTATCATTGATAAAGCGTATTTCTTCTTTATCAATGCGGTTAATCCAGTATGTCCAAGTTGATGATGYTAAGTCTGAAGTGAGGCTGAGKGGMGGRAAMCCCCGCGCAACAATAACGGCGCTTTTACGCATGCCAAGCAGTATGGTTGCATTTTTTATGCMTTCACGCTCAAGTGGTGTGAATTTGTCCATGTTCACTTTAGATTTGGCGGCATGTTTGGCTAACCACTCTTTCCCCGTAAGACCTGATGCGATGCTGTTCTTGAAAACCAATCTGGTTTTACTATCTTTAATTGCAAAATAGACTTTTTTGCCTGTATGAGGCTTGATAATAATAGCGGTATTGACGGGGATAAGCGCAYCCACGCTATAGTTTTTCCAAGTGACAACTTTATTCTTAAAGCTGTGMATATTGACTTGAGTATAAAGGACTTCCCCTTGGGGGTTAGAGGCTAATACGGTTTTAGGAGTAAGTGAAATTAGCCCAACGATGAATGCAGTGRTATATAATAATTTCATAGCKTTACCCTTTATCAATTGGTGTGTTTATCAGCGAATATGTGTTATTTACCTTTTGCATAGTAGCTGACTTCTTTTGCCATGCCTTTGGGGTTGAGCAGACGTTTTAATTGGTATGTAAAGTAAGTGAGCGGGAAAACAATTGAAATCACGATGATAAGGTAAGTCATRAAAACCAGCAGGAATGGTTTGCGAAGTAGAGCCCCTKGTTTACCCATGCTGGAAATCAGCTTTGCCCATAAGGTAAATACACGCCGCCCTGCTTTTTCAACACCAATAAGGCGTGGAATAACCTCAGCAGGATAGTCTTGAGCAAGGTTTTTCTGTGCCGCACAGTCRYCTGATTGCAAATAATTTAGAATCACCTCGCCAAACTCGGAAGCATGGTCAATATCTTTATCGGATACACCAGCTTTGGGGAGAAARGGAATMAGCTTTCTTTTGCCTGATAACATCCATAAGGGGGTTGTGATTACGGTWGCGGAATTGGCAGCACGATCTATGAATGGGATGTTCATGACGAGCTTAGCTCCGAGGCGTGTTAAATGACTTTTGATTTTYTCATGTGCCATAAGCCATAAGTTTCTTGAGCCATTGACGGTGATGACAGGGGTATTGTTTAATACCTTTGCATACTCAGACTGTAGGAAAGAGGAYATAGGAATGGAGGTGGATAAAAACCACGGTTGATATGCGAGAATCACCAAATCATATTTTATGTTTGAGTCAAAAGAGGGTGGTTTGATRGCTGTAGGTACTTCCAAAACAGATTCAGGCATCACATCTAAGAAGCTAAGAATCGACCAAGGGAAAGGGAAAGGTTTTTCGGTCTGTATGGCTTCGTAAGTGATRTGAATATCGTTGTGTTGTGAAAGGGGGCGAAGTAATGAGTTTAGAATGTTCAGCAACTGCCCACTTTGCGTATAATAGATGACCAATACATGTTTCATCATTKAATTTAAGCGACCACAGTAAGTAAGGTGAACGACATCGTGAACCGACCACTTTCTGGCACCATGAGTAATATYTTCTGCCCATTTTTGAGTTGCCCTGAGTGAAATAGTTCGCCAAGCATGAGGTAAATAGATGCTGAACCTACGTTGCCTACTTGGGAGAGGTTGGTGAACCACTTATCCATGGCAATGTGGTGYCCTTGAGCCAAATAACCTTCGTACAAACGTTGTCTAAAGTATTCAGAAGAGAGGTGGGGTAAAAAGTAATCAACAGCATCCAAATCAAGGTTATGTTTAGCCACAGAGGTAGAAAGTGCGCGTACGCTGGTCTCAATAATGTGCTCATTCAACGCTTTTACATCTTGTTCAAGATTTAATATCGATTGTTGGGAGCATTCCTCTGGAGAGAAATGGCGGTAACCTTKAAGYTCACCCGATGGCTGCTTAACACCACCCTGGTACATGCAAACATCGAACTCATTGGCAAAGGATTGAATGTCCATCCACTCTATTTTTAGAGATGTGGATGATGCGTTAGGTTTATGTTGCAACCAAGCTGCGCCAGCGCCATCGGATAACATCCAGCGCAGAAAATCTTTACCGAAAGCCAATGAAGGATTTTTTTCTAAAGCTTCAATGCGTGAGTCTATTTCGGCTTGAAACTGTTCACTTCGCATTGCCGCAGAAGCCATTTCTGAGCCTGTGCTGACAGCTTGTGTGCACTGACCTGATAATATGGACATGTAACTATATTTTAAAGATTGGATGCCCGAAGCACAGATGCCAGATAAGGAGGCAACTTCACATGAAGGTATGCCTGCTTCACCATGCACCATGACAGCGTGAGAAGGTAGAAACTGGTCAGGGGATGATGTGCCACAAGCAAGACATTCAATGTCASATAGATTGCGACCATCTCTCGCCATAGATTGAATGGCAGCGATAGTCATTKCTTTGTTTGAATGTGTGATTGCTCCTGTTGCGGGGCTGATTGCATAATACCTTGTTTTGATACCGTTATTGCGAAGAACAATTTTCCTTGCCTTAGAAGGGCGGTTGTCTATCATGCCAAGTAAGGACTCAATGTCATCATTTTGGACAGGGTTATTTGGCAGGAAGGTTCCAATATCGTTGATGTAAACATCTTGCATTTTTAGCTTTTCCCCATGATGAGCCTGTATTCAGAGCTTCCTTAAATTTGTTGCGAAACCTACGTTTCATTTATTTATTATCAATSGTAGTTTATGATAAAAGAATGCTTTTATGTGTTTTKTGATATAGTTTCGCCTTAAAATTATAAGTTTATGGTGATGATGCTTGCATCATGAAGGAAAAGGCATGAAGGAAAACGATGTTCCACAAAAGGCAGGGCTTTCTGATGAGTGGCACCGCATTAGTTATGCACAAGGTCAAGGYGGTGAATATGTTTTGGTTGAAAGCGAAGGTTGTGACTCGGTAAATATTACCAATGCTCAGGCTTGGGATGTTATTGATGAGCGCGTTCAAAAGGTGCGMSAGCAGGTTGAAGGTGGTGAGTTGAGCCCATTGGCATTTCATATGGCGGTGGAGCAAATGGATGAGGCGTTGTTAAGCCAGTAYAGTTCATTTTATAAATGGCAAATAAAAAGGCATTTAAAACCGCAAATATTTGAGAAATTAAACCCCAAGCAGYTGCAGAAGTATGCGGATGYACTTGGGATAAGTGTTGAGGAGCTTTGCTCCTTACCATCATAAGCGTCAAACGTAGGAAAAGCATAAAATTTATTTCAGCTGATAGGAGCTAAACTTGTTAGAAGAAGTCAAAACTATTTTAATTGAAGAATTACAACTTGAGGATGTTAAGCCTGAAGATATAGATGTGGATGCCCAGCTATTTGGTGGCGGGTTAGGCTTAGATTCTATTGATGCATTGGARCTGGCGATTACCTTGGARCGAGCATAYGGTGTTCGTATCAAGTCTGGCGATAGTCGTAATGCTGAAATTCTTTCATCATTAGGTTCGTTGGTTAAATTTATTGAAGAAAATCGTACCAAATAAATAAAACATGGTGTTTAAAATACTTGTTGGTATTTTATTTATACTTTACCCCGCTGTAGTTTATTATGGGCTTACACATGGTATGGCATGGTTTGGGTTATTGTTGCTCATACTTTTTTTTATGTACCAAGCCATATTTTCGGAGAAGCATTGGCAGTCTATAGGTTTTATAGCTGTTTTATCTGTGGGGGCATGGTTTCAACAGGCGACAACGATTAAACTTATCCCAATTGTGATTCACCTGAGTTTGTTTGGTTTGTTTTATCAGAGCCTGCAAGATAAAAGCCCTTTGATTGAAAAGTTTGCGCGATTGGATTTCCCAAATTTTCCAGAGGGAATGGCAAGGCATTGCTTGCAAATGACCCAAATATGGACTGTGTTTTTTGCATGTAATATAGTCCTTAATATTGGATTGGTTTTGTGGGCAACTGATGCTACATGGGCTTTGTATAATGGCATGTTGGTTTATATTTTCATTGGTATGTTGGTGCTTGGCGAATATATTTGGCGGCGAATCAAATTTCCAAGTCTCGTGATGCCTTCATTTAAAGATACTGCCTTAAATATTTCAAAACATAGCCGTGGTATTATAGGAAATAATAAGTGAACAAATCGCCATTGCGTTTATTTGCCTCGCATCGTCCTGAACAGGTGTTTGCATATATAGGCTGCACACCAGTTTTATTTGYGGATTTTATTGCGGATGTGCAGGTTTTATCCGAGCAGCTACTAAAAAAACAGGGTGATGTGTTGATTAGCTGCCAAAGTCGGTATGCTTTTTCGGTTGCCTTGTTGGCGGCATGGCAGGYAGGCAAGGTTGCAATACTTTTATCCAATACGAACCACGATGTTTTAACCAAGGTTGGTGAAACTTTTGATATTGCCTATTGYTGTGATGATGAATGGGCAAAAGCTGTCAGGCAAACCACDGRCTCCCCTGTTCACCAAACCATGGCACTTACYTTYCCWYCGGAGCAAGTCGGGGTACGTTTATATACATCAGGTTCGACGGGTGAGCCGAAGGTGATTGAAAAAACATTAGGCAGCCTTTGGTATGAGGTGGAAAGCCTTGAATCAACCTTGAGCTGGTCAGCATCACCTTTGGTTGCAAGTGTGCCAGCTTATCATTYGTATGGTTTGACTTTTTCTGTTCTGCTGCCTTGGTGTTTGGGTGTTCCGCTTGTTGATGAGATGCCTTTGCATGCCGATGAAGTTGAGACATGTTTTGCGCAAACAGGCGCTAAAATACTGGTTACCGTTCCTATTCATTTGAAAGCTTTGATTGGTGCGAACGTTGATTTGAMAACAAAGCAATGCATTGTTTCTGCGGCAGCTTTATCTCATGAGTCAGCAAAAGTTTTTCGGCAAAAGTATCATGCTGATGCCTTGGAAATTTATGGCTCTAGCGAAACGGGGGTTGTGGCCTATAGAAAGCAATTGGAAGATGAAGTGTGGACATGTTTTCCTCAAGTTCATGTGGCGGCAGATGAAACAGGTTTACTTGAGGTGTCATCGCCATTTATCTACGTGCAAAATACAGGTGATTTAGACAATAATGTATTTTGTTCGGCTGATAAAGTGGTGTTGCATGATGAKAAACACTTCACTCTGGAAGGGCGTATGGATGCGATTGTAAAGATAGCAGGCAAACGCATTTCTATTGTGAATATTGAACAATGTTTAATGCGCTGCCAAGGTGTTCAGGATGCTGCGGTTATTGCTGTCCCTGCCAAGAGTGCGGTTCGGGATTGGGCAATTTGGGCAGCCATAGCTGTAGATGAYGARGMAAGTTGYGACCTCTTGGCCATTAAGAGGGAGTTAAGAACATGGGTTGATGGTGTCGCAATACCTCGGCGCATGGTAAAAATCACCCGCTTACCCAGAGAAAGCAATGGCAAACTACCCAAGAAGAAACTCATGGAGCTTTTTACACATGTTTAATTATTTGGATATGAAAGTGGAATCTTCAAGCTGGGTTGCCCATTGYATAGTGGATGAAAACCTACCATGTTTACAAGGGCACTTCCCCAGCAAACCTATTCTTCCTGCAATTGCGCAGCTTGATATGTTGATTGGTTTTGTATCCWGCGTGAAGCAGGTGGAATGTGTCATTGAGAAGGCACCCGTATTAAAGTTTATGCAACCTATTCTGCCTCAGGATAGGGTRSAGTTGACTTTAAATGTCACCAACCATGAGGTGCAGTTTACGATTGATGTTGATGGTAAGSTGTGTACGCGAGGAAAGTTTTCTTTTGGGAGCCKTGYATAGTGGCGACTTTGATATGTGCACTGATTCCTGTTTACAATAACCATCAGACGATTGCGGATGTGGTGACTGGCGTGCTGGGGCACGTCGGAAAGGTTGTTGTTGTGGATGATGGTAGCAATGATGGTACAGAAACGATTTTAGACCAATTGGCTGAGGTTGATGAACGTATTCATGTGATTCATATGCCTTGCAATCAAGGTAAGGGCGCTGCGGTGCAATGCGGATTACATGTTGCGCAGGAGCAAGGTTTTGTTTATGCCGTACAAGTTGATGGCGATGGGCAGCATCAGTTGGATGACGTTCCACGCTTTATAGATGCAGGAAGAAAGAAAAACTTTGAGGCACTGGTCGTAGGGCAGCCCATATTTGATGATGATATTCCTTTTATTCGTAAGCATGGTCGTAAACTAACCAATTATATGATGGCTTTAGAAATGGGAACATTTCAGGCACCTGATGGTAACTGTGGCTTTCGTGCTTACCCTGTTCAGGCTATATGTGATATTGGTAAGATGGGTAACAGGATGAGCTGGGACCCTGAGGTTTTGGTAAGGGCGAGCTGGGCAGGGGTTCCCATTGTACAAGTGCCTACGAAGGTACGGTACTTGTCTGCAAAAGAAGGTGGGGTTTCCCATTTTCGTATGGTGCGTGATAATATATTACATACGTGGTTGCATATCAGGCTTCTTTTGCAGTCGCCAATTCGTTTGTTTTATCGATGGTTAAAGGGATTTTGGACATGAAGGGGTGGGCAGAGCGAAAGGAGCGGGGTTCAGCGTGGACGATGCGCTTTATGTATTGGTTATGTAAGCACAAATTTCATAAAATTATTGCTTGGTTATTGTATCCTATAGTGACCTATTTTTTTATGACAGCGGGTGATACAAGGGMTGCTTCACGCACTTTTTTTATGCGCGCTAAGGGAACGTTTACTTGGGCAGACCATTATAAACAACTGATGTGTTTTGCGAATGCAYTGGTTGATAGGGTTGTTATACTTATGGGACAAGCCCAGCATATYGAAGTGCGGTCTCATGGTTTAGAGCAGTTGCTTGATATACAAGAACGCGGACAGGGTGCGATACTTTTAGGCTCTCACCTTGGCAGTTTTGAAGCAGGGGAAGGCTTTGTAAAAGGCAGAGTGAATTTGGATATTCATATTGTTGCATTTCATGGAAATTCGCAAAAAATTCGCTCGGTATTAGATGAAACAAACCCTGATATGGTGAAACGAATTATAGATCCTAGCCAACCCGATGCGGTGTTTAAAATGCGAGAGGTGATTGAGGGCGGGGGACTGCTTGCCGTTCTTGCGGATAGAGCAGGTTTTGGCGATAAAACGGTGGATGTCAACTTTATGGGAGAGACAGCAGAGTTTCCTGCAGGCCCTTATTTGATTGCATCCATTTTGGAATGCCCTGTRTTTTGYTTTTTCTCCGTGCGAGCKGGTAAGAATAGATATGAAAGCCACATCATTAAACTTGCTGACCAAATCAAGMTCCCGCGTCAACAAAAGAACGAGAAACTCACGGARTATGTACAAAAGTATGCAGATATTTTCGCTGGTTTTGCTRAGAGGTACCCTCACAATTGGTTTAACTTTTTTGATTTTTGGGAAAACAAAGTGAACAAGCCTAAATCATGATAAATGATGGGGATTTATACATGTTCAGTGGGTGGGCAGAGTGAAGAAGTTAGCAGAGGTTTCTGTCAGCGCAGAAGTGGCATTTCACGATGTTGATAGCTTAGGTATTGTTTGGCACGGTCACTACTATAAATATTTTGAGCTGGCACGCACGGCACTCTATAGGTCTAGAGGGTTTGATATCCAAGATATGCACGACATGGGATACATTTTTCCTGTGATTGAAAGTCAGTGTCGCTATGTACAACCATTAAAGTATGGGCAGACTTTCACTGTATCAGCAAGATTTAAAGCATGGGATCGTTACATCCACGTTGCCTATACGATTACGGATGTTAAAACAAAGCAGCGCTGTGCTTATGGATATACAAAGCAGGCGGCCTGTTTGCCTGATGCTACAATGCTATTGGAAATTCCTGAGAGTGTTATTCATGCATTACAGAGCTAGTATTTACTTCAAGATATGTATTGTTGCWTTGTCTACTTTATGCTGTGTGCAKGGTGTGCATGCWGATGAAAGCATAGACGCTATTTTAGCGCGACATGTGGTTCAAGACGCGGTTAAGCTTTCCTATCAAGAAACACGCGACATACAGTTCATCGATGAACCCGTTCTGTCATCTGGGTACATGTATGTTTCAGCGACACATTTTATCGTGGAGCAGAAAAAGCCTTATCGACGAGTGGTGGTTACAGATCACGCAAAGATGTGGGTTTACGATAGTCTTAAACATACGAAACGGTTTCGTAATATTAAACGCTTCTCAAATAAGAAATCTGCTATAGGCGCATTGGTGTTTGCGATGAGGACAGGAGAAGCGAAGGCATTAAAAGACTATTATAAAATGACGTTGGGTGAAACGAACTTGGCTTGGTCATTGGGTTTTATGCCCATACAAGATGAGGTTAGCCAAGCTTTTGAAAGCATCGCGTTGCATGGTTTAAAAGGGGAAAGTGCAAGCCTAATAGAAATAGTTTATACCGATGGCAACCGTACACACTGGAAGCTCAAGAAGCTTGAAAACACAGTGAACCTTACTCAGAAAATGAAGCTTTTGATTAAAGAGGTTAGAGGCAGGTGAGATATTATCATCTTTTTGCAATAACACTTATTTCAGCACTATTGTTATCTACTGTGCTGTGGGTTGATTTTAGAACAGATATTTCGGACTTTTTCTTTCGAGGCAATACCACTGAAACCAATTTGATTGCCAGCAGTATCCAATCAGGTGAGCTTTCGCGAAGGTATATCCTACTGGTTGAAACAAAACATCAGGATGCAGATGAAGCTGCATTTGTCAGGGATTTCCAAACGCAGTTGAGAGAAGTAACAGGGGTAGAGCGCGTATGGGGAATGCAGCAAGATAAGCAAGTATTGAAGAAGATTATTGCTGATTACTTGCCTTATCGAATGCWGCTTTTTAGCACCACTCCAGCGCTTGATATAACACAGCTTTTCCAACAGGAATCACTGGATGAGCGGGCTAAGCAACTCAAAAACATATTGCTTAGCCAAGAAGGAGCATGGCTTAAGCCTATGATAGTTCAAGACCCAATGCTGCTAACAGGAGACTGGGTTTCAAGCTTAGGTTTCCAAAATGCTATGAAAACACGAGGTTTTTCAGGCTTGATTGTGGAAACAAAGGTTTCGGGTCTTGATGCCAAAGCACAGCTGCCTATTTATGAGCAGTTATTACAAACATTTGAAGTGATAAACACTGAGTACCAAGAGCAATTTTCGTTGCGATTGACAGGTGTTCCCTTGTTTTCTATGGCGGTGCAACAACAGGTTTCACATGACTTGAAGTGGATAAGCATCATTTCAATTGTGTTGATGGTACTTTTATTTGTATCTGTTTTTAGGTCTATTCGGGGGCTGRTTTGGGTTTCATTTATACTGATATGYTCGGTTGCCGCTGCAACATTRCTGACATCYTTGGTTTTTGGYTATATCCATGCATTAACCATGGCAATTGGTGCAACGTTAATTGGTGTATGCGTAGACTACCCTATTCATGCCATGGTACATGCAGCAGCTWCAGGTAAARACAACCCTGAAGCTTCAACAAAGCAGATTTGGCCGAGTTTGTTGCTTGGCGGTTTAACGACGACGGTGGGGTATATTGCGCTTAGCTTCACAAACCACCCCGGCTTGCAACAGTTGGCTCTTTTTGCAGGCGTGGGCATTGGCATGGCTCTGTTGTTAACGCGTTACCTATTGCCTCGCTTTATGCATGGGCATGTCGCTAGCATGAAGGTTGGTCTTGATTTTAAAGCTTGGTTGATACTGGTTCAGYATCACCGCACGCAGAAACAATGGCTTGTGCTGGCTGTTGCAGTGGTTGTATTTATCGTAGGTTTTCCGAATGTAGAGTGGACTGATGATATGAGGAAACTGTCACCATCCCTTGCTTCGCTTAAAGCAGAAGACCAAKCCATCCGTAAGCAGGTTAGCAGCATTGAGGCGGGTCGTTTTGTTCTTGTTGAGGCAAACAGTTTTGAGGCKGGGTTGCAGCGTAATGAACAGGTGTTTACAAAGYTRCAAACACTGCAGTCTGAGGGGGTTCTTCAGTCTTTTYATTCGTTATATCCGTGGTTGGCTTCGGAAAAATTACAACAAGACAACCTTAGGTTGTTCAATGAAAACATAACGAATAAACACCAAGAAATGTGGCAGCGTGCATTGCGTAAAGAAGGGTTGTCAGTCAAACATCTTGGGCAGTTGAAGTTTAGCGAAGCAGACCTTTTGACAAAAGAAAAGCTGGAGCGGTCACCCCATAAAAGATATGTCAGCGGGCAGTATGTTGTGCAAGGTAATCAAGTTTTAATCATGACATGGTTGGGCCCTCACGATATTGAAAAAGTGAAGGCTGCACTTYTAGGCATGGAGGGYGTGCGGTATATCAGCCAAAGTGATATTGTGAAYAACCTTGCTGCTGATTATCGGGCGCAAACGCTAAATATGTTATGGTTCGGCGCGRGTGYRATTTTGTTGCTGCTACTGATTCGGTTTCGGAATATTATGATAGCGGTAAATATATTRTTTCCAGCCGTAGTTTCTGTTTGTGTCGTTATAGCTATGTGGGGTATTGCAGGCGTTGCGATGGGTATGTTGCACTTGATTGGGCTGCTGCTTGCGATAGCTATTTGTGTGGACTACGCTATATTTTTTCACGAAAATAGAGCGGGTAATCAAGGGGTGACTTTTCAGGCTATTTCGGTCTCTTCGATGACAACGATTGYAGCTTTTKTCAGCCTTGGTTTTGCGGATACACCTGCATTGCAAGCCATGGCATGGACTGTTGCGCCAGCAGTGTTGATAGGCTTTTYATTGTGCCCACTGATGGTGAATTATCGGCGCAAAACAAGTGGTTAGAAGGGAGTAAGTTTGAAGCAAGTTACACAGGCAATTCCAATTACAGCATATAGTGCTGTTACCAGCTGTGGTCTAGGCAATAAGCCACTGTTTGAGGCGCTGGTCTTACAACGCGATTGTTTAGAACCTTTAGCCTTATTTGATACGAAGTCCGCTGTTTGTGTTGGTGAAGTTCGTGAAACCTTGCCAGAAATATCAGACGATTTTATACGCTTTAAGACACGAAATGCACAGCTTGCTTTGGCAACGGTGGATTGTGAAGGCCAGCGCATTCGTCATGCTGTGCAATGCGCCRTTGATAAATATGGTGCGAGCCGAGTTGGTGTGGTGATAGGTACAAGCACTTCAGGTATGTATGAAACTGAGTTGGCATACGAAACGTATTTAAAAAGTGGAACGATGCCGAAGAACTTTGATTTTTTAAATCAACATGCTTGGGGAGGAACCGCAGGCTATTTGAAGAATGAATTGGGGTTATCTGGTCCTAGTTATGCTATTTCAACGGCATGCTCATCAAGCAGTAAGGCGAYTGCATCTGCGCAACGGTTGATTACGACAGGTGTGTGCGATGCAGTGTTGGCTGGTGGTGTAGATACAATTTGCCAATTAACMTTATATGGTTTTTCGAGTTTGGAATTGGTTTCAGAGCAACCATGTACACCTTTAGATCAACAYAGAGGGGGAATCAGCCTCGGAGAAGGWGGGGCTCYTTTATTGTTGGAAAAACCGAGTGCAGACTTTGAAGCATGCCCACAATTACTGGGATGCGGAGAATCATCGGACGCATATCATATGACAGCACCACACCCTGATGGGGCAGGTGCGCAGGCGGCAATGCAAAYAGCATTGCAACAGGCAGGTTTAGAARCGGGYGATATTGGYTATCTAAATTTACATGCAACGGGAACAAAAATGAATGATGCCTCTGAGATGAAAGCTGTGCATGCGGTGTTTGGGACTGAYATTACGTGTAGTGGAACAAAAGGCACCACAGGTCATACCTTGGGAGCAGCGGGGGCAATAGAGTCTATCATTGCTTTGCTTGCTTTGGAGAATGGTGTGTTGCCTGGGACGAGCAGATTGAAGCAATTGGATGATGATTTTAAGTGTCGTGTGCTGTATAAACCTGAGCAGGTCAAGGTAGATAAAGTGATGAGTAATAATTTTGGATTTGGTGGGAATAATGCCTGTCTTATTTTTGGACGTGGTTCTCATGTATAATTTATTACAATTTTCAGTGTTGGGTATGGGCGCGGCCTTTGTTGATTCTGACATGGCAGATGAACATGGCTTTGTGGATTGTGATATGAATAGTGACTTGCTTCCACCACGRYTGCGCCGCAGGATGAGTKCTGCCACACGGCTGGCGTTGGCAGCAGGTGAGCGGGCATGTAAAGATGCGAATGCTGAGCTAAACAGTATGCCATCGGTCTTTGCATCCATTGTTGGAGAAATTAAAATTACGGATGTTTTGTGCCGTAATATTGCTGAAAATAATTTRCCGATTTCRCCAACGCAGTTTCATAATTCTGTGCACAATACCGCGGCGGGATATTGGAGCATAGTGACAAAAAACTCCCATGCTTCACAAGCCATAGGGGCAGGCGAGAATACATTGGTAATGGGGCTGCTGGAGTGCCACTGTCAGCTTCAGATGTCTGCYGAGAAAGTCTTGCTTATTTGTTATGAAGAAAGTGCGCCTGAGCCACTTGTRRTRGGYAATCARGTYAGCGATTGTGCGGTGGCGTTTTTGCTTGGTAGGGYTACAAAAGGGCAGAGCGTTKTCAGTATATACCAAGATGATGGYGARGGTGAGAGCCAGTCATGGTCAGCGGTTGCGAAAGCCTTGGATTTGACAAAGCTAATTCAGAATCAAAACAAAGAAACTATTGTGCCTATTTCAACAGTGGTGGATGGTTGGTGCGCGAAGGTTGAACATGGTGCATAAGCCTGTAAATATCGAAGCGATACTTCCGCATAGGTTGCCGATGTTGATGATATCCAGTGTTTTATCACGAGACGAATCAGCCATTCATTGCCAGACCATCATTGATGAGCATAACCCATTTTTAGATGGTGATATACTGCCTGGATTTGTGTGTTTGGAGCTGGTAGCTCAGGCATCGGGCATCTTTTTAGGCATGGGCGATTCGGAGAATGAGGGTGTCAAAGCTGCAGATTCTGGAGCGATTGTCAGCGTGAAGAATATGATTGTGAAACCTAAAGAAATAATAGAAGGCATGGTTATGGATGTGCAGTCTTATTTCTTGGGAGGTAATCAGAGTGCTGCAATGTTTTCGGGGACTGTCTTACTTGATGGTTGTGCAGTCTTTGAAACAAAAGTGACTGTAGCATTGTTTGATGAGGGAGTATTATGAAAAGGAAAGCATTGGTAACAGGTGCTAGCCGTGGTATTGGCAGAGCCATTGCTATTCGGTTGGCAGCGGAAGGCACTCATGTGTGGGTGAACTATCTACAAAATAAACAAGCTGCGGATGACTTGGTAATGTTGATACAAGCATCTGGCGGTGAAGCAACACCGATTCAATTTGATGTGGGCAACCAGCAAGAATGTATGAGCAAGCTAGAAGCGCTGGTTGAGCAGGAAGGAGCGATGGATATTATCGTTCATAATGCAGGCACATCATCGGATGCTACTTTTCCTGGTATGGAAGTTGAACAGTGGGAAAATGTTATCAATACAAACCTCAATAGTTTTTATTATGTGTGTAAGCCTTTGATTATGCCGATGTTGCGTAAACGTTGGGGGCGGATAGTTTCTATATCTTCTGTTGCGGCTTTGCATGGTAATCGSGGACAAACAAACTATGCAGCAGCTAAGGCAGGTCTGATTGGGGCAACACGCTCACTGGCAAGGGATGTTGCGACACGCGGTGTTTGTGTTAATTGCGTAGCACCRGGCTTTATCACGACAGACATGATTGATGATATTCCGCCAGAGCACATTAAAAATAGTGTGCCTATGGCGCGTGCTGGTAAAGCAGAAGAGGTCGCAGAAGTGGTGAACTTTTTGTGCTCTGATAGTGCTTCATATATGACGGGGGAAGTTCTTAATGTTAGTGGTGGCATTATATAGTATATCAAAAGTGAWGCCGCTYGRTGTGRATATATGGGTATAGCATCACCTTAGATAGACATAGAATAATTATTCATTATCATCAGTATACTAACATGCAGTTCGCATGATTTAAAACAAAGGGGAGTCCTAGATGAATTTTAAAGTTATGATTAAATCCGCAGGGGTAGGGCTTGCATTTTTTTGTATGGTGGGACATGCACATGCATCGAATATTATGGTTAACTCAGCAGCGCCTTTTGCAGAAGGTGCATCTGTTCGTGAGGCAGTGAAGCTCGAGTGTCAGCTTGGAACCAAGCTACCTAGCTTTATCAAAGAATTTTCGGTAAAAGAAGGGGTGGATGTRGAGCTAACATCAAACCCACTTGATAAAGTTAAGGGTAAAGCTTTGTTTCTTGAAATTACACATGTCCATGCYTCTGGCGGCGGTGCTTTTTCAGGYCCAAAATCTGTTTCTGTTGCAGGTAAGTTATTAGAAAATGGTAAAGTTATYTCGCGGTTCACTGCGACACGTTAYTCTGGTGGCGGCATGTTTGGTGGTTTTAAAGGGACRTGTAGCATTGCGGGACGCTGTGTAAAAACATTAGGTAGTGATATTGTGAAGTGGTTGAAAAACCCAGTCAATGAAGCGCATCTCGGMGACTCATAAAGAARAATAGYGYGGGGTTAGTACCTCCTCTTAGTTAAAGGTNGGCGCATTATTCAGATTGATAATGCGNCTWWTTTTTTWATGAAAAAATTATTTYACCTATTTTGGTATATGTTGGAAGGCAYYTTCAGATGAAGTCATAAATGTCCATGTTAGYCCCGCGCCTACTGATAAATAAGCTTGTTTYTTGACCARTGGACTGTCTGAAATAATGCCATGACTTAATGATTTCGCCTGAATGAAAAGACCACTTTGTAGTGTGGGGTTATGTTGAATRCCAAACCCGAATTTTAAGGATATATAGTGTAARCCTTGCTTGGCAYKGTATGTTTGTCGGTWGGGWGTTGCATATTCAGGTGCAACACCATAATAATAATCACCATACTTTTGGGAAGCATATAACAGCTCTCCTTCTAATGAKATTGTKAATTGCTTTTCTTCACCAAAGTCATGCTCCAAATCTACCCTTGGTGCAGCAACCCAAYCAAGAAATGTTTGTTTGGTATCTATGGCAAGACGAAGAGGAAAATGAAGATAAAGTTYGGAGTATTCATTGTGAAAGGCTTCCCAGTTAAATTGTGGGCCAACTTGTCCGACAAGTCCTAAATTAGGCATGCCTTGACGGGCTCCATTGTTATAGACAGGTAGCCCGAATGAGAAATCAAGGTCGATAGATGCTTTTCCTTGTTCAAAAAAACGRCCACGAATACCATGTTTATCCGCTTGAAGTATTTCCCCTCGGTATATCATATAAGGGAAAATAAGTTTCAAAGTATAACGTTGGTCACTTCCTATATAATGKGGGATGGATGCWATGCCTGCTGCTAGGTTAAGATCCCATAGTTTTTCATTYGCWTGAGGTTYAGCTGCAAGTATGTGAGYGGGGTATGTKAATAAACAAACCGCGATAAGGAGTTTACGCACMGTAAACACAGATAGATAGAAGAAAYTCTCTACATCTGTGTTGCGTTGTAAACYTGTGTGTTTATAGCATTGCTCAAGTTTTGAACCCAYCCATTGTAGTTTTTATGAATAGAGTCGCCATCATATTTTAACGCAAGGCTATCTTTGTAAGTAATACTATATTTTGTGTTGGAATAATGAATATCGACTTTAGCCATATGCTTTCTTAAATTTAAGGTTGCAATAATATGACCAGGTTTAACCCGCGTCATTTTCCAACCTAGCTTGTCGCCGGCTGTAATAATTTGGCGCGTAACTTGTGTTAATTCTAGCTTGGCTGACGAACGCAATGAAAATGTTTGGTCTTCAATGTTTAAAATAGGRGAAGTTCGGCAACTCATTAAAAGTAATGAGAATAATATTACAGTGAGTATGTTTAAATGGCGCATATMTGGAAACCTCTATATCAATANTTTTATTGCTTATCCAACCGATTAAGTTCTTYTTGAACCGCATTGCGAACTGCAGAAGCAAARCCTCTAGCTGTTTGCTCTTCAGCAGGCAGGCTGCTGAGGTGAATMGGTGGTAAGTAACTAATGGTCATTTTGTTTTTACCTGAGCTAAAGTCAAGCCAAGATTGGTTTTTACCAAGGAATAAGGGGTCGCAATAAAGAGCAACAGGTTGGATTGGTACATTTTCTTGAATGGCAGAGTGAAATAGTGTGGTTCTAAACTTTTGAATCTTTGTTGCTGATTTAGATCGTGTACCTTCGGGAAAGAATGTAACTTGATGACCTTCGCGTAGTTTGTTGCAACACTCAGCTAGAACTCTTTTGCTATCTTCTTTTGAACCATTCATACCTTCAATATAACCAACAGACTGGACATAGTCCGATAGAATGATGTTCTTTTTTGCTTGGGGTTTGTAGATGCAAACAGCCTGAGGAAAGTCGATGATTAACACGATAAAGTCGAGAAGGCTTGGGTGATTGCCTGCAATCAGCCCTGGCGAAGTCATGGGTGTGCCTATGAMRTTAAACTGAACAAGGCKGCAGAAGCTGAGCGTATTTAAGTAGAAYTGAATGTRTTTTTGACCGATATTAAGCGTGTGTTTTGTCTGCTCTTTGCTATCAGCACTTATTCTTTTTGACCGAGGTATCACCCATTTGCTCATCGTGAGTACGATAGCAGCAAAYARAACAAAGCAATATGCTGTCAGAATGATTCGAATAGGMATYGTAAGTATARCTTTCAGGTTCATAAATTATGTGTGATACTATAAAATAACRCCTGYAAATCAACAAATAATRCRCYCGATGYAGTTGTTTTCAYGGMTYTATTTTRSTCYAMRCCAAGYAGTGCTWTARTTTYYAARCRMGTTTCTKCATCTTTTTTTTCTGATGCTGCATGGTATCATTAAGCTTGAATGAAAACCTTTGAACTACTTTACTGAGCGAAAAAGGAGATAAGTGAATCAGATMATAMATRSTTTATCCCTTTTTCGAGGTTGTGCTATTGCTTTGATGGTGATGTTGGTTRCCAACSTTGGTKMTGCAGAAGAAGTCGATACCTTTTACGTTAARGAACCTGTTTTTGGTRCCTTGGTTTATATGAAGGAGGCAGGGAAAGAGCATGATGAGACGGTTGTTTTGGTGCATGGGTYAGGTGAYCTTGGCTCACTGGAYTGGCAAACCGTAATTCCTGTATTGGCTAGCAAGTATCATGTTGTGACGTTTGATTTACCAGGCTTTGGTTTTTCAGAAAAAGGCAGCGAACTTTATTCTCCTACACAATATGCATATTTTATAAAATGGGTTATAGATCATTACACTTCATATGAAAATCATAAGCCGATTACGCTGGTTGGTCACTCTATGGGAGGTGCAATATCCTTACGGTATGCAGCTATGTACCCTGAAACATTACGCCGACTTGTATTGGTTGATGCTGCAGGTATTTTACATCGAAGTGCATTTGCAAAGGCAAATGTTCAGGAGAGGTTTGATGCAAGTAGCTGGTTAGGAGATTTGTTTAAAGGGGAGGTGGAATCTGTAGGCAACTGGTTGGCTGATATGGTGGTTAAAGCAGATCAACTACCTATCCCAATAGAGACTATTTTAAAGACCAAAGAGCTGCGGCGTACAGTTCTTGCTGGGAGCCCAACGGCTATCGCAGCCTTGGCATTGCTTGAGGAGAATTTTAGTCAGGCGATTTATCATTTGCGGGTGCCTACGCGTATCATTTGGGGTAGGGACGATAAAATAGCGCCGTTGCGTACAGGGCGACTATTAGATGCAAGGCTTAGGCAGTCGCAGTTGGTCATCATAGATAATGCAGGGCATGTGCCGATGAAAACACAGCCTAAAAAATTCAACGATCTACTGATGAAAAGTTTAGTAAGCGAAAACATTGTTGCAAGTCGCAAAAAGACGGTTTTGAGCAAAGGAATTGGTGTTTGTAACAGGGAATCTGGGCAGATATTTACGGGCAGGTACAAGAAAATTATCATTCATCACTGCGAAGGTGTTATCTTGGATAAAGCTTGGGCAGGGAAAATAGAAGTAATAAATTCAGATGTAAAAATATACCAAACAAAGGTGGTTTCAGAGCATGTGGGCATGATGATTAAAGACTCTCGTGTTGTAGCAACAGCTTTAGATATTTATGCAGATGTTGGTGTCATGGTTGCAGCAAGCAAGCTGGATTTTGCAGGCGTAGTCATTGATAGCAAAAAAGAGGCTATCAAGAGCGCTGGCTCTAAAGCTAGCAGGATTGTGATATCAGTTAGTAAAATTACAAGTAGTACTTCACAAGGCTTTGTTCATGATTCTTATGCAATCAGTCTAACWAGTGCGCTCTAARGGTATGAGTTTGTAACGAATGATTTAAATTTACAGGGTTATTTATATTTGTTAGAAGCGTCATATGAATAATCAAATAAATTCCGACACTYCAATTGTTAAGTTGCTTGATAATAAGGGACTTGAATTGATGTGCTTGACCATGATAATCGGACGTTTTTTTAACTTATATAAAAGCGAAGTTTTATATAAGGGTGGATTCAACTCGCAAGTGCACCACTAGCTAAAAAATAAAGACATAGAAGGAAATCTGATAGTGTGAGGTTACTAGACAACTTTACCATCAGGAGAATCCTTCCATGTCCTACCAACATTTTAGCGAGAACGAGCGTTATGTCATCTATCATTTGAAGCTTTGGGGTTTAAGCCTTCGGGAAATTGGTCGGCGTTTGGGTCGTCATCACACCAGTATCAGTAGAGAAATTAAGCGCAATGGTTCTCCACATTCAGTG
>NVSF01000011.1 GCA_002401135.1 Zetaproteobacteria bacterium
AATGGCTTGAGCTATTCACGTTTCATGTTTGGTTTAACCCAAGCCGGTATCACGTTAGACCGTAAGGTTCTTGCTGATATCGCAGTTCGTGATGCAGAAGCGTTTACGCAACTTGCAGAAACGGCTAAAGCAAACATTCAATAAATACTTCACCAGCGTAAGTTGGTATTAGATTGAACAATGGCAGGGCTGTAATGGCTCTGCCATTTTTGTTGTATGTTAGACTTTAACTACATTTTATATTGATAAATGGAATGTTTAGGCGACTATGTGGGTTATGAAACAAAAAAAATTGAGTAAGCTAAAGGCTGTGGACTTTTTTTGTTCGGGTGGGGGGATGACTCAAGGTATGAGCCGCGCGGGCATTAACGTTATCGCAGGCATTGATAATGATGTGTCTGTGAAAGAGACTTATGAAAGTAATAATACAGACTCTCGATTTATTTATCATGATGTATTTACGTTAAAAGAAAAACAATTATCTGAATACTTGAAAATAAAAAAGAATGATGATGGTTTGATTTTTATTGGTTGCAGTCCTTGTCAATATTGGTCAATTATCCAAACAGATAAAAACAAAGCTCAAAAAACAAAGGATTTATTAAAAGAGTTCCATAGGTTTGTGAAATACTTTAATCCTGGCTTCGTAGTTGTAGAAAATGTTCCAGGCATCGAACGAAAGGCAATAGAAAGTGGTTTGGATTATTTCATTAAGGACTTAAAAAGTAGGGGCTATGTAGTTAGCCATAATATTTACCACCTCAATGAATATGGGGTTCCTCAAACGAGAAAGCGGTTCTCCTTGATTGCATCTAGAGTTGTGACACAAAAAATAATCCCTGAAAAATCCAGTTCTCAGTTGTTGGTAAGAGATTTTATAGGTGAGCATCATGGGTTTGAGCCAGTGTTGGCAGGGCATAGAGACTTAAGCGTGTTCAATCATACCGTTGCTGGTTTAAGCACGGAGAACCTTCAGGTAATAAAGAACACTCCAAAGAATGGTGGGGACACTGTGAAAGTACGGAAGTATTTTAAAGGAAAAGGCTTTAAGGATAGTTATAGTAGAATGAGCTGGGACAAGCCATCACCAACTATCACGACTAAATTTTTCAGTGTGTCGAATGGTCGCTTTATACACCCAGAAGAAGRTAGAGCTATTTCATTGAGAGAGGGTGCAACACTACAAACTTTCCMCAAAGACTATGTTTTTTACACAAAGAGCATTCAGGCAACTGCTAGAATGATTGGTAATGCTGTTCCTCCTGAATTTGCGAGAAGAATAGGTGAGTCAATTACTGCTGCGAGGTATGAGGGTGGAAGATGAACGGAAGAAGTTGCTTTCGGAACTAACAACAATGTTTGCTAAAGATGTAGACAGGAAGGTTTTTCAAAGGTTTATAGAATATATTAGGCTGCCGTTATTCAAGAACTTTGAAGAAAACATTAAAATAGATTTTTCTTTCCCAGTGACGTTTATTGTTGGTCAAAATGGTTCTGGTAAAAGCTCTCTGCTTCATGCTTTGTATGGTTGTCCAAGGCGTAATAGCACATCAAGATTTTGGTATAATACAGCACTTGATCCTATTAAAGAGTTAAAAGACAACAGAAACTGTTTGATTTACGCTTTTAAGACTGAATTCACAAAAACACAAGTAGAGGTATGGAAAACTAGAATAAAGCGGGAAGGAGACCCTGATTACTGGGAACCAGCAAGACCTCAGAAAACTTACGAGATGGAAAGCCCGCCAAGTGATGTGGATATAAGGGAAGTGTCAGGAAAAGGTGATCGTTGGAATTTAGTGCAGCGAAAGGTGTATTATATGGACTTTAGATATTCGTTGAGCGCATATGATCAGTATTTTTACTTTGGCTCCAAGTCTTTAAAAGATAAAAAGCGTATTATTCGTAAGCGTGCTCAGAAATTAAAAGCGGTGTTTGATAGTAATAGGGGTTACCACTATTATACAATGAAAGCTCAGAAACCAATTGTGTTATCCACAGAAGAGTTGGAAGTTATTAGTCATATTTTAGGGAAAGCGTATGTGGAGGCAAAAATTATTGAGCATGACTTGTATGAGCATACTAAGGGTTTTTCTGTTCGGTATAAAACAAAAGGATTGAACTACTCAGAGGCTTTTGCAGGAAGTGGTGAAACAGCAGTTGTTAAACTCGTGCATGAGGTTGCCCAAGCTGAAGACTACGGGCTTGTTTTATTAGATGAACCTGAGACATCATTGCATCCAGGTGCACAGAAGAAACTTATGAACTTTATTTTACAGCAAACAAAGCTTAAAAAGCTACAAGTTGTTATTGCGACGCATTCACCTGATTTAATTGAAGGTATGCCAAAAGAAGCTATCAAAATTCTTTATGAGRATGAAGTTACTAAAAAAGTAGCTGCAGCTCATAATGTCTATCCAAGCAGTGCTTTTATCCATGTAGGGCGCTCTTATCAGAGTAAGAAAATGATTGTTGTTGAAGATGTTTTAGCGCAGAAGATTGTAAAAAGRGTGTTAAAACAACATGGCGAACAAGACTTGTTTGATGTGAGCTTTTTCCCAGGTGGTGAAAGTAGAATAAAACAAGAGAGCATGGTGGTTTACGCTAAAGAAGAAGATATTAAGCACTTTATACTGTTTGACGGAGACCAAGATAAGGGGAAGCTTGATCCTACTAGCATTACAGATGGGGATAAAAATGAATCGACGTTAAAGGATAAGATTAAAGCTTTAATGGGTCAAGATATTACTTTCTCGGTTGATAGTAATAGTGGTAATCAGAAAGTGAACCTTATGATGCAGTATATTCAATATCACTTTGCAAACGTATTTTTTCTACCAAAGCAGATACCAGAAGAAATTATATGGAGTGACGAAGTTCTAAATAAAGCGGATTTGAGTGAACGGTATAAAGGTGTGATTAAACAAGAACGAGATTTAAAGAAAAGGTTCAATCTTTTTGCGAAGCACATGTTCGGTGAGGATAGCAATGAATATCAAATTGTAGCATATGAATATTTTCTTGAAAAATGGATACAAAAAGATAGTGAAGAATTAAGGCTAATATTAGCGAGCCTTGAAAAAATGAAGTCAGCGTGAGTATGATTCTTTCTAGGTTTAATTTTAGTGAATAGAAACTGGATATTGAAAAAAGGAAGGCTATTCGCGCTTGTAATATCAGGGAATGCGGAATTTAAAAGGGTGATAAAGCTAGATATAGGCGAATCTGAATAGGCACTGTAGGATGCGGTTTTATTGATAACCTATGAAGACATAAGGTTGAGGAAAGCATGAAAGAGATTGATTCGTTAAAAGTACAACTACAAGATTTACAAGACAAAGCATTGGCGTTGTTTGCAGATGCTATGGATTTGAGAGCCTTGCAAGAGTTGCGAGTGACTTATTTGGGCAAGAAAGGTGAGTTGACCAGTGTGCTTAAAGGCGTGGGCAAGTTGCCGCCTGCTGATAGACCTATCATTGGTCAATTTGTTAATGCGACGAAAAGTGTGCTTGCGGAAGCTTTGGACAAAGCGGAAGCCTTATTATCTGTCAAAGAGAAAGAAGCACGTATTCAAGCGGAGCGTATTGATATTACACTTGCGGGACGCACGACTTCGCGGGGCGTGGTTCATCCTGTTCAGCAAGGTCTGAATGAAATGACGGCTATTTTTTCTCAGATGGGCTTTGCGATGGCAGAAGGCCCAGAAATTGAAGATGAATTTCACAATTTTGATGCGCTAAACATTCCTGCGGAACATCCAGCGCGCGCCAGCCATGATACATTCTTTTTTCATGCAGAAGGCGATGAAGAAGCAAAACTTTTGCGTACACATACATCCCCTGTACAAATTCGCGCCATGCAAGCTTGTGTGGATGCAGGTGGTGAGCCGCCATTGGCAGTGGTTGCTGCAGGTCGGGTGTATCGCTGTGACTATGATGTGACCCATTCGCCGATGTTTCATCAAGTTGAAGTGTTCAAAGTAGATAAAGATGTGTCACTCGCCAACCTTAAAGGTGTTTTGCAACATTTTTTAACGGCTTATTTTGAAAAGGATGTGCCGATTCGTTTGCGCCCGCATTATTTCCCATTTACAGAACCTTCTGCGGAAGTGGATATTGGTTGTGTGTTTTGTAACCACAAAGGTTGCCGTATTTGTAAGGGGAGTGGTTGGATTGAAGTGTTGGGTAGTGGCATGATTCATCCGAATGTGCTCAAAGCTGTGGGTATTGATGATACTGTATATTCTGGTTTTGCCTTTGGTTTGGGCGTGGAGCGTTTGGTGATGCTAAAACATGGTATTCCTGATTTACGATTATTTTTTGAAAACGATGTTCGATTTTTACGCAGGATGGGGGCTAAGTAGATGAAGATTCCATTATCTTGGCTAAAAGAACATGCCCCATTGACCAAACCTGTGGCTGAAGTTGCAGATGATTTGGTGCGTTTGGGTCATGAAGTTGAAGGCATAGAAACACCGCGTGTTGGTGTAAAGGGTGTGCGTGTTGGGCATATTGTGGAAATGAAACCGCATCCTGATGCGGATAAATTAAAGCTACTAAAAATCGATTTGGGTGATGTTGACCATCTCGCCATCGTTTGTGGTGCAAGCAACATGGTTGAAGGTGATAAAGTGCCTGTGGCAACTGTGGGTACATGCTTGCCCAATGGTTTRAAGATTAAAAAAGGTAAAATYCGTGGTGAAGTYAGCTTTGGYATGTGYTGYTCSGAAGCYGARCTTGGTTTGGCGGAAGATGCYGATGGTTTRYTGATTYTACCYAAAGATGCACCWGTGGGYGAAGAAGTYGGCGAATAYTTAGRACTTGAAGAAGCYGTGCTTGATTTGGACATCACGCCCAATCGTGGCGATTGCATGAGTTTGCGTGGTATCGCTAGAGATTTGGCTKCAGATTATGGGCTGCCATTGATTGAGCCTGGTGATGAGGTGGTGGTAACGGATGGTAGTGTGGCTGCGCCGACAGTTGGTGTTGCTGCCAGTGAAGATTGTCCACTTTATACGGCATGTCGCATTGAAGGTGTAAAAGTCTCGGCTTCTCCAGATTGGTTGCAAGCGCGATTGATTGCTGCTGGTTTGCGCCCGATTAATGGTGTGGTGGATGTTATCAATTATACCATGTTGGACTTGGGGCAACCCATGCACGCTTTTGATGCGGATACATTACACGGTGATATTACTGTGCGCACAGCCAAAGAAGGTGAAGCTTTCACCTCTTTAGAAGGTAAAGAAGTCAGCCTTCACGTTGAAGACTTGGTGATTGCTGATGGTAATAGTGTGATTGCTTTGGCAGGTATTATGGGCTCAAAACCTACGGGCGTGACTGAAAAAACAACGAATATCATTCTTGAATCGGCAGCATTTAGGCCTGCGYGCATTAGTATTACCCGCCGCACTTGTGGCCTAGTATCTGATTCATCTATGCGTTTTGAGCGCGGTGTTGATCCAGCCATGATTGCGGTGGCGATGGATCAAGTGGCGCAYRKGAKNTGTKKSWWTKTTTGGCGGCAAAGTTAGTGCAACCACAACCGTAGGTGATGCAGATAGTTTAATCAAAGATACGCAAATCCAAGTGAATATGCAGCGTATTGAATCCCGTTTGGGTATTGAAGTACCTAACACTGCGGATGCTGTGCTTGAGCGCATGGGTTTTGGCATTATTCGTGGAGACTCAAGCGGCGATACTGATACGGTTCATTTCAGTGTGCCAAGTCATAGGCATGATGTGTCTATTGTTGAAGATATTTCTGAAGAGTATGCGCGTGTGATTGGTTTCGACAATATTCCTGCGGTAATGCCACATTTAAATATCAACGTGCTTAAAAAGTCGGATACAGCGGTTGAAGATGCCGTGCGTTTGGGTTTTGTGCAGGTGGTCAACTACGCTTTTATTGCGCAAGATGAGCAACGTTTGTTTATTGCAGATGATAGCAAAGACTTGGTGTTGTCGAACCCGATTTCGGAAGCCATGAGTGTAATGCGCCGTTCGATGTTTCCAAGCCTATTGAATACTGCGAAATACAATATGAATCGCCAGCAAACAGGTGTGAGCTTGGTGGAGCATGGTCGTATTTATGATGGTCCGATGGCGGAGCGAGTTGAAACCAACATGTTGGCTTGGCTGATGACAGGTGATGTACAGCAAGATTCATGGTATGCAAAAGCGCGCAAAGCTGATTTCTTTGACATCAAAGGTGTGGTGGAATCATGGTTGTCTGGGCGCGGTTTAACAGCGCGGTTTATGGCAGATGATGATGTGCAAGGTTTACAAGCAGGGCAGACCACCAAAGTATTTGTGGGTAAATCGGTGGTGGGTCATATTGGTAAAGTGGATGCTGATATTGCCGATAAATTTGATTTGAATGATGCCGTATTTGTTGCTTCGATTAACCTTGATGCACTGCATGGTGGTAAAAAAGCCAAGTTTCAGCCTATGCCTGAGTTCCCATCAGTTGAGCGGGATTTGGTGTTTTTATTTGATAAATCAGCCGCATCCGATGCCATTTTGCAAACGGTGCGCAAAGCCGTGGGTCACACTTTAACTGACGTTTATATCTTTGATAGTTACGAGGGTAAAGGTGTGCCCGAAGGTAAGGTAAGTTTGGGTATTCGCTTTGTTATCCAGGATTCAAAACGCACGCTGACCCAAGAAGATTCAGATAAAGCCATGCAATCTGTGATTGATGGTATGGTGAAAAAATTTGAGGCAATATTACGCGGCTAATCATTTGTTTTACCGTGCTTATTGTGCGTATTAGTGATAAGTTAAGTGTGATGGAGCACGGAGAAAGAAATTGAACAAAAAAAAATCAACATACGGTAGTCGTAAACCTAGAGAGACTAAGGGGCGCGGAGATTCGGATTCAGGTGCGGAAAAAAGCAAAGAAACCACAGCTTTTTCGTGGCCATCTGAACCGCCAGCGCGAAAGGCTAAGGTTAAAGATAGTGAGCGGCATCAAGATCGTGGCGGCAGTTCGCGTGGTGTTTATGGTAAGCGCAAAGAAGATAAACGTCCTAAATTAAGCGATAAAACGTGGATAGGTACGGTGTCTGCACACCCTGACGGTTTCGGTTTTGTGAATGTTGAAGGGCGTGATGAAGATGTCTTTTTGTCTGTGGATGAAATGCGTGATGTGATGCACGGCGATAAGGTTGAAGTGCGCACATTTATGCACCGTGGTCGTGAAGCTGGTGCTATGGTGCGCATGGTTGAACACGCACCAAGCACGATTACAGGGCAGTTCAAAATCGAACATGATTTGGGCTTTGTGTATCCACGCTCCAAACGCATGGCAATGACGATTCTGATTCAAGGTGATGATGCGGSAGSCGCACATCATGGCGACTGGGTTCGTGTTGARATTCAACGTGGAACCAACCCACTTCGCGGYAAAATMYTWGAAGTSATGGGTGATGATTTAACACCAACCAAACTGGTGGATTTRATTGTTGCAGAGCAAGGTTTATCKGCAACATTYCCGCYTGATGTWGARGCMGAAARYGTTGCTATTCCAAGYMGGGTTCGCGCTAAAGATAAAGAAGAYMGAYTGGATTTAACGCATTTACCTTTTGCCACGATTGATGGTGAAGATGCACGTGATTTTGATGATGCGATTTGTGTGCAACAGCGCGGTGATGGTTATGAGGCATGGGTTGCAATAGCTGACGTGGCGCATTATGTGCATGAAGGTTCGGCGCTGGATAAAGAGGCACTATCACGAGGCAATTCATTCTATTTTCCTGACCGCGTGATTCCGATGTTACCCGAAAAATTATCCAATGGTTTATGCTCGTTGAATCCCAACGTGGATAGGTTGGCTATGGTGGTGCGGATGCGCTTTGATGCAGGTGGCAAACGCCGCACATCAAGCGTGTATAATGCTGTCATCTATTCTTATGAGCGCTTAACCTATGAAAAAGCTACGGCGTGGATTGAGCATCAAGATAAAGAGGCTGTGACTGAACCCAAAGTGCGCGAGATGTTGGATACAGCCATGGGTTTGTATCAGGTCTTGGAGCGTAACCGTGCCAAGCGGGGTGCGTTAGAGATTGATGCACCCGAAGTACGGGCAGTGATTGATGGGGATAAGATTTCACACATTGAAGCAACAGATAGGCATGTTTCGCACAAGTTGATTGAAGAAATGATGCTTGCTGCGAACACGGCAGTGGCTGAGTTTTTAGAGAATAAAAAAATAACACAACTTTATCGCGTTCACCCTGCACCAGAGCGTGAAGCGATTGAGAAATTGAACGCATTTTTGGGCGCGTTTGGTTTAAAAATTCGTCTCCATAAAACTGAAGACGTGCAACCCAAAGATGTGCAACAAGCATTGGCTGCGGCAGAGGGCAAACCCTTCGCACAAGTGCTACACAAGCTGGTGCTTCGCTCCATGCAACAAGCCAAATATACGACCAATAATGTGGGGCATTTTGGGCTTGCCTATGAAAGTTACGGGCACTATACCAGTCCGATTCGCCGTTACGCTGATTTAACCACACATCGCCGTTTGAAAGCAGTGTTGGCTGGCGAAAAAGCATCCAAACAAGACTTGGAAGCTGTTGGTGCACATATTTCAATCCAAGAACGCATACAGCAACGCGCTGAATGGGATACCCAAGCGATGCTTGCAGCGTTGTATCACCACAAAGATATAGGCAAAACAATGGAAGCTGTGGTGTCGGGTGTAACCAAGCGCCGTGTGTTTTTATCACTTAAAGAAACACTGGCAGAGGCATCATTGGATGTGGATGAATTGCAGGGAAGTTTTGACCTTGATGAAGTGCATCACCGCTTAACATCCAAGCGAAGTGGATTCACTATTGGGCTAGGTGATACGGTTTTGGTTGAAATTGAATCTACGGATGCTGTACGTGGTCAAATATCCGTGCGATTAGACACATGATTTTCAAACACTAGCTTGTAGGGTGCGCCTACTTTTTTTACGGTTCGAGATAGTCTTAAGACCTCTTGTATGATAAAATGAGTAACCTTGAGGAGACTGGATGCCGATACCCAAAACCATACAACAACTTCGTGATGGGCGTGCTGCACATAAGGCATGGCTGGTTCGTGCCGAAGCATTGGTAAACGGGCTTCAGGTGGGTGACACCCAAGCACCCATTACAGCATCAGAATGTGAGTTTGGTAATTGGCTRCNWGCGNAWTCAGAAAGATTAAATGGCTTCTCAGTTTTTAGTCAAATTGAACAAAAACACAADGATTTTCATCAGGTGTATTCAAAGGTTTACAAGCTTATTTTTACAAAACCTAAAGGTATGAGTAAACTATTTGGTCAAGATAAAAAAACAAAATCTTCGAACCAATTAAAGGCTAGTTTACTGTTGCCCACGCTACAAGGGCATTATGATTTGATGATGAAACTTTTGGAAACGCTTGAAAAAGATTACTTACAACTTAGACCTAAATATATGCCTAAGCTCAAAGCCACACTTCCAATGAAAGGTGTGCAAACCAAATCATTTCGTGATGTTTCAAAAATGATGGAAGACCTTGAAAAGGATGTGGATAGCTGGCTCAAATAAGTTTCTTTGCGTAAATTTTCACAATTTGGTTACAATATAACTCAGTGACAACAATAGATTGATTTGGGTATAGTTCGCCTTGATTTAAACAGGAGTCCTTATGTTTCACGGTGTCATGACAGCTTTGGTAACACCATTTAAAGATGGTCARGTTGATGAAGAAGCGTTTCGTGCGCATCTTGWGCGTCAAATYGAAGGYGGTGTGGATGGTGTTGTACCAGCGGGTTCAACRGGTGAAGCAGCAACACTGAGTGTGGMTGAACACAAAGACGTGATTCGTATYGCTGTGGAGCAAGTGGCAGGGCGTGTACCCGTGATYGCAGGTACGGGAAGCAATAATACTGCGGAATCTATTGAACTCACAAAAGCTGCCAAAGCTCTAGGCGCAGATGCTTCTCTGCTCATCTCCCCCTATTATGTAAAACCCACCCAAGAAGGTATTTATCARCATTATAAAGCYATTGCTGATGCCGTGCATATTCCACAAATCTTGTACAATGTACCAGGGCGAACAGCTTCAAACATGGAGCCAGAGACGGTGGCTAGRTTGTCACATGTTTCAAAYATCGTTGCCATTAAAGATGCYACAGCAGATATGGCGCAGCTTACCCGCACCATGATGGCATGTGATGGACGGATTTTGTTCTACTCTGGTGACGATGCCAGCGTGTTACCCTTTATGACAATTGGTGGGGCAGGTGTGATTTCTGTGGTATCGAACATTGCGCCGAAAACCATGAAAGCATTGGTTCATGCGGTAGCCAGCAAAGATTATGAAACAGCGAAGTCGATGCACTTTGCCTTACAAGATTTAACCGATGCTATGTTTGTCGAAAGCAACCCGATTCCTGTGAAAAAAGCATGTGAATTATTGGGTTGGATGGGTGGCGAATTGCGTTTACCGCTGACAGAGCAAGCACCCGACAATACAGCTCAATTGCAGAAAATTATGAATGATTTTGAATCGGATGTTGAAATCTTAAGAGGCTAAAACTTAGCCTCTTAAGGCTGTCATTTTATGGTTCATATTATTCTTCTAAAATCTTGCTAAGGCTGAAAGCACCACGGACTTGACCCAATGTGTAACCTGTTGCCAAGTCTTTAGGGAAGTGTTTATTTAATGCTTCCTGCACTTTGGGTTTAATGTTTGTGCCGTGGCAGGTTAAACATACAGGCTGTGCGCCTTGTGCTTTCATAAAGCGAAATTTACCATCTTGAACAATAGAGGCAGTGAGTTTACCTGCTTTTGTGCCTGACGCTTGTTTCACATCAAATTCTTCTAAGATACCTCTTTCCCAAACATCAGGTGTGGCTGTGTTGGTGTTGCGCATTTTTAAGCTCACGCGTTTGACTTCCCAGCCCGTTTTTTCACTGAGTTGTTTGGCTATTTTAGGTGCTTGTGTAGCGCAAATATCAATAGCATGAACAGGACCACCTTCTTTCATGGCTTTAACGAGCTGCGGCTTGAGTGTGCCGCCAAATTGTTTCACGATACCCATGGCTTCTTGTTTGAGCATTTGCTCATCGGTGGCGGAGGCATGTAGCGGTATGATGCTGCTGGTTAGCAATAGCAATGCAGTTGATATTTTTTGATAGTTCATGTTATACCCCTGTTCATTTAATAAGTAATTGCTAATATTGTAATATAAAAACATATTGTCAATGTTTATAAACTTTTGTTGGAGATATTGGCATTGGCTTTGCTTTTGTTGTGCTATGAACCCAGATTTAGTGATTAACTACGGCAAAGAAGCCCTTGAAATGATATTGATGTTATCCATGCCGATGCTGGTGGTGGCATTGGTGGTGGGGGTTGCCATTTCGCTGTTTCAAGCCGTCACGCAAATTCAAGAGATGACATTGACCTTTGTGCCGAAAATCATTGCGGTGTTTGTTGCTATGGTGGTTGCAGCCCCTTGGATGGTGGAAACATTGGTCAGTTATACCCGCCGCATTTTTGAATCTATTCCAATGCTACT
Source organism: Zetaproteobacteria bacterium (assembly GCA_002401135.1). GTDB lineage: Bacteria > Pseudomonadota > Zetaproteobacteria > Mariprofundales > Mariprofundaceae > Ghiorsea. The sequence goes on from NVSF01000011.1 coordinate 11,539, forward strand.
TAGCTAATGATTCCTTTTCCATCTGAGCAAGATATTCTGGTTGGTACGCTGGTTTTCCTACGTATTAGCTTGCTGATGATGTTGCTTCCTGTATTTGGGCACAAAATGGTGCCTGCACCCATTAAAGCAGGGCTTGTCGGTTTTTTGACGCTTTTGTTATTTCCTGTGGTGTCTAAATATGTACCTGTGATTGAACCCGATGTTGTTCATTTTTCTTTTTTGGCTATTCAAGAAATGTTGCTGGCAGCAGCTTTAGGGCTACTTGCTCAGCTTATTTTTACGGCAGCTCAGTTTGCGGGGCAAATGATGAGTATGCAGATGGGTATGGCGATGGCGAATATTTTTGACCCTGCGACATCATCGCAATCGGCAATTATTGCACAGTTTGTCGGAATTTTGGCGATATTGATGTGGTTAGCCAGTGGTGCACATCATATGTTCTTACAGACGTTGATTGAATCATTCTCCATATTGCCGCCAGGTTCAACATGGTCATTTCATGGCTGGGAAGTGATTACCAATGCGGCTGCCGCTATGTTTGTGTTAGCTGTTAAGTTGATGGCTCCAGTATTGTTACTTTTGTTTTTTGTATATGTCGCCTTGGGTTTGATTGCGCGAGCAGTGCCGCAAGTGCAGGTATTCTTTGTTAGTTTTCCGTTGTCCGTAGGGTTGGGATTATTCATACTTGGATTGTCTTTGCCTGCATTTATGTCATTGATGCACGATGCTTTTGTTGGGCTTGGTCAAGATTTGCCGATGTTTTTAAAGCAGCTTTCAGGGCAATAGATGTCAGGCGAACAGGATAAGTCGCAACAGACCGAAGATGCCAGTGAGAAGCGGCTAGAAGATGCGCGCAAGAAAGGGCAAGTTGCCACCAGCCGCGAACCATCGACCGCGATTTCTTTTCTTATTCTTGCATCATTATCGGCAACAGGTCTTGGCGGTTGGATAGCCTTGCGCAATGAAACGCTCATGAAAAACTACCTTTCAGGGCAAGTGAAAGTGGATATGACTCCTGAAGGGATGCAGACATTACTGATAGATTTGTCGATTGATATTGCCTTGATGGTGTTGCCGATTGCCATTCCTATGGTACTGGTGGGCATGTTGATTATTTATTTGGTCACAGGCCCAGTGTTTACCTTTGAAACATTGAAACCAAAAATGGAAAAGGTTAGCCCTATCAAAGGTTTTGGACGGTTGTTTTCCAGTAAATCACTGGCTGAGTTTATAAAATCTGTAACCAAATTAAGCATGATAAGTTTTATTTGCTGGTATGTGGTCTCTGATTTATTTCTACCAGCCATTCACAGCACACGTAAAGGGGTGGATGATATTGTGATGCTCATGGTGGATGGAAGCCTTGCTATCGTGGGTCTTGTAGCAGCTTTTTACTTTGTTATTGCGCTAGCTGATGTGATTTATCAGCGCTGGGAACACGCCAAATCAATGAAGATGTCGATGAAAGAAGTGCGTGATGAACACAAAGAATCCGAGGGAGACCCACAACTCAAAGCCAAAATCCGTCAAATTCAAATGGAACAAGCGCAAAACCGCATGATGGCAGATGTGCCTAAGGCTGATGTGGTGATTACCAACCCAACGCACTTTGCAGTGGCACTAAAATATGACACTCAAGGTGGTGGAGCACCCAAAGTTGTCGCCAAAGGTAAGGATGTCATTGCCCAGAAAATCAAAGCCTTAGCCAAGGAAAATGGTGTGCCAATTCGGGAGAATAAACTTTTGGCGCGTTCCTTGTTTAAGGATGTACAGATTGGTCATGAAATCCCAGAACAACTCTTTGAAGCTGTGGCGGTGATTTTGGCTGAAATCTTTAAAGTGAAATAAGGAACTGTAAATGTTGGCAAGCGCAACTTTAACATTACGACGCATGAGCAAGCACACCGATGTGATGCTGGCTGTTGGCGTGTTGGCGGTCATCATGATTATGATGGTGCCTTTGCCAACATGGATTATGGATGCGCTGCTGGCTTTAAATATAGCGGCAGGCATTTTAATCCTTTTAACTGCACTGTTTGTGCTCAGACCTTTAGATTTTTCGATTTTCCCATCGTTATTGTTGCTTACAACATTATTTCGTCTTTCATTGAATGTGGCAACGACCCGATTGATTTTATTGCATGGTCAAGATGGTACTGCCGCCGCAGGACAAGTCATTGAAGGGTTTGGTCAGTTTGTGGTGGGTGGTAACACGGTTGTTGGTTTAATTATTTTCATTGTACTTGTGTTGATTAACTTTGTGGTGATTACCAAAGGTTCAACGCGGATTGCAGAAGTCGCAGCGCGTTTCACCTTGGATGCGATGCCWGGCAAACARATGGCGATTGATGCTGATTTRAATGCAGGCATGATTAGTGAAGAACAAGCCAAACAACGCCGTGAAGATGTAGCGCGCGAAGCTGAATTTTATGGTTCTATGGACGGTGCGGCAAAATTTGTCCGTGGTGATGCTGTGGCAGGTTTGATTATTACGGCAATCAATTTAATTGCAGGTGTTATTATAGGTACAGCCCAACAGGGCATGTCTATGGGTGATGCCATGAATGTGTACAGTATTTTGACGGTGGGTGATGGTTTGGTCTCACAAATACCMGCACTCATTATTTCAACGGCTGCGGGYATCGTGATTACACGGGCTGGTAGTGGYGACACCATGTCTAAGGAAATATCCRACCAATTTACAGCCCATCCTAAAGTGCATTGGATTGCTGCTGGAGCAATGTTATTTCTTGGTTTGGTGCCAGGTCTTCCTTTTATGCCGTTTATGTTGCTTGCTATGGGTTTGGCTTTTACAGGTTGGTACTTGCAAGCTACAGAAGCTGAAAAAGAAGCCCATCCAGAGCTGGAAGCCGAAGTGTTGGCAGCCTCAGAATCTGTGGAAGAACAACCCATGAGTGACTTGTTGGTGGTTGATCCCATTCGTTTGGAAGTGGGTTATGGTTTGATTGATTTGGTGGAAGGATCAGCAGATGGTAATTTGTTGGAGCGATTACAAACTGTGCGCCGTCAAATTGCTCAAGAGATTGGGTTTGTATTGCCGCCTGTACATATCAAAGATAATTTACAATTGGGCGTTGGTGACTATCGGGTTTTGGTACGTGGTGCAGAAGTTGGGCGCAGTGAAATTAGACCACGCAACTTGATGGCTTTGGAAGGTCAAGTTGCAGGTGCGCCCGTGGAAGGCATTGCAACCCAAGAGCCAGCCTTTGGTTTGCCAGCACTTTGGATTACCCAAGATAAACGTCAGCAAGCAGAATTAGCAGGTTATACGGTTGTTGAGCCAGTGACCGTAGTGGTCACGCATATTACCGAGATTTTACGCGCTCATGCTTCGGAAATGTTAGATAGAGCACAAACGCGTGAGCTGGTTGATATGTTGAGTGAGCGTTATCCTAAAGTGATTGATGATATTGTACCTGCCCAAGTATCGTATGGTTTATTGCAAAATGTATTGCAACGTTTGTTGGCGGAGTGGGTTCCTATTCGAGATTTATTATTGATTGTTGAAACCATAGCCGATGGTTTGAATGAGCAGTTGGACACCCAAGCTTTGGTGGAAAGGGTTCGGCAGAAGCTCGGGCGTAGTATTGTGCAAAATCAYTTGGATGCACACAATGGACTGTCGGTATTTACGGTTGATGCAACACTTGAGCAGAACATGACAGAGCGCTTACAACAGTCGCCCACCAATACATTGCCCCTACCTTTAGAGTTTCAACAATGGCAACGTTTACTCACGCGTTTCACAGACCTTGTTTCTTCGCAGCAAGTGGACACCCCCGTGTTGTTGACCACCCCACTATTGCGCTCACATCTTGCTTTGGCATTGGGCAAAGTGATGCCTCGGGTTGCGGTGTTATCCGTGGCTGAGATTCCATCCCGCGTACATATACATACTTTAGCAAAATTAGGCTTACACGATGCAAATTAAATCATTTTCAGCTTCCAAACTACATGAAGCTTTGGCGTTGGTTCGCCAAGAGCTTGGATCAGAAGCTGTGATTCTGGACAGAACGGAAAGTAAGCTGGATACAGGCGAGTCRGTTTGGAATGTTCATGCAGCGTTGGATTATGAAGAAACACCACCTGCAAGACCTCATGTCAATGAAGCGACATTAAGCTTGGAAGCATCCATGCAGCGGCTTGAAAAGATTGCCACAAGCTTGAGCCATCGGGATACCGAAGAATACCGACAAGCTTTGACCAACAAGGCTGTGCGTGATGCTTATGACCACCTGCTGGCAATGGGGGTCTCCGCTATGAATGCGTTTACCTTGGCTGAGGATTATGCCAAGCAAGCACCCATGGATATGCCAACATTGCGTTGGGCAAAAGYTATAAGTCCGAAAAAAGAAAAAGAAGTGATTCTATTTTCTGGCGCAWGTGGTGCGGGAAAGACTTTGTTAATCGCCAAGCTCGCCACGTATTACAGCCTTAAAGGCATTGCTGTGGCTTTGATAAGCACAGATGGTAATCGCGTGGGTGGAAGTGCTGTATTGTCATCGTATGCGGAAGTGTTGGGYGTGCCTTTTTCGGTGTTGTGTACGAAAGATGACGCTAAACGTGTGTATGCAGAAACAAAATCGGCACAGCTTGTGCTTATAGACACTGAAGGCTGGAACAATCGTCATGCATCAGGATTGCGACAACAGATGCAAGTGTGGGAAAGCTTAGCATGCACGCGAAAAGTATTGTTGATGTCTGCCAGCATGGATGAAGCAGATGGGTTGGCAATGTTGGAGCGAGCCAACAGTTTGGGTTTTACTGATATTGCATTCAGCAAGCTTGATGAAACATCCAAGCCTGGGAAAATTATCAATTGGGCGGAGGCATCACGGATGCCCATGTCTTATTGTAGTTTTGGTCCTGAAGTACCTGAACAAATGGGCTGGCTAACRCCCAAAGCATTAACGGCGATATTAATAAAACAGTATCGCCAACAGTTGGAAAGCCAAGAGCAGGATGCCCATGCGCTAAACAACCAAGGACACACAGTAAAGGAGAAGATTGCATGAGTATTGGAAAAGAAATGCCACGTGTGATTGCCATGAGCAGCGGTAAAGGCGGTGTTGGCAAAACATTCTTCTCTATCCATCTCGCAGCATTTGCAGCTTCTCAAGGTAAGCGTGTTTTGCTTRTGGATGCAGACTTAGGGCTTGCCAATGTGGATGTGATGTTGGGCGTATCGGCGCAAGGTTCAGTGCTGGAAATGGTGAGGGGYGAGAAATCTTTGCAACAATTAATCCTGCCGACCCGAGAAGGTTTTGATGTATTACCTGGTGGCAGTGGTTTGTATGAATTGACAGCGCTTGATGCAGGGCAGCAGCAGGTGATGATGGATGAAATGCGCAGCGTGTCGAGTAAGTATGACTTAATCTTGATTGATGTGGCTGCGGGCATTGGTGATAACGTTTTATACTTTGTTTCAGCGGCAGAATCGGCATTGGTGGTACTCACCCCAGAACCGACCTCTTTAACCGATGCTTATGCCTTGATTAAGGTGCTATCGCGGCAACGTGGGGTGAAGCGGTTTATGGTGGTGGTTAATCAAGCAGAAGCCTTTGATGCACAAGTCACTTTCCGCCGCTTGGTGTCGGTTGCAGACCGCTATTTGGATGTACACTTGGATTATGTTGGGCATTTGCCGTATGCACCAGAAGTGCGTAAAACCATTCAAAAGCAATCATTGTTAAAAGAGCAAGATTCCCCACAAACCAGACAGGCATTGGATGTGGTGTTGGAGAGTATTTTATCGCGACCAAGAGATGTACATCGCAGTGGTGGGTTACAATTCTTTTGGGAGCATAGTTTAAATGAAGGCTTGTCGGTTCAAGCTGAGTAATCAAGGAGATTATCATGAATTTATTCCATGCAGCAGTTACAGGGGCAGTCACAGGGGCTTGTTTAGCCTTTGCTATGTGTATTATTAAAGATTTGAGTATGGCAGACACTTTATATCGCATGTTTATCGTCAGCATTGGCGGCGCTTGGATTGGTTTTTTATTGTCATGGTTGAACATGATGTTGCCACAAGCAGATACACATAAACAACAGCATCAGGAACGCCACACATGAGCCTAGCCCAATATGATGCACATGCATCATTGCAAGACCCTGAAGCTTTGCTTGAGGAGTATTTGCCCATGATTAAATACCATGCCGACCAATTGATGCGGCGCACACCTGCATCCATTGAGTTGGATGATATGATTGATGCGGGTGTATTGGGTTTATTGGATGGTGCGCAGCGTTTTGATACCAGTAAAGATGTATTGTTTAAAACATTTGCTGCCTACCGTGTGCGCGGAGCAATGATTGATTATTTACGAGCTTTTGACTGGATGCCCAGAGGTCTGCGCGACACATCCAAAGCATTGCAAGGCGCATTTCATGAATTGGAACAACGCTATGGTCGTCCTGCTGAAGAAAAAGAAATCGCTGATTTCTTGGAATTAGATATTGAAAGCTATCGACAAAAGCTAGATCAGGTGCGCTCAATGTCTGTGGTGTATTTTGATGATTTACCATCGGTGTCTAATGCGGGTGAAGATGAGCTTCATGTGTTGGATATGATTGCTGGAGACGCATCCTTGATGCCCGAACATCAAACAGCCGTTGGTCAATTTGTGGATAAGCTGGCAGGAGCGATTGAAAATTTGCCACAGAAAGAGGCTGTTTTACTCAGTTTATATTATTATGAAGAGTTGACCATGAAAGAGGTGGCGTTGGTTTTGGGCTTAACCGAGTCACGGGTATCACAAGTACATAGTCAAATGGTGATGCGTTTGCGTAGTTATTTAAGTTTGTCAGCAGATGGGAAATCAACAGTCCGAAAAAGGAGAGTATCATGATATTTGGAATGAGTGAAACGGTGTTAAATGTGGTATTTAATGGTGTGTTGGTTGTGGCAATTCTTGGTTTGTGGGGCATGTGGTTTTATCAAGGTAGACAACGCAAAAAAGTTGAATCCTTATTAAAACAAGCCTCAGCAGATTTGCAGCAGGCAACCATGTTACTTGACCAAGTGATGACTCAAATGACAAATATTGAGCGCGATAAAGCTTCGCAAATTATTGCCCGTTCAGCGCAGGAGGATAAACAAGCAACACCGAAACCGAGTGTTACAAGGCGTAATCATCAACAGTTAAAACAGCCACGAGCGAAGGTAAAACCTACAACTACACATGCACCTCAAGAAGTGAATTTGGCAGCAAAAATCATGCGTTTAAAGCGAGAAGGTTTGGATATGCAACGCATTGCCCAGACGCTAAGTCTACCCATTGCGCAAGTGCGTTTGATGCTACTCCTGCAAACCGCAAAAGCTTAAGCAGCTTCAAACTTGACCAGCTTCTTGAATATAAGTCTGCCTGTGTTGATGCAGGTAAGCCGTTCAGAAGGCGGCACACTACTTCCTTGGCCTAATGGCAGTCTTCTTTCAGGGCGTTTGATGCCTGCTCCTGATGCAGCGGGAGCTTTATTGATGTTGGGTAATTATCGGGTTCGGGTAGAAGTGCCACCCAATACACCCATGGGCAAGGTKTGGTTAGARMTTTTRCARCGYGAAAARCCKGGSCARTTTCGTTTGTTAAGCGACAAACAAGCYATCATGTTCATCAGTGAAATGTTACAAAAACACACCACAAAACAAGCTTTAGAAGTCCAGCAAAAGGCTGAGAATAATCCGCAGTGGTCAARGCAAGTTATAGACARCTTACCTTATGTTGCCGAACARGTGGGTGGACGSTTATTGTTGTTTGAAAAGCAAGATGGTCAAGCGCAAGGTTATGTTCAACAAGCTGAAGACCCACAAGGTTTTATGTTGCACGGTCGCTTGGATTTGACGCATTTAGGCACTGTTCTTTTTTCGATGAAAGGTGGCGATAAAGCAGCGTGGCGCATTCAAATACAGATGTTGGACAAACAACAACAAGTTAGGGTGACTTCATCGTTTGCTTCATGGTTGGATAATTTAAATCAACATGCTTCGTTCAAAGTGGAAGGTAGTTTTAGTGATGATTTGTCGCTTTAGGCTTTTCAATCACCAAGATAAGGTTTGATTTCATCCCACATACGGTCAAGCACCTGCCCTTGTTGTTGCATGAATAATGCAGCTTGTGCGTTGAGTTGTTTGAGTTCGTCGGGCTTCTCCAACAAGCGTGAGATGGCAAGTGCGAGTTCTTTTTTATCTTGGACAACGATTGCCGCACCGTGTTGTTGCATGTCTGCAAATACAGCTTTGAAATTTTGAATATATTTTCCTGTGACCACACCACGCCCGCAAATAGCAGGTTCAAGCGGGTTATGCCCACCAATATCAACCAAGCTTCCGCCAATGAACACAATATCAGCAATAGTATATAAACCTGTAAGCACACCCATCGCGTCAATAAGCACAACATCTTCATGCCCTGTGCGCTCTTCGACATAACGCGTGAAAGTCATGCCTTTGCTTTTGAGCAAATCTGCAACTTTATGAAACCGCTCAGGATGGCGAGGCACGATAAGGGTTAATAAATCAGGTTGAATGCGCTGCCATGTGGGCAGCAAGCTAAGTATTTGTGCTTCTTCATCTTCATGGGTACTGGCGATAATCAGAATGGGGCGTTGACCACTTGGGTCAATCATTTGGCGCACTTGGTCTGCAYCCACATCAGGGGCTTGCACAGCAAACTTCAAGTTACCCACGGTTTTGATTTGTGTTTTAGGGATGCCAATTTGAGATAAACGGTCGGCATCGGTATCACTTTGCGCCAGAAAGAAATGAATGGGAGCAAGCCAACGCTGCCATAGCWTGCGTGTTTTATAATATTTGGGARAAGAGCGGTCTGAAATGCGGGTATTAACACCGATGACAGGTATGCCTTGCTTGCGACATGCTTTGAGCATTCCAGGCCAAAATTCCGTTTCATTCAAGAGTAATAGCGAAGGTTTGAGATGTTTGACAAATCGCGCCATGAGGAAAGGTAAATCCCAAGGCAGCCAGCTTAAAGTGATGCGATTTGCAAAAAGTCGCCGCGCTTGAGCGTAACCTGTGCGCGTAACCACGGTCAGGTGAACTTGCTTTTTCGCATCAAGTAGTCGCTGAATCAAGCCCGACACTGAGGCAACTTCACCCATAGAACAGGCATGAATCCAGACTGCACCTTGGGGCGTTTGAGGACGCTGAAACGTCATATGTTGTAGCCACTTGGATGCTTGCATACTATATGTTGTGTTCCTCTCGATTTTCGTGTTGTTAGCCAAGCATGATGATTGTTGAAAATAAGCGCAAGTAAAATCCTCACACATTTGTAGTGACAAAGCATTGACACCTGTTTTATTCGGATGAACTCTAAAGCTACGGCAAAGCCGAAAAATAAAGGGAAAAGGGGCATTACAATGCAAATACAAACAAATCTACAACAACAACGGAGCTTAGAGGAAGAGTTTACCTCATTGGAGGTGATTTATGAGGAAAAACATCAGTTGGCATGGTACTATATTAAACCTTATCCGCGACAGTGTTGTACACCAGAATTAATTAATGATATTCAAAACTGGTACTCCCAAATTTTAAATTCTCCATTACAGGAAAAGAAATATGAATACATAGTTATAGCCTCAAAGGAGAAAGGGATCTTCAATTTAGGCGGAGACCTGAACCTGTTTTCACGACTAATTAAGAATAGAGATAGGGATAGGTTGCTTGGGTATGCCTTGTCGTGCATTAATACTTTATATTTAAACCATACGAGTTTAGGAAAAGATGTGACTACAATTTCTCTTGTACAAGGGGACGCATTAGGTGGTGGTATGGAGTTTGCAATATCAAGCAACATATTAATTGCTGAAAAAAGCGCAAAAATGGGGATGCCAGAAATTCTATTTAATTTGTTTCCAGGTATGGGTGCATACAGCCTTTTGTCTAGAAAGATAGGGGCTATTCAAGCAGAAAAAATAATTCTAAGTGGTAAATTATATACTGCTGACGAAATGTTTGAATTAGGTGTGGTAGATATTTTGGTTGAAGATGGAGAAGGAAAAAAAGCAGTTTATGATTATATAAAGAGTGAGAATCGCGCAAGAAATGGCATTCAAGCTTTCCGAAAAGCTAAGAAATGCACTGATTCAGTTACATATGATGAATTAGAAAAAGTAACTAATATTTGGGTTGATGCAGCTTTAAAATTAAATGATAGGGATTTAAGAATGATGGAGAGGTTAGTGAAAAGGCAAACGGTGAAATTTCCAATTCCTACGGAAGTTATGATACCCGGAAACATACCGTAAAATTTAGTACCGGAACATTAAACGACCATTTTGAAATTGCAGGCCGACTCTCCCAAATAAAGTCTGACGGTTATGTGGATAGAGCGACTTCCGATTTAAAATCCTATTTTCTTCA